>NZ_JAMQON010000002.1:325425-650850 GCF_031624395.1 Halomicroarcula saliterrae
TCGGTCAGCAGCTCGCCCTCGGTATCGATATCGTGGGCGGCCGCCAGCTCGACGGCCGGGTCGCCGGCGACGAGCAGGTGTGGCGTCGCCGTGGCGACGACGTGGGCTACGTCGACGGCGTGGACCACACCGGTCAGCCCCGCCGCGGCACCGGTGTTCCCCCGGTCGGTCATCACGCCGGCCTCTGGTCGGACGACGCCGTCGCTCTGGACCGCGCCGCCGACGCCGGCGTTGAACGCGGGGTCGCGTTCCAGCGGTCGGACGGCTTCGCACGCGGCGTCGAGCGGTGTATCGGCGTCGCTTGCGGTTCGGGCGGCCGCTGCGAGCGACCGCTGGCGGTCCGCGGGCTCTTCTGGCGTACTCCCGGCACCGCCGTGGACAGCGACGAACATACGCACAGTTTGGCTGTCGACGGGAAAATAGATACCCCGCCAGCGGGAGGGCAGGTCGATGGGCGACGCGGTGTGGTAGTACTGCTGCCCCTTCGTGTGGCCCCCGTTACCATATCGACGGCAAAGCGGCAGCCATTTAGGGACAACTATCATGGGCCGCGATATGGGCTACGACTACGACAAAGTGGATGTCCCGGACGAGGGACAGCAGATCGAAGTTACCGACGACAACGAGCTCGACGTTCCCGAGAACCCGATTATCCCCATCATCCACGGGGACGGCATCGGGACGGACGTCGGCCCGGCCGCCCAGAAGGTCCTCGAAGCGGCCGCCGACGCCACCGGTCGCGATATCTCCTGGATGCGCGTCTACGCCGGCTCCAGCGCCCGAGAGATGTACGACGAGAACCTGCCCGACGACACCGTCGAGGCCATCAAGGAGTTCAACGTCGCCATCAAGGGCCCGCTGACGACGCCCGTCGGCGCCGGCTTCCGCTCGCTGAACGTCGCGCTGCGGAAGACGCTCGACCTGTACGCGAACGTCCGACCGACCTACCACCTCGACGGCGTCCCGTCCCCGGTCAAGGACCCCAGCGCCATGGACATGGTCACCTTCCGGGAGAACACCGAGGACGTCTACGCCGGCATCGAGTGGGAGGCCGGCACCGACGAGGTCGAAGAGGTCAAGGCCTTCGTCGAGGAGGACATGGGCTACGATTCGACCATCCACGACGGCCCGGTCGGCATCGGTATCAAACCCATCACCGAGTACGGCACCAAGCGCCTCGTCCGCGAGGCCATCGACTACGCCATCGAGGAGGAGCGCGACTCGGTCACGCTCGTCCACAAGGGCAACATCATGAAGTTCACCGAGGGCGCCTTCCGCGACTGGGGCTACGAGGTCGCCGAAGAGGAGTACGGCGAGGACGTCATCACGGAGGACCAGCTGTGGGAGGAGTACGACGGCGAGGCCCCCGAGGGCACGCTGGTCGTCAACGACCGCATCGCCGACAACATGCTCCAGCAGCTCCTCACTCGCACGGGCGAGTACGACGTCATCGCGACGATGAACCTGAACGGGGACTACATGTCCGACGCCGCCGGCGCACAGATCGGCGGGCTCGGCATCGCCCCCGGCGCGAACTTCGGCGAGGCCCGCTGTCTGGCCGAACCGGTCCACGGCTCGGCCCCGAAAT
The DNA here is from genome assembly GCF_031624395.1 of Halomicroarcula saliterrae. NCBI lineage: Archaea > Methanobacteriati > Methanobacteriota > Halobacteria > Halobacteriales > Haloarculaceae > Haloarcula > Haloarcula saliterrae. Next base: position 327,014 of record NZ_JAMQON010000002.1, read on the forward strand.
ACGCCGGCGAGAACAAGGTCAACCCGACCGCGATGATCCTCTCCGGCCGCCTCATGCTCGAATACATGGGCTGGAAGGACGCCGGCCAGCTCGTTCGCGACGCCGTCGAGGAGACCATCTCCAGCGGGCAGGTCACCTACGACCTCGAACGACAGATCGAGGGCGGCGAGAAGCTCTCGACCTCCGAGTTCGCCGAGGCCGTGGTCGAGAACATCGAAGAGCTCGCGTAAGCGGCCCCGAACACCGCCGTTTTTTGCCGTGTCGAAACCGGCCAGCCCCGTCTTCAGCCCGTCTCGGTCGCGTTCGAGGCGGCCGCCCACGCCGGCCGCACGGGGTCGCTCTCGCCGACGCGCCGGACGCTCACCCGCAGTCGCACGTCGACTGACTGGTCGATGTCGGGGTAGGCGGCCCGCGCGGTGACCGTGACCGTCCGGACGATATCCCCGCGTATCACGGCGTTCAGTCCGGCGTCACGGCCGATTCCCAACCGTGCCGGCAGCGGGACACCGCGAGCGCCGTCCTGGCGGCCGCTGACGACCGTCTGTCCACCGGTCCGCTCGGCGGTGCGGTCGAACCCGCCCAGCAGGTTCCCGAGGAAACCCGACAGCGAGACGTCGTCGAAGCCCGAGCGGCTGCGGCTGGTCACCGTCTCGCTGCCGTTCTCGGCAGTCCGGGTGAACTCGTAGCTGTCGTTCTGCCAGAGCGAGCGGTTCGAGACGGCTTGCGGATAGGGACCACGCGCCCGACGCTCGTAGCTGTAGGTGCCGTCGGCCCCGACGACGAACTCGTCTGTGAGCCGGGCAGTGGACCCGTTTTCGTAGGTGACGGTCAGAGCCACCGTCGTCGTGTACGACCGGTTCGACAGCGCCGCTCGGTGGGCCGCAGCGACCCGCTCGGCGTCGACGGACACCGCACCGGACGCGGTCGGGACCGGGGCGGGCGTCACCGTCTCGGGGACGGCGCTGGGACCCTGACAGCCCGCCAGCACGAGGACGGCGAGCACGACCACCGTACGGCCACGATTCATACGCACCAATCCGACCGGTCGGGCAAATCGTTTGTGCCGATGCGGGAGTCCGCTGGACCGGTGTGGCCGTCCCACGGGGCTGTGGCGTCGGAAGCGCTTTGTGAACGGAACGGTTCCGTGGGCACATGGCTTCGCTCCCGGTCGAGATTCTCCTCGGTATCTATCTGGGACTGCTGGTGGGCGTCATCCCGGCGCTCGCCTCGTGGGCCCTCGGATTTGCGTTCAAGTACTTCACCGGGGTGACCCTCCCCGGCTTCGGTGTCGCCGTGCTGGCCATCGCGCTGGCCGGCGTCAGCGGCGGCCTGCTGGCGCTCGCGGACCGCTCTATCACGACGGCACCGAACGCGGAGCGGGTCATCACGGCCATCATCCTCGTCGGGATGGTGTCGCTGTACGCCCACAGCAAGGGCGACCAGATGGGCGCGACGTTCCCGAAACGGCTCTCCCTGCAGGGGCTTCGGGACAAGCGCCTGTCGGCGGACGTGGTAGAACTGGTCGGCGGGCGCGACGAGGTCCGCATCCGCGTGGTCGGCGACGTGGCCGACATGGAGGGGTACCCGCCGCTGCCCGAGTCGCTCCGGGCCGAGATTCGGGGCGGCGAGTGGACCTTCCCCGTGGACCTCCGCATCGGCGAACTCGAAGCGCGCATGGAGGAGCGCCTGAAGACCGAGTTCGACCTCGGGGACGTGGCAGTCAGCATCGACGAGCAGGGGCGGGCGACCGTCGTCGCCGCCCCGCCCTTCTCCGGGCTCTCGAAGCGGGTGGGCGACGGCCGCCACGCCGTCTCCGTCGAGGCGCTGCTCCCGACTGGGCTCGCGCGCAACGACGAGGTGACGGTGCTGACCCCGGACGCCGAAGTGCGGGCGACCGTGGTCAGCGCCACCACCAAGCGCACCGAGAAACCCGTCGAGACCCCGGAGGAGCCCACAGTGGTCGACGCCGACGCCCCGCCGGCACCGGTCCGGGCGCCGACGACCGACGGCGGCGAGGGGCGGCTGACCGTCGCTGCCAACCGCGCCGACGTACAGGCGCTGCTCCGGAGCGAGAGCGCGAAGGTCGTCGTCGAACCGCGGGGCACCCGCCGGGAGTACGAACTCATCTCGCTGTTGCGCCGGGCTGGGAACCGCTTCCGGAAGCTGAGCATCGCCGGCGAGGGCGCGCTCGACGGGGTCTCGCTCCGCGAGGCCCGCGTCCGGGACACCTACGGCGTGGCGGTGCTCGCCGTCCGCAAACAGGGCGGCTGGCGCCTCGCCCCGCAGGGCGACACCGAACTCGCCGCTGGCGAAGCGGTGTACGCGGTCGGGACCACGGACGCGCTCGACGCGTTCGCGGAGGCGGTGGCATGACCGTCGCGACGCTGTCGGCGACACCCCTCCAGGGGCTCGCACTGCAGGGCGGGTCGACCGCGACCACGCCGCTCCAGGTGGCGGCACAGGTCCTGGTAATCGGTATCGGCGCCGCGACGGCCGCCGGCCTCGTGGCGCTTGGCTACCGCTGGTACGTCCGCGAGCGCGTCCCGACGGGTCTCGGGGTGCTGTTCGGTCTCTCCGTCGTCGCCGTCAGCCTCATCCCGACCGGCGCACTCGGGCAGGTGATACTCGGCGACGACGCCGTCCTCGGCTCCCAGTACGTCCTGCGGAACCTCGCCGCCTTCGCGCTGGGCGCGCTCGGCTCCTCGGTGGGCATCCGGGTCGGCGACGCCGTCGGAACGGACCTCTTTGCCGCCACCGGCGGCCGCACTGTCAACGCGGACGTGAGCGACATCGTCCAGACCGTGGGCCGGGTGACGTCGGTGCGCCTGCCGTCTGATATCGACGACATCGTCGGCTACGACCCGATGCCCGACAAGACGAAGGAGGGGCTCGCCGGCAAGCGGTTCCTCTTCCCGCGTCGCCTGACCAAGACCGAGCTCCGCGAGCGGCTCGTCACCCGGCTCAAGACGGACTACGGCGTCGGCCACGTCGACGTCGAACTCGACGACGACGGCGACGTGACGTACATCGGCGTGGGCTCGCGGGCGGCCGGTATCGGCCCGACGCTCCCGCCGGCGACCAACGCCGTGGCCGTCCGCGCCGACCCGGCCAACGCCACGAGCGCCGGCGACCTCGTCCAGGTGTGGGACACCGACCCGTTCGAGCGGGTGGTGACCGGGGAGCTCCGCGGCGTCGCCGACGACGTGGTGACCGTGGCCATCGACGCCGCGGACACGCCGCGACTCGACCCGAGCGAGGAGTACAAACTGGTCACGCTCCCGGTGCAGGACCGGCCTGACCGGGAGTTCGCCTCCCTGCTCCGGGCCGCCGACGAGACGATGGGAACAGTGACCGTCCCCGCCGGGAGCGAACTCGTCGGGACCCCCGTCGGCGAGCTGGGTGTCACCGTCGCGGCCATCACGCGGCCCGACGGCCCGCCGGAACCGATTCCCTCCCGCGACCGACCGCTGGCGGCCGGCGACGTTGTCTACGCTATCGCCACGCCCGAGGCGCTCCGGCGCGTCGAGGCGGCCGCCGGCCGGCAGCGCGAGGTCACCGACGAGACGACCGACGGGGGCGAGCCCTCGGACGGCGACCTCGTGGCCGAGGGCGGGTCCGACGCCGACGCGGGGGCGAGCGACGAGGAGACGCCGGCGACCGGCAGCGAGGGCGCTGCCGGGGATTCCGACGCTGCCGAGGACACCCGGAGCTGACGCCGGGACCGTCGGTGCCGTGTCACAACGCTCAATAGTGGCGCTCTCCGGGTTCGGGTATGGAGTGGAAGCTGTTCGCACACCTCCGGGACATCGCCGGCGACGAGACGGTCGGCGTCGACGTCGAGGCGGGCGCGACGGTCGAACAGGCGCTCGCGGCGCTGGTCGAGGCGCGTCCGGAGCTACACGACGAGCTGTTCGAGGACGGGGAGCTGGCCGACCACATCCGGCTGCTGGTCGACGGGGAGGACGCCTTCGCCGCGCGCGAGGGGTTGGAAACGGCAGTGAGGGGCGACACCGAACTCGCGCTCTTCCCGCCGGTCAGCGGCGGCTGAGAGGGAACATAGAGCGAGTGTGGGCGCGAGCCGCCCCACCGGAGGCCGCCCACAGCGCGACCGCGCCGACAGCGAGGACGCCCGAGATAAGCAGCCGTATCGACGGGCCGGAGCCGACGAGCGTTCCCCCAGCCCCGGTCGGGGCGAACGCGACTGAGTCGGCTGCCACCGCCCGCAGACCGGTCACAGTCACCATCACGGTGACCGGCAGCCGAGTCGACTGAACGGGCGATTCTCGCCGCCGGAGAACGGCGTCGCTAGTATATGTTCCACTGCCGAATAGCAGTCAGTGAATGCCACAGAACAGTCACACGCCACGTTCACAGCCGCTCTGGGCGACGGTCCCAGAGAGCGACCGCGGGTCTGTGCGCCTCCTCGGCGCGGTAGTCGGAATCGGCGTCCTCCAGCTGCTGTTCTACTTCGGAGCCGTGTTACACCCGTGGACGAAAGCGACGATCAGCAGACCAGTGTACGCCGCGACGGGCGGGTTCGTCCATCCGGAGCTCGTGATGAATCTCGCCTGGCTCGGGCTCGTCTTGTTCGTCCTCCGCAGTGAGTCACTAACCGCCCGGGACGTCGGACTGAGGCGAGCGGTCGTCGGTCCGGCGCTCTGGAGCGTGGTGCTCGTCTGGCTCGGGGCACAGATGCTGCTCGTGACAGCCACCGTCGTGACGACGGGACGAGTCCCGGGGTTCGCGGTCACACCACTGTTTTCCGACGGTGTGGTCGTCTTCGTCGGACTGCTCGTCAGAGAGCTCTTTGGGAACTCCCTCTACGAAGAGGTTCTGTACCGGGGCTTGCTCACAGAGCAGGTCCGACTCCACCTCGGTTCGCTGTCCGGGGTCGGGCCGTCGAGCGCGCTCGCGCTCGCACTCGCGGGCTCTCAGGCACTGTTCGCGTTCGTGCACGTCCCTGCCCGGTTGTATCAGGGCGCGACCGTCCCGCAGACGGCGCTGAGCGTCGCCGCGCTGTTCGTCGTTGGGCTGCTGTTTGCCGTCGTCTACTACCGGACTGGGAACCTCTTGCTCGCTGTCGGCGTTCACACGCTCAGCAATTTCCCGGTGTTCGTTTTCGGGGCCACAGCGCAGTGGGCCGTCTGGCTCGCGACGCTCGGACTCTTACTCGTCTGGCCGCGGCTGTCGCTGAGTCAGACGGCCGCTCGGCCCGCGACCGTACAGCCGGGCGACTAACTGGCTAAGCTAGGTCAGGTCCGCCGAGAGGACGAAATCGGGCCAGTCGGCAAGCTCCGCCCGGACCGCCGCCGCCTCCGCGACGTGGCGCGGGGTCTCGGGAATCAGCACCCGAGTTCCGTCGACGTCCAGCGCGGCCGCGTCGGCCCGGATCGCGTCGAACAGCGCCGCGGCCGTGTTGCGGTCCTCCCACGCGCCGACGGCGTACTCGGCGAGTCGGTCGCCGTCGGGGCCATCTCGCTCGCCGGTTCGACAGGCCATCCCACTCGTCCCGCCTCCGTTGACCGCGAAGACGGTCTCGTCGTCGGCCAGCCGGTGGAGTCGCTCGCGGGTCAGCTCGGAGAGGGCCCACGGCTGGTCGGGGTCCAGTGCCAGCCCGGAGAGGTGCGTCCGAGCCCCGCTCGCGGTCCAGTAACTCCAGGCCGCGGCGGGGTCGTTCTCGACGGGCGTGTCGGGGTCGGCCCCCGCGTCCGGGGCCGGATGGGCGAACCGGAACGCCGTGTCGGGCTCGAACCCCGCGGCGACCGACTGCCCGAGCCCGGCGTCGTTCCACGAGAACACCATGTTCCGCCCGACGGTCGCACCCCGGTCGCGGACCCACTCGAAACAGTGCTCGACCATGGCGAGTCCGAGCCCCTCGCCCCGATAGTCGGGGGCGACGCGCATCCCCTGGAACCACGCCTCGTGGCCGGTGAGGCGGAGCGCCTGACAGAGCCCCGCGGCCGTCCCGTCGACCTCGGCGACGACGGTGCGCTGGTCCGGCCCGTCGCTCTCGACCCAGTCGGTGAACACGTCGGGGATGTAATCCACGGTGTCCGGGCGGTCGCGCCAGACCTGTTCGGCGAACGCCACGACGTCGTCGCGGTCCTCGGCGCGGGCCTGCCGGACGGTCGGTGTCATACCGTCAGTTGGCGACGAGCGGCAAAAAACACAGCGTGCACACCGTGGGTCGGGGCCGGGCGACGGGCGCTCTCCGTGCGCTCGCGCTCGAATCGGTGTGGAATTCACCCCGCAGCGCCGAACCGGGAGCAGCCTCGGCCGCCTCAGAGCCACGGCGTCGACCGCTGCTGGATCTCGCCCGCTAGCGGCTCGGCCATCGTGTCCGCCGCGTCCTCGCTGTTCGCCAGTGCCCACATCAGTTTGACTTTGGCCGTCCCGGGGAGCATGTCCTCGCCCTCGATGACGCCGGCGTCGAGCAGGTCCCGCCCGGTGTCGTAGACGCGGTCACAGACACGGCCTTCGAGACACTGACTGGTCATCACGACCGGGATATCCAGGTCATCGATGACCGAGATCCAGTCGGTGTTGACGTGGCCCAGCCCGGTCCCCTCGATGACGAGCCCGTCGGCCCCCTCGGCGGCGGCTTCGAGCACGTCGGTGGTCATGCCCGGCGTGAACTTGACGAGCTCGACGTCGGTCGCGAGGTCCTCGTGCAGGGCGAGTTCGCGCTCGCCCCGTGGCACGTGTTCGCGGCGGAAACTGACGGCGTTGTCCCCGTCGGTGTCGTAGTCGACGACCCCCAGCGGCTTCGCGCCGACGGTCTCGAAGGCGTCCCGTCGGGAGGTGTGGTTCTTGCGGACGCGGGTGCCCCGGTGGAGCGCACAGCGGTCGTCGGACTCGTTTTCGTGCATACAGACCAGCACCTCCGCGCAGTCGCTCGTGGCGGCCTCGACGGCCGAGACCGCGTTCATCACGTTGTCCGAGGACGGCCGGTCGGCCGAGCGCTGGCTCCCCGTGAAGACGATGGGGACCGGCGTGTCGAGCATGAAGGCCATCGCCGAGGCGGAGAACTGCATCGTGTCGGTGCCGTGCATGACGACGACGCCGTCCGCGCCGGCCTCGATTTCGTCGTGGATGGCTCGGGCGAGGTCCTGCCACACCGCCGGTGTCATGTTCTCCGAGAGGATGTTGGCGACGACGCGGCCGCGGTAGTTGGCCATGCCCGCCAGGTCCGGCACCGCCCGGAGCACGTCCTCGGCGTCGAACTGGGCCGTGACCGCGCCGGTCCGGTAGTCCACGGTCGAGGCGATGGTCCCGCCGGTGGAGATGAGCGACACCGTCGGGAGGTCGTCGTCGAACTCGATTTCCGAACTGGACGCCTCGTCCTGTGCGCTCTCGACGTCGTAGACGTCCGATTCGAGCACGTCGACGCTCGCCGCGTCGCGGTCGATACCGACGTTGTAACCGCCGTCGAGTTTCACCACGAGGTGGTCGGGCGTACTGGAGGGGAGCAAGACGCCCTCGTAGCGCTGGTCCGCGCGGTCGACGCGAACCCGGTCGCCTGCGTTCATAGGGGGACGTTCCGGCCGGCGTGACTTGAACCCATTTGTTCGTCGGCCGACCGCCGTCGGCTGACGCCCCCCACAAAGGCCATACGTCCGGCGGTCGGAGTGCGAGTATGTCCGACCGAACGGTGGAGCGAACCCGCGACGCGGACGCCGAGGGGTCGACGGACACCGACACGGCGGCGTCGACAGCCGCCAGCGCGGACCTGCTGAGCGATTCGGGGAGCGAAACGGCCGAGGAATCGACGGGTAGTTACTTCTCGGTTCGGGCGCTGCTCGTCGCGTTCGGCGCCATCGGCATCGGAATGACGCTCGGTAGCCTCATCCCGATAGTTCCGTTCACCGCGTTCGCCGGTATCCCCGTGGGCTCGTTTCTCCACGGGTTGCTCGACAGCGAACGCCGCTACGCCGAGACGGCGGTCGCCGGCGGCCTGCTGTCGGGACTCGCCGTCGTGACCTCGCTGCTGCCGATGCTGCTCGCCGGGCTGGACGGGACGCGCCTGTTCGTCATCGCCGCGGCCGCCGGGATGGTCCTGGCCGTCCTGGGCCACTACTTCGGCCGGGACCTCAGAGACGGGCTGACCCGAGACCTCTAGCGGAGTTCCCAGCCGTCCTCGGTCCGCTCGACGACGTCTTCCTCGGCGAGTCGTCCCAGCGCGTCGTCGACGAGCTCCGGCGGGGCCTCGACCTCGCGGGCGAGCGAACGCACCGACGACGGCCCGTGAGTGAGCGCGCTCACCAGTTCGGCGTACAGCCGTCCCTCGCCGTTCTCGACAGCGCCGTCGAACCGGTCGCGAACGTCCGTCACCCGGCCCTGGACCCACCGCTGGGCCATCGACAGCTCGTTTTCCAGCTGTTCGAGCCGGGCGAGCTGGGCGGCGAGGTCGCGGAGGTCGCCGCCGTCCTCGTCGTCGACCTCGATGGACAGGTGTCGGCACGAGGACATGTCGAGGCCGGTACTCGCCGGGTAGGCGCTCTTGGTTCCGAACTCGTAGGGCGAGACCCGGACCTCCAGCCGGAGGTTCCGCGAGATGGAGAAGTACTTCCGGCGCTGGTCGTCCGTTCGCGAGTCGACGAGCCCGGCCTCCTCCAGTTTCTTCAGATGGTCGATAACGGCTTTCGGGCTGACGCCGAGATACTCGCTGATCTCTGTGACGTAGCAGGGTTTGTGTGCGAGCAGGCGTAGAATCCGCCGGCGGTTAGCGTTTCCAAGCAGGTCGAGTAACTCGGCGGAGTCCATTCACCTGACGTAACGGGTCATAGTAAAAAAGGGTGACTCTCGAATGGCCGTCAGTTTCCGCTCCGGCCCGGGGCCTCGTCGGCCCGGTCCCCGCCGGCACCGTCGCTGCCCGAGCCACTGCCTTTCGTGTCGTCGCTGCTCGACCCACTGCCCTTGGTGTCGTCGCCGCCCGACCCACTGCCCTTGGTGTCGTCGCCGCCCGACTCACTGCCCTTGGTGTCGGGGCCGTTCGACCGGTCGGCAGCGCCGCCCTCGCTCCCGTCGGTCGCACCGCCAGCGCTGTCCGGTTGACCGGCAGCGGACGTCTCGTTCGTGGCGGTATCGCCGCCGCCCGACGACCCGGGTGCTTCGCTGCGGTCCGTGGACTGGCCGGGCCCGTCCGTCCGGTTCGCCGCCTCGCCGCGCTCCTCGCTCCGGTTCGCCGTCTCGCCGCGCTCCTCGCTCCGGTTCGCCGTCTCGCCGCGCTCCTCGCTCCGGTTCGCCGGTGGGCCGCGAGCGTCGTCGGGCGGGCCACGCTCACCGGCCTCGTCAGGTGGACCGCGAGCGTCGTCGGGCGGACCACGTTCACCGGCCTCGTCTGGTGGCCCCCGGTCAGCCGGCGGACCGCCGCCCAGCCCACGGGCGATGGCCGCGACTTCCGGTCCGTCGAGTTCGCTCGCGTTCTCGCGGAGCCGCTCCAGCCGGCTGTCGTTCACACCGGCCCGGGCGGCCGCCTCGTCGGTGTCGTTCACCGCCGCTCGCAGGCCGTCGATACGGGCGCTGAGCCGGCTCTGTCTGGCGATGTAGGCCGGCTGTGGGAGCGAGCCGTTCTCGTACTCCGCCCGGAGGCTCTCGTTCTGGCGCTGGAGTCGGTCGAGACGCCGTTCGAGCGTTCCGGCCCGGTCACGGACGAGATTGGTCCGCTCACCGGCGTCCGACTGGTCGAACCCCGCCCGCCACATCCCGTTCTCGACGGAGTCGTTGGCCGCGGCCGAACTGGACTGGGTGAACGCAGTCAGCTGCGCTCCCATGCCGGCGGTTCCCCCGCTCCCGTTGGTCGTGTTCCGAGTCGCCGTCGCGGTCTCCTGGGCCATGATAGTCGGCGAGACCAGCAGCGCGACGGCGACACACACCACGAACACTGCGTGCCGGTTGGTCATCTATCTGTGCTTGGACCACCGACTAATAAAAACTGGACCGTTCGTTCGCGCCGTTCATCTCCGGACGAGACCCCCCGAGCTAGTCCAAGAGCGTTTATCGACGACTCTCGTCCAGCCGCGGCATGACTCTAGCGGCCACCGCCACCGAGAGCACCGAGAGCGCCACGGTGGCGACGACCAGGGTCGGCCCGGGGTCGTAGCGCAGCGGCGGGTAGTAGCCAAAGCCGTAGTCCAGTAGGTCGTTGCCCAGGGCGAGCACCAGCGCCGTCGCCAGCGCACCGCGAGTCGTCCGTCCGTAGTGGGGGACGAGGAACCCCTCGGCGACGAAGCCCACGTGCGTGATGACGATGCCGAAGTAGGCCCACGCCGCGGGGAAGTAGACGTCGAAGCCCAGGTTCAGCGCGACGACCGTCCAGACGCCCATCTTCACGAGCCACACCAGCGCGATGGTGTGGAGATAGGCCAGCGGGCGGTTCACCGGCACCTCGTCGAGTGACTTCCCGAGGAAGGGCCACAGCGTCACCAGCGACAGAGTCATCAGGAAGAGCGCGGTCGGCGAATCGGCGTACAGCGGCCAGAGGAACGTCGACACGTCCGGCATCGTCTCGACGTAGTAGCGGACGCCGACGAGGACGGCGACGGCGTTGACGACGACCAGCCACACCAGACTCGGCGTGTTCTCCAGATAGTACCGCGCGTACTTCCGTGGTAGCGGCCCCCGCGTGTCCATACACGTCGTCCAGTACGACGGTGTGAAACGCTATCGGTACGAGTCGGCGACGGGACCGTGACCGACGTGAGGGCGCTCACCGACGGCCGGAATCTGCGTCGCACGCGAGACAGCACCGCAACCACGCCGAGCCGACAGAAACCGCGTTCGCTAGAATAGCCCGCCGACAAGAGAATTTCGCCGAAGGCTTTTATATAAGCATGCGCATCGTTCACGTGCACCGATGTTCGAACAGTTCTCACGCGGCTACTACCTGGGGCGCCTCTACGTCGAGCCCCGCGACGGTGGGGCCGCGATGTGTCGGGACCAACACGAGCGAGTCAACCAACAGCTGTACGGCGACGAGGGGGTTACACGGACCGACCTACCGCTGGTGATGAAGCTCGGCCGTCGCCATTTCCCCGTCCACGGGGACGACGAGGTACCGGCGGACACGCTCGCAGTCCCGGAGGCAGTGCTGGCGGCTGCGGACGTCCGGAACCCGCCGAGCCTCAAGGAGGTGTTCCTCGCGAAGGCCGACCACGCGGCACAGCTCCTGTCGGTCGCGGACACGGCGGAGCCACTGCCCGACAGCGCGGTCTGACCGGCAGCCACTTTTAAGCCCGTCGCCGTAGCCAGTAGCGTTCATGCTGGACCGGTTGCTGGGGCGCGCGTCGCTGAAGGAGCGCGTCGCCGAGCTCGAAGAGGAGAAGCGCCACCTCGAACGGCAGCTAGACGCCGAGGAGGAGCGCCGCGCCGAGGCCGCCACCGAACGCCAGCGGGCCGAGGAGCGGGGCAACCGCCTCGAAGACCGAGTCGCCGAACTGGAGGACCGCGTCGAGCGCCAGGGGAGCGCCGACAGCGCCGGCACCGACCGCGACGCCGAGCGCCTCCACGGGAGCCGCGTCGGGGAGATACTCGACCGGCTCGAATCCTTCGAGACGGGCCGAGAAGGCGTGTTCACCGCCTACGTCCCCGGCGAGCACGACGTGCCGGCGGCGGTCCGCGAGGCCTTTGGCGACCGCACCGAAGCGGTCGCCGGAGCCGCGCCGTGTCTGGCAGTCACCGACGACGCGGGGCTGTTGTCGGCCTGTCTCTCGGTCCCCGTCCCGCCCGAACCGTTCGCCGGCTGGGACGACCACGTGCAGTTCGAGCGCGGGTGGTTCGAGCCGACGGGCCCCCACACCGTCGCGCTCGTCCGCTCGGACCTCTTCGCGCTGGGGGAGTACGACGGCCGCGAGCGGACGGCGTTCCACGGCTTCGACTCCGAGCTCAAGAGCCAGCACTCGAAGGGCGGGTTCTCCCAGTCCCGATTCGAGCGCCTGCGCGACCAGCAGATAGCCAGCCACGTCGAGCGCTGTCGGGCCGCCATCGACGAGGTCGACCCCGAAACCCTGTACGTCGTCGGCGAGGGGTCCGTCATCCACGAGCTCGAAGAGCGGGCCGCGGTAACCAGGACCGTCGACGCGACCGGCGACCCGGAAGACGGGCTCGCTGACGCGGTACGGTCGCTGTGGACGGTCCGGCTCGTGGTCCCGTAATCCGGCGCCGACCCTAGCTTTAGGCGGCGGCCCCGCGACGCTACTGGTATGCAGGTCGCCGTCCTCGCCCACGACGCGTTTCCCGACCGCGCCAAGACGGCCGTCGGACTCCTTCGCTACGGTGACCACGAGGTCCGGGCGGTGCTGGACCAGGCGCGCGCGGGCAAGCGCGTCACCGACGAGCTCCCGGGCGTGCAGGACGCCCCTATCGTTTCCTCGATGGCCGACGTGCCCGCGGTCGACGCGCTGGTTATCGGCGTCGCCCCGATCGGCGGCGGGTTCGACGAGTCCTGGCGACCGGACGTGCGAGCGGCGCTGGAGCGGGGTTGTCACGTCCTGTCGGGACTGCACTACTTCCTCGGCGAGGACGACGAGTTCGCCGAACTCGCCGACGAGCACGGCGGCCGGCTCGCCGACCTCCGAAAGCCGCCCGACGACCTCACCGTCGCCGACGGGACCGCCGGCGGCGTAGACGCCACGGTGGTCACAACCGTCGGCACCGACTGCTCGACGGGGAAGATGACCACGGCCTTCGAGCTCCGGGACGCCGCCCGGGAGCGGGGACTCGATGCCGCCGTCGCCCCGACGGGCCAGACCGGCGTCGCTATCGAAGGGTGGGGTATCGTCGTCGACCGCGTGATTTCGGACTACGCCGCTGGGGCGGTCGAGCGGCTGGTCGAGACGCCGGCGGGGCTGGACCTCGTCGTCGTCGAGGGACAGGGCGCGCTCGCCCACCCGGCCTACTCGGGCGTGACGGCGAGCATCCTCCACGGCTCGGCGCCGGACGCGCTCGTCATGTGCCACGAGGCCGGGCGCGAGTCGGTCCACGGCTACGAGTCGTTCGCGATTCCGCCGCCGGGCGAGTACGTCGACATCTACGAGCGCCTGGCCGGGCCGGTCTCGGGCGCGTCGGTCGTCGCCGGCGCGCTGAACACGCAGGGGCTGGCCGACGACGCGGCCGACGACGCCGTCGCGGACTACGCCGAGGCCATCGGCGCGCCGGCGACCGACCCGGTCCGTGACGGGATTCCCGACGAGGTGCTCGACGTGATAGTATGAACTGGACCGTCGAGCGCCACGACCTGCCGCTCTCGACGCCCTTCGGCATCGCTCGGGGGACGGCCGAGACGAGCGAGACCGTCGTCGTCGAGTTGACGCACGAGGACATCACGGGGTACGGCGCGGCTACTCCGTCGTCGTACTACGACGAGACGGCCGAGTCGGTGGCCGGGGCGCTCCCGGCGCTGCTCGAAACCGTCGACGAGGTCGGCGACCCGCACGCGGGCCAGCGCATCGAGCGACTGCTACACGAGGAAGCGCCCGACCGGCCGGCGGCCCGCAGCGCCGTCTCCATCGCCGTCGCCGACCTCGCGGCCCGGGCGCTGGGCGTCCCGCTGTACCGCCAGTGGGGGCTCGACCCCGAGCGGGTGCCGCCGACGACCTACACGGTCGGTATCGACCCGCCGGCGGAGATGGCGCGGAAGGCCCGGGCGGCCGCGGAGGCCGGCTTCTCGATACTGAAGCTGAAGCTCGGTACCGACGGCGACCGGGCGCGGTTCGAGGCGGTCCGCGAGGCCGTCCCCGACGCCGAGCTCCGGGTCGACGCGAACGCGGCGTGGGAGGCCGACGAAGCCGTCGAGAAGAGCGGGTGGCTGGAGGCCGGCGGCGTGACGATGCTCGAACAGCCCGTCGCGGCCGACGATATCGCCGGCCTCCGGCGAGTCGCAGACGTGACCGCGATGCCGGTGTGTGCCGACGAGGCCTGCCGGACCGCGACGGACGTGCCCCGGCTCGCGGACGCCTGCAGCGTCGTCAACGTCAAACTCGTCAAGTGCGGCGGGCTCCGAGCGGCGCGGCGGCTGGTTCACACGGCCGACGCCCATCGGCTCTCGACGATGGTCGGCTGTATGGTCGAGTCGAACGCCTCGCTGGCCGCCGCCGTCCACCTCGCCCCGCTGGTCGACTACGCCGACCTCGACGGGGCGCTCCTGCTCGCCGCGGACCCCTTCGACGGCGTGGCGCTCGACGACGAGCGCTTCGACCTCCGAGCGGTGGCGACGGGCACCGGCGCGCGCCGGGCGTGAGCGGGGCGAGTGACCGAGCAGTTCGAGCGGTCGTGTCGGCTGGCAGTACTGTTGTTGGCGCCTGCTTTATTTACGGAATTGCTTGAGAAATCATGGCTGATAACCGGCAGCACAGAGCTATATGTCGGTTTCCGAACGGTGATGTATGTCCAAAGCGACAAGCGAGGAGACGACCGACCTCTCCAGAACAGTGCTGTGTGTGGACGACGACGAGCGTATCGGAGCGGTGGCCGAGGCCATCGACACCGAGGGGACGCTGTCGGCCGTCGAGGCGACCTCGGTCGAGGGCGCGACCCAGCGGCTCCGCGAGGAGTCCGTCGTCTGTGTCGTCACGAGCTACGAGCTGTCCGACGGGACCGGGATGGACGTCATCCGCGCCGTGCGCGAACACGCGCCGCAGGTACCGAGCGTCCTCTTTACCGACCGCCCGCCACAGGATATCGACACGGACTCCTTCGAGGAGACCATCGTCGAGTATCTCAACCGCGACCTCCCGGACGCCCACGACCGACTGGGCTTTATTACCAACGACGTCATCGAACACAGCGCACAGGTCGGCTTCCTGCGGCCCGACGACGAGGAGGAGCGGCTGGCGACGCTGGCCGAGTACGACATCGACGAACTCCCCATCGAGGAGAGCTTCGAGCGGCTCACCGACCTCATCGCGAGCCACTTCGACGCCGGCGTCGCCTTCATCGGCCTCATCGAGAAAGACGAGGAGAGCTTCCTCGCCTGTCACGGGGCCGACCTGGACAGCCTCACGCGGGAGGACACCATCTGCACCCACAGCATGCTCCAGGAGGACGTCATGGTCATCGAAGACATCGCCGACGACAACCGCTTCAACAAGAACGAACAGCTCGAGAACCTCGGTATCGTCTCCTACGCCGGCGCGAACATGACCGCCCCGAACGGACAGGTCATCGGGCAGGTGTGTCTCATCGACTTCGAGAGACGGAGCTACGACGCCGAGGAACGCGCCGAACTGCAGGACTTCGCCGAGACGGCGATGGAGATTCTGGACCTGCGACAGTCGCTTCGAGCCGCCCGCGGCGAGGAGGTGGCACAGTGAGCCTCGCGACCGACGGCTTCGACGTCGACTCCCTCTCGCTTGGCCCCATCGACAGCGGGACGAGCGTCCTGCTGACCGGCGAGGACGCCGACGCGCTACAAGCGGTGTTCAGCCGGCTCGTCGCGGCCGACGACGACGAGCGCTCCATCGTCCTCTCGACGGGCAGCGGCGGGCGGTCCGTCCAGCGGGACCTCAACAGCGTCCGAACCGGGGCCGGCTCGCGCGCCTCTGTCCTGACCTGTGAGGGGCCCGCGGCCGGCGACGACATCCAGTCCGTCGACGACATCAGCGACCTGACGCGGCTGGGCATGGACTTCTCGACGCTCGTGGCGTCGGCCCAGCAACACTCCGACCGGTTCCGCTCGGGCATCATGCTCTGTTCGACCATCGCGGGCGAAGTGGACGACACCCGGTCGCTGTATCGGTTCCTCAACTCCAACTTCCTGACCGAACTGCGCCGGGGCGAAGGGATCGGCGTCTGTGCGCTGGACACCAGCGCCGACATCGGCGCCGACATGGGCAGCACCATCAGCGGCCTCCAGACCTCCTTCTCGGCACACATCGAGGTCGAGAAGACCGGTCCCGGACAGGCGACGCTCACCGTCGACGGGCTGGGCGGGTCGGAGACGGTCGACGTCGCGCTGTAAGGTCGAAAAACGGTTTTGCGGGATTCAGGCGCTCTGGACGGCGTCGAGCAGCTCCTCGTAGTCGGGCTCGTTGGTCGGGTCGTCGGCGACCCAGCTGTAGGTGACCTCGCCGTCGTCGTCGAGGACGAACACCGAGCGGTTCGCGACGCCGTGGAGTCCGAGGTCCTCGATGTCGATTCGGACGCCGTAGTTGTCGATGGCGCCGCGACTCATGTCGCTGACGAGCGAGAACTCGAGGCCGTGCTCGTCGCGGAAGGCGTTCTGCGAGAACGCCGAGTCGGCGCTGACACCCAGAATCGTCGCGCCGGCGGCCTCGAAGTCGCCGAGGTGTTCCTGCAGCGCGACCATCTCGTTGGAACACGGCGGGGTGAACGCGCCGGGGAAGAACGCGAGCACGACCGGACCGTCACCGAGGTGGTCGGACAGTTCGAAAGCCTCTACCTCTCCGTTCGCGACCGTCGCGGAGATGTCGGGCGCGGAATCGCCTGTTGATACCATCGGGCAGGTGTAGGTGCGGGACCCGGATAAATGGTCGTCCGCCGGCGTGAACTGCCAGCTTCCTCTGGCTACTTTTCGCTCCGGGCCGACCATCCGGACGTGCGTCAGGTTCTCGTCCTCGCCGTCGTCGTGCTGGCCGGCTGTAGCGGCGTGTTCGGCAGCGGCGCGGCGGGTGACACCCCCGAAGTCACGCCGGCGCCCGTGCCGACCCCGTCGTCGGGGAACGTGTGGCTCCCCCAGACCGCCGACGGGACGCCAGCCGTGGGTCGTATCATCGCGGGCCATCAGGAGGCGCTTTCGAGCCGGGACTTCCACCGACGGGTCGTCGACGGGGACCTCTCGACCACGGATGTGTGGGTCGACCGCGCCGCCAACCGGGTTCGAGTCCGCCGCGTGACCACGCAGACGAACGACGTCGTGCTGGCCGACGGTCGTCGGTACGTGCGGAGCGCGGACGGCCCCGTCAGCAGCGAGCGCCTCGACGACGACAGCGTCCCGTACGTCGACAGCACGACCGGCTTCTTCGTCCTCCAGCAGCACGTCGCCGGGCTCGTCTACAACCGGACGGAGACGGTCGAGAGGAACGGGACCGAACTGGCGGTCCTGCGGGCGAACACGACCGAGTCGACCATCTCGCGGTCGGGCTCCCGGACCGTCGTCGCCGCCGACTCGACGCTGTACGTCGACCGCGAGGGCGTCATCCGGGCGATGGACCACCGCGAGCGCTACGCCGACGGCACGGTCCGGACGCTCCGCTATCGGGTCTGGACCGGCGAGGACAGCGTCGCGATGCCCGACTGGTTCACCGAGCGGTAGTCAGAGCCACTCGGCGAAGGCGTGGTGCTCGCGACAGTGCTCGAAGTACTCCCGTTGCATCTCCATCATCGCCTCGTCGAGCGCTAGCCCGTCGTCGAGATGGGCACGGACGCGGTCGACCTTCCACGAACTCGGCGTCTCGCCGGCCGCGTACCGCTCCTCGATTGGGCCGAGATACTCGTCGATGCGGGTCTCGGGAATCTCCTGTGCCTCCAGTCCCAGCCGGGCGTAGCGGAATATCTCGTCGAAGATGACCTCGTGGTCGGTGGTGCGCTCGCCGTGGACGGTGACCCACGAGAGGTCGGCGTCCAGCCCGTCCGAAGCGGCGGCGTAGAAGCTCCGCTCGGCCTCCTGCCACGGGAGCTCCGTCACGGGGTGGTCCGCGACCACGAGGCCGCGGATGAGCCCGACCGTCAGCGCCTGCAGGCCGATCATATCCTTGACGTGTGGCTGGGTGGGCAGCGGGCGGTACTCGATGCGCAGCGACCGCTCGTCGCTCGCGCCCTCGACCGGCGCCCCGCCGACGACACAGCGGAGCCAGCGCCAGTAGGTCCCCCGCTTGTGGTCGAACTCCCAGATGCGGTCGTCCAGCGCCTCGCGTTCGCTCTCGTCGAGCCACTCCCGGAGGAACGGGCCAAAGAGGTCGTCGGTCACGACGCGGTCGACCACGTCCGAGACGGTGTCGATATCACGAGGCACCTTCACCTTCGGGCGGTCGCTGGTGTTGACCGACTGCTCGAAGGCGGCGATTCGCAGCTCGTGGTCGGTGTTTTCACACAGCCACTCGCCGTCGGTGTCGGCCGGGTAGAAATCCGCCGGCAGGAACGGCGAGTTCGTCGACAGCGCTACCAGCGGGCCCAGCGTCCGGATAGCGGCGTTGTAGTACTCGGGGAACGCGTCGCTGTCGGGAATCTGGAGGTGTGGCTGGATGGAGGTCGCCAGCGACTCGAACAGGATCGTCGGGAACGACCCCTCGTAGCCCGGCACAGAGAAGTCGATGGCGCCGCCGGCGTGCCGGACGGCTTCGTTGTCCAGCGCGACGTAGCGGGGGGCCTGACGCATGTTCTCGGCCAGAATCACGCCATCCCGGTTCTCGTGGTCCGAGAGGTACGCCTCGCCGCCCTCTTCGGGCGGGATGGTCCACATCGCGTCCAGAATCAGCTCGCAGTTGTGTTTGCTCGCCTGCTGGCGGGCCTGCTTGGTGTGCATCTCGACGGCGGTCGTCTGGACCTCCATGCCGGCCCCGTCGAAGGTGTTCGGTTCGGTGTTGATTTCGGCGTTGTGCAGGCCCAGCTCCTTGTTGGCCTCGCCCTCGAACACCACGTCGGGCAGCCGGGTGAGCCGGCCCTCCCACTCCTCCGGCTCCATGTACGGCTCGTCGTCGTCCTCGGCTTCGGCCT
Organism: Halomicroarcula saliterrae; assembly: GCF_031624395.1. Taxonomy (NCBI): domain Archaea; kingdom Methanobacteriati; phylum Methanobacteriota; class Halobacteria; order Halobacteriales; family Haloarculaceae; genus Haloarcula; species Haloarcula saliterrae. Next base: position 345,683 of record NZ_JAMQON010000002.1, read on the forward strand.
CGACGGTCGGTTCGGCCTCCGGTTCCTCGGGTTCGTCGGGCTCGTCGGGGGCGAGCGGGCTGTCGGGGTCCACGTCGAGGGACGGCCCCTCACCGGGCCCGAAGCCGTCGTCGGCCTCGTCCGCGTCGGCCTCGTCCGCGCCGTCGTCCGGCGGCGGCGTCTCGCTGTCCGGCTCCAGCGACGCGCCGCTGCCGCCGGAGTCGCTCCGGGGCTCCAGCGAGCCGTCCCAGGCGTTCCCGCTCTCGTCGCCCGCGAGGTCGTCCTCGGCCTGTTCCTCGCCCTCGTCCGCGTCGTCCTCGTCGGGTTCCGGCGGCTCGGGCACGCTGTTGATCGCGTACAGTTCGACCTCCAGCCCGACCGAGAACCCCTCGTTGTCGAACTCGCCGGCATCGATCGCCCGGCGCAACTGGTCGGCCTGTGCGTCGACCCGGTCGGTGAACTCCACGTAGGTCTCCTCGGCCAGCGACCGGCGCACCAGGTCGACGATATCGTCCATGCAGCAACTGTGGCGGCTCTTGCATTATAAGTGGTGCGTCCGGTAGTGACATCGGTTGCCGCGACAGCCGAGTGTGACAGCCAGAAACCCCCGAGCCCAGCGCCCCTCGGCGCTTTCCGGCCGTACAGGCCACGGCCCGCCGAATCAGCCGCGCCTTATTCGAACAGGTCCTCGTGGCGCGCCGCGAGGTTCGCGTAGTCGCCCGAGGAGAAGGCCTCGAACACCTCGTCGGGGTCGATTGTCGTCTCCGAGAGCGGCGTCACCTGTGCGGGGCTGCCACGGACGAACGACTCGGGGGGCACCTCGTAGCCCGGCGGGACGACCGTCCCCATCGCGACGATGGAGCCGCGGCCGATGGTGGCGTCGCTGACGGTGGAGTTGAACCCCACGAGCGCCCCGTCTTTCACGTCGGCGTCGTTCAGCACGGCGCCGTGGCCGACCATCACCTTCTCGCCGACGGTCGAGGCGTGGAGGACGGCCCCGTCGCCGATGGCCGTCTCGCGGCCGACCTCGACCGGCCCGACGTCGCCCCGGAGCACCGCGCCCGGCCAGACGTTGGCGTTCGGCCCGACGGTCACGTCCCCGACGGCCGTCGCTTCGCGGCTGACGTGGGCGTAGCCGTGGATATCGGGTGTCGCTCCCTCGAACTCGTACTCGCGACTGTCCATACGGATATCGGGAGTGGGCCATCCGAAAAGATACCGGTCGTCTAGAACGTGAGCCGTTCGAGCAGCCGCCGACCGAGCCCCGGTCGTCGCGACTCGTGGGGGTACACCGTGACGGTCGTACAGCCGGGGTTCGGGACGGTCGGGCGGTCGTCTAACACCGCGTCGCGGACCCGCTGGTCGGCGCCACGGCGCACCAGCAGGTCCGGTCGGGGCGGGGCGCCGCCGTCAGTCCGGAACGGTTCGGACTGGACGGGAACGGAGAGCAGCGCCGACAGTTCGGACTGGTAGTCTTCGATAGTCCGCTGCTGCTCGTCGGTTCCGTTCCCGGGGTGCCACATCGAGATGTGCCCGCCGTTGGCGGCGGCGATGGCCCCGGCGACGTTCACCGCGAGCGGCGGGTACGGGCCGCCGTCGCCGGAGAGCGCGACCGTCTTCGGCTCGTCGTACCCCAGGTTGTCGACGAGCAACACGTCACACGGGGCGTGGCGGACGACCCAGTCGATGGGGTCGCCGAGCAGCCGGGAACGGAGCCGGAGCGGCTCGTGTTCGGCCACGACAGTGTCGACGCCGCGGTGCTCGGCGAAGTTCACGACCGCGTGTTTGGTGTCGTGGCTGACGATCTCGTCGGGCTCGATGTCGACGCCCAGCTCGTCGGCGAGTTCGCCGATACGCGTCTCGAAGGAGAGGTCGGCCGACGACTGGACCGTGGCGTCGTCGGTGAGCGGGGCCTGGTCGGGAATCTCCTCGAACCGGACCGCGACCACGCGACCGTCGTCGGCCCTGACGAGGTCCGCGGCCAGCGCCACGAGCGCGCGTTCGCGGGCCGGGTCGGCCTGCTTCGTGAGCGCGACGAGCACCTCGTTGGGCGTCTCCTCGATTGCGGATTCGACGTCCGTCAGCGCCTCGCGGCCGACCTGCCGGCGGATGGCGTCGGTCGCCGCGCCCTCGCGGTCGACCCGCGAGCGGACGTACACGAAGTACCAGACCACGCTCCCGACGGTGATACCCGCCGCACCCCAGATGGCGTCTGCCCCCATCTGCGTGAGCAGCAAGATGCCGGTGAGGGCCCCGAATATCTGCATCCACGGGTACAGCGGCGAGGTGAACTCGGGCTCGTACTCCACGCTCCCCTCCCGGAACGCGACGACGGCCACGTTGATGAGTGCGAACACCAGTATCTGGAAGGCGCTTGCGAGCTTCGCTATCTGGAGGATGGGGAGGAAGGCGATGAGCGCGAGCAGGACCGCACCGGTGAGGGTGATAGCGTTCAGCGGCGTCCCGAACCGCTCGCTGACTTCCGAGAACGACGGCGGGGCGAGCTTGTCCCGACTCATCGCGAACGGGTATCGCGACGAGGAGAGGATGCCCGCGTTGGCCGTCGACACCAGGGCGAGCATCGCGGCGAGGATGACGGCGAGCCAGCCGGCGTAGCCGAGTGTCGCGTCCGCGGCGACGGCCACCGGCGTGTCCGACCCGGCGACGCTACCGGGGTCGGTCACGCCGACGAGCACGGCGACGATGGCGACGTAGAGCAGCGTGGTGAACACGAGCGAGCCCAGTATCCCGAGCGGAATGTTCCGGCCGGGGTTCTCGACCTCCTCGGCGACGCTCGCGACCTTGGTGACGCCCGCGTAGGAGACGAACACCAGCCCAGTCGCCGCGAGTAAGCCCCCGACCCCGTCGGCGAAGAAGTTCGCGTAGTTGGCCGACTGGACGCTGGGAGCGCTCCCGGCTGCGAACCAGCCAAGCGCGGCCAGCATCACGACGACGATGGCGACCTGCAGCCGACCGGTCTGTTTGGCACCGACGATGTTGATGAGGATGAGGACGGCGGCGAGCGCCAGCGCGACTGGCTTCGTCGGGAGATCGAGGAGCAAGAGGAGGTAGGGGACCCCGCCGACCAGCGCGAGCGCGCCCTTGAACGACAGCGAGAACCACGTTCCCACACCCGCGATAGTCCCGAGCAGCGGTCCCATCCCGCGCTCGATGTAGATGTAGGTGCCGCCGGCTTCGGGCATCGCGGTTGCCATCTCCGACTTCGAGAGGGCGGCGGGCACGACGAGCAGGCCGGCCAGCGCGTACGCCACGATGACGGCCGGGCCGGCGATTTCCAGCGCCAGCGCCGGGAGGATGAAGATGCCGCTGCCGATCATCGCGCCGATACTTATCGCCAGCACGGACGGGAGTCCGAGGTCGCGTTCGAGGTCTTTCGTCATGAGTGAGATGAGGTGGGTTCCGAGAGCGTCTGTTCGACCGCCGCACCGAGCGCCGCCGAGAGACAGGTGGAGCCACAGACGACGGTAGTCGCGATGTCCGCGACGGCCTCGCGTCGCTGCGGGTCGTCGAGCAAGACGACGAGAGAGCCGGTTTCGAAGCGCGTTCGCAGCAGTTGCGCCACGAGCGACGCCCGCCGGTCACGCCGGAGCGCGACAACCGCCACGGCCGCCCCAGCGCCGGCAGCGAGCGTCGACCCGACGTTGCTGTCGGTGACGACGAGCAGCGACGGCGCTGACGGTGAACGGGCGAGTGTGTCCGTCAGGCGGGTTCGGAGGGTCATGTCGTGTGGGACGGCGGTGTCGGACCGGCAAAGCGCCGCCGCACCGCGCAGTCACTACCCGCCTTTATATTCCGGAACCGGATAAAGAACTAGGTTCGGGTTCCGTTTCGGAAATATGTTAGAGTATATATCCGTCCGCCGGAACTATATCCTCATTTATCATCGTCAATTCTCTCCCCGCAGAACTGGTGGAACGGGCGCGTGTACTCGTTGCGGATGAGGTCCTCGTCGACGACTTCGAGCCCGATGTCGTTGAGGTCGCGGCCGATGCGGCTGAGGTCGTTGCCGTCGACGCCGACGACCTCGACGTGGACGTTGTCCGCGCCGGTCATCACCTCGCGGAGCGCGACCACGCCGTCCACGTCGAGCGCCCGCGTCGCTATCTCCTCGCGCTCGTGAATCGGGGCGGTACAGACGATGAGCGTGTGGAGCTGGTAGCCGGCGGCCTCGTAGTCCACGTCGACGTCGTACCCCCGGATGACGCCGCTGTCCTCCAGGTTGGTGATGCGATTGCGGACGGTGCGGGCCGAGACGTCCAGCGACTCCGCGATTTCGCTGGCGGACGTGTGGCGGGCGTCGCGTTGCAGCGCGTGGATTATCTGTCGGTCGAGGTCGTCTATCGGGTACTCCGAGTCGGCCATGCCCACCCGTTTGCGAGGGGATGGCACAAAAGTTCGTGATTCTCGCGCACGTAGACCGCGGGGGAGGAGAGCCTCGCCGTCGGGTCGTCGTGGACTCGGAGACGCGTTGTTCGACAGAAAGTACTCAAGGGCATCGTGCGTGTATCGGCCAATGCAACCGCGTTCGGCCGCCCTGCTCCTGCTTTTGCTTTCTGTCACGGCCGGCTGTCTGGGCTTCGACCAGCGGTCCGATATTCCCGACCCCGACAAGCAACTGGAACTGCGTAACGACTGGAACCAGACCGTCACAGTCGGCGTCGAGGTGATTCGAAACGCCACGAACGCCACGGTCCACCGCGGGAGCTACGAAATCGAACCGAACACGCAGCGAGCAGTGTACAGCACGGCCAAAGCGAACCCGGAGGGGGCCGAATACTTCAGGTTCGTACTGACCGCCCGGAACACGACGGTACAAGAGACCATCAGAACGAGTACCTGTTACGGCGGCCCGGTGCTCGAGATAGCCGCCGACGGGACGGTGTCTTCGCACTACAGCGTCTGTTGAGTCGCTCCGGGTCAGCGTCCGAGTTCCGCGTGCGCCGAGGAGAGATGTCGGGAGGACAGCGCCGCGAGCAGGGAGAGCTCGCCGGCCAGCACGCCCGCGGCGATGACCTCCGCCAGCGCGTCGGCGTTGCTCCCGGCGGGGTCGCCGCCGCCGGCGTAGCCCAGTACGTCCAGTGCTTCGGCCTGCGTCGGTAGCGAGGTGCCGCCACCGACGGTACCGACTTCGAGCGACGCCAGCGTCACCGAGGCGTAGAGCCCGTCCTCGCGCGCGTCGACGGTCGTGATGGTGTTGCTCCCTTCGACGACCTGGGCGGCGTCCTGTCCCAGCGCGAGGAAGGCGGCGGCGACGACGTTGGCGGCGTGGGCGTTGAAGCCCAGCGCGCCCGCCTTCGCCGAGCCGACCAGGTTCTTGCGGGTGTTGGCCTCGGCGATGGCTGCCGTCGTCGTGTCCAGCCGTTCCTCGACCTGCTCGTGGGGGACCAGGACGTCGGCCGAGACCGTTCGGCCGCGACCCTCGACGGCGTTGATGGCAGCGGGTTTCTTGTCCGAACAGAGGTTCCCCGACAGCGCGACGAGGTCCGCCGGCGTCTCGGACTCGACGACATCGCAGGCCGCCTCCGTGGCGATGGTGGCCATGTTCATCCCCATCGCGTCCTTCGTGTCGTAGGAAAAGCGCAGGAAGACGCTGTCACCGACGACGTAGGGCGTCACGTCCTGTAGCTCCCCGTGGCTGGTCGTCGACTCGGCGGCCTCGGCCAGCTCCGCGACGTGTTCGCGGACCCACGCCGACACCTCGCCGGCCTCGGCCACGTCGGCTACTTTGAACACGGGCGCACGCGTCATCCCCGATTTCAGCACCCGCGCGGTCGCGCCGCCGGCGTGCCGGATGGTCGAGACGCCCCGGTTGACACTCGCCAGCAGCGCGCCCTCCGTCGTCGCCAGCGGGAGGTAGTGCTCGCCGTCGGCGGCGCCGCCGTCGACGGGGAGCGGGCCGACGACGCCCATCGGAATCTGGGCCGCGCCGACCATGTTCTCGACGTTGCTGTCGGCGTCGGCGGCGTCGAAAGCGTAGTCGCCGACCGTCGAGAGGTCGGCCCCGGTCTCTTCGGCCAGCAGGTACCGGCGGGCCGCGGCGGCCGTCTCGGCGTCGGCGTGGTCTTCGAGTTCGTAGAGGCGCAGTTCGCCCTCGCGGACGCGCTCGGCGAGGGTCGCGGCGTCGGTGTCGGTCATACAGGTCGGTTGCGGGCCGGCCCCCTAACAGTTGCTCTTGTCGGTCGTTGCGACGCGAACGGAGGCGAGCGGTGAACCGCGACCGGCGGCTGTAGTAACAATTGAAACGATTCACACACCGACCGCACCGTCCTCAGAAATCTTCGATTTCTGATGGGCTGCACGAGATCGGAGCTCTCGTGAACGCTGTCGGCGGTCGGGTGTGCGTTAATTTTCAACGGCTACTACAGTCCGTCCGTTGCAGGTCCGGCTCGCCGGGCGGCGTCTCGTACCGGGCCAGCAGTTCCCGGTCCGTGTCGGCCGAGTCCTCGCTCTTGTCGACGCTGTAGGCGCTGTACGTACACTTCTCCGGCGTGAACTCCACGGTCGCGTACCCCCAGTGGTGGCTGTCGAAGAAGTCGATGTGGGGGTTGTGCGTCTCGACGTACTCGCGGACGGTCGCTTCGCTGTCGGGGTCGTCCTCCAGTTCCAGCAGTTCCAGCAGGTTCTGGCTTGTCACGGCGGGGGTCATGAACTCGACGCCGTAGCGGGTGCCACCGCCCTCGATGTAGCCCGCGAGCGCGGTGTGCATGTCGCCCGTGAGCGCGACCAGCGAGCTCTCGCCCGCGTCGGCGTACTGGAGCAGGTGGTCGCGTTCGGCGGGGTACCCGTCCCAGGCGTCGGCGTTGCGCAGTTCGGCCGACTCGATATCGAGGTCGAGCGACATCGCCAGCACCTCGTTGGCCCAGGCCGTCCACGTCGCCGAGCAGTCGGCCAGTCGGTCGGCGAACCACTCGCGCTGGGGCGCCCCGAGCATCGTCGCCGTGATCTCCTCGCCCGCGCTGCCGATGTCGACGGCGCGCTGGTCGGCGTCGGCCGGTGCGGTCCGGTAGAGCCGCTCGTCGGTGAGGACCAGGTCGACGAGGTCGCCAAAGCGCAGCCCCCGCTGGAGTTCGATACGGTCCAGCAGCGAGTCGGCGTCGGGGTCGAACGGGACGCGTGTCGGCGTGTACTCCCACCACGCGCGGATACCGTCGGCGAACAGCTCCGTCATGAACTCGGCGTCGTCGTTGCGCGGGTGGTCGCCGTCGCCGGCGTGTGGGCGGTCGTCCTCGTAGTCGTAGTACCGGTCGTTGACGATTTCGTGGTCGTCCCAGACGGGCACGACGGGGTGGGCGGCGAGCGCATCTCGCAGGAAGCGGTCGGTGCGATACGTGCGGTGGAGATAGCGGAAATCGTCGAGCCCCATCGCGACCGACGCCCCGCTCGGCAAGGTCAGCGAGCGGCCGTCGTACTCGCTGTCGCCGCCGTACTCGTAGATGAAATCGCCCAGATGGACGATGAAGTCCACGTCGGCGTCCGCGATGTGACCGTAGGCCCCGTAGTAGCCGTTCCGGTAGTCCTGGCAGGTCGCGAGCGCGAACGCGACGCGCTCGGGGCTGGCGTCGGCGGTGGGCAGCGTCCGACAGCGGCCGACCGAGGAGGTCGCGCCGTCGTAGGCGAACCGGTAGTAGTAGCTCCGGTCGGCGTCGAGCTCGCCGTTCAGGTCTACCTTCGCCGTGTAGTCGTGTGCCGTGAGTCGGTCGGCGGGCACCTGCCACGAGCCGACGACAGCCGAGAGCTCGCGGTCGGTGGCGACAGTCAGCGTAAGCGGCGTGTTCGCGGTGTGGGCGTCGGGGGCCACGCGGGTCCAGCAGACCGCACCGGCGTCGGTCGGAGCGCCGCTGGCGACGCCCTGCGGGAACACGTCCGCGTCCGGCGTGCCCTCGGTCCGTGGCGTCGCTGTCGGAAGCGCGTCGGTGCCGTGTGCCCGGGCGACCCCGGTCGGGAGGGCCGTCGCCAGTGCGGCCGCGAGAACGGCCCGCCGCCCCGAATCGACGTCGTCTGCGCCGGTCATACCGGTGGAAGGGGCGAGAGCCACAAAGTTACCAGAGGTCGAAGGCGCCGTAGGGCTCGCTTACGGCGCCCTCGTCGTCCCCGGCGACGGACGCGTAGCGGGCTCGTGGATGTGTTACCCGGTACCATACACCAAAATCTATCGGTTCGCCGCTCCGACCTACTATTCTCCTCACCGGGCCCTATTGAAGGCAAAATCTTTTCAATAGAGGGGTCCGAACGGCTAGACACCTATAGGAGGGTCAACTTTGCCCGAAATGGAAACGGCTGAGTTCGAGACCGACCTCAGCCTCTTCAAATACGACAACCTCGAACAGCTCCCACCGGCCTATCGGGAGCTAGAGGAGGACGAACGGACCGAGCGCATCGAGCGAGCGCTCGAGACTCTGGGTGACGACGTGGTCATCCTGGGGCACAACTACCAGCGTCGCGAAATCGTCGAGCACGCGGACTTCATCGGGGACTCCTACCAGCTCTCCAAGGAGGCCGCGGCCGCCGACGCCGACTACGTCGTCTTCGGCGGCGTGACGTTCATGGCCGAGTCCGCCGACATCATCACCGACGACAGCCAGAGCGTCATCCTCCCGTCCATGGAGGCGTCCTGTCCGATGGCCGGGATGGCCGAGGCGCTGCAGGTCGACGCCGCGTGGGCCGAGCTCACCGCCGAGACCGACGAGAACATCATCCCCATCACGTACATGAACAGCTACGCCGACCTGAAGGCCTTCTGCGCCCAGCAGGGCGGGCTGGTCTGTACGTCTTCCAACGCTCACAAGGCCTTCGAGTACGCCTTCGAGCAGGGCGACAAGGTCCTGTTCCTCCCGGACAAGCACCTGGGCGAGAACACCGCCTACCGTCTGGGGATGGAAGACGAACTCGTCGACTGGGACCCGTGGGACCCCGAGGGGACCACCGCCGAGGACGCTGTCGAGAACGACATCATCCTCTGGGAGGGGTACTGTCAGGTCCACGAGCGCTTCCGCGAACACCACATCGACCAGATTCGGGACGAGCACCCCGACGCCAACGTCATCGTCCACCCCGAGTGCCGCCGGGAGGTCGTCGAAGCGGCCGACGTGAGCGGCTCCACGGCGACTATCTGTGAGATGGTGGCGGAGGCCGACCCCGGCGACACCTGGGCCATCGGCACCGAGATCCACCTCACCTACCACCTCCAGCGCTGGCACCCCGAAGTGAACGTCGTCCCGCTGTGTGGCGACGCCTGCATGGACTGCAACGCCATGCGCCAGATAGACCCGAACTACCTCACCTGGGTCCTCGAAGAGCTCGTGGCGGGCCGCGAGCGCAACGTCATCGAGGTCGCTCCCGAGGAGAAGGAGCTAGCACAGGTCGCACTGGACCGGATGCTGGAAATCTGAGTATGAGCGAGTACGACACTTCCGACGTACTGGTCGTCGGCTCCGGTATCGCGGGGCTGGCCGCCGCACTCGGCGCCGTTCGCGAGCTCGAACAGCGTGAGCGTTCGGAGCAGGCGAGCGGCGAAGCCGCGAGCAGCGAGGTCACGATAGCCACGAAGGCCACCCGACCGGAAGGGGCCTCCTCGTGGTGGGCGCAGGGCGGCATCGCCGTCTCCCGGGACCACCCCGACCAGTTCAAGCGGGACATCCTGACCGCGAGCGACGGCACCGCCGACCCCGACGCCGTCGACGTGCTCGTCGAGAACGCCAACGACGCCGTCGAGGACGTGCTGCTCGACACGCTGGAGGTGGCGTTCGACGCGAACGGCGACGACCTGGACTTCACCCGCGAGGCCGCCCACAGCGAGGACCGCATCCTCCACGTGGACGCCGCGACGGGCAAGCACATCCACGTCCCGTTCCTGAACTACCTGGACGACCACGAGCGGGTGCGGATTCTGGACGACACCGCTGCACTGGAACTGATTCGCCACGAGGGCCGCGTCCACGGCGCGATGCTCGACTCCGGCGGCGAGGTCCGGCCGCACTTCGCCGGGAGCGTCGTGCTCGCCACCGGCGGCATCGGCGAACTCTACCCCCGGACGACCAACCCCGACAACGCCACCGGCGACGGCATCGGGATGGCGGCACTGGCCGGTGCCGAGGTCGCGGACATGGAGTACGTCCAGTTCCACCCGACCGTGGCGACGCCGGGCGAGGCCCAGCGGGCCTCGGCGCGAGGCGGTGAAACCGCCGAGGACGACGGCGACGTCTTCCTCGTCAGCGAGGCCGTCCGCGGCGAGGGCGGCCTGCTCAGGAACGGCGACGGCGAGCGGTTCATGCCCGACTACCACGAGGACGCGGAGCTGGCACCGCGAGACGTGGTCGCCCGCGCCGTCACGGCCGAACGCGAGGCGACCGGCGAGGTCACCCTCGACGTGAGCCCGCTGGAGTTCGCCGCGGAGTTCCCCGGCCTGGCACAGCGCTGTGTGGACCACGACATCGACTACGAGGACGGCATCCCGGTCGCGCCCGCCGAGCACTTCCTCTGTGGCGGGGTGGCGGTCGACGACCGCGGCCGGACGACGCTCGACCGCCTCTACGCCGTCGGGGAGTGTTCCCGGACCGGCGTCCACGGCGCGAACCGGCTGGCCTCGACCTCCCTGCTCGAAGGGCTGGTCTGGGGCCTGCGCGCCGGCGAGGACGCCGCCGGAAACGGCGTCGAGCCCATCGAGGCCCCGGACCTGCTGGAACGGGACCCCGACCTGCCCGCGCGGTTCGCCCGGGACAAGATGCACCGACTGCGCCGCGTGATGGACGAGCAACTCGGTGTGGAGCGCGACCCGGACGAACTGGGCCGCGCCATGGCGATGCTCCGCCGGCTCAAAGGCGAGGTCGACGCCTACGTCCGCACGCGGACCAGCCGCTCGCTGTACGAGCTGCGCCACGCGAGCGTCACCGCGCTGCTCGTCGCGCGCCACGCGAGCGAGAACACCGAGAGCGTCGGTACCCACAACCTCGTCACCGGGGAGCCGGCGGAGCCCTCCGCCGACTGATGCTGACCGACGCCGACGTCGAACGGTGGCTCCGCGAGGACGTTGGCCACCACGACGTGACCAACCAGGTCCCGGGCGACACCGAGGGCCGTCTGGTGGCGAAAGAGAGCGGGACGATAGCGGGCCTCGATGCGGCAGACGCCGTGTTCTCGTATCTGGACTGTGAGCCGGCGCTGGAAGTCGACCCCGGCGACCGCGTCGAGCCCGGCGACATCGTATTGGGCGTCGACGGCCCGGCCCGCGAGGTCCTGCGCGGCGAGCGCGTCGCGGTCAACGTCGTCGGCCACGCCGCGGGTATCGCGACGGCGACGGCGGCGGCCGTCGCAGCGGCCAGGACAGTCTCCGACGACGTGGCCGTCGCCGGCACCCGAAAGACCACGCCCGGACTGCGCGGCGTCGAGAAGCGCGCCGTCGCGGCCGGCGGCGGCGATACCCACCGACTCGACCTCTCGCACATGGTGATGGTCAAGGACAACCACGTCGCCGAGATGGGGCTCGAAGGGGCTATCTACCATTTCCGGGACCGGGCGTCCTTCGCGACGAAGCTCGACGTGGAGGTCGAGACCCCAGAGGACGCGCCCAGGGCCGCCGAGGCCGGTGCGGACATCGTCCTGCTCGACAACATGACGCCGGCCGAGACCGAGCGGGCCGTCGAACTGGTGGCCGAGAGGGACGGGGAGACGCTGACCGAGGCCAGCGGCGGCATCACCGTCGAGACGGTCGCCGACTACGCCGCCACGGGCGTCGACATCGTCTCGATGGGGTCGCTCACCCACTCCGCGCCGACGCTCGACCTCTCCTTTCGGACCGGGTGAGCAGGACACTTTTCAGCGACGGCGACCGAGTCGGAGACGATGCCAGCGGACGCACGCACCTGTCCGGACCACGGCTTCTTCGAGGGGCCCGACTGCCCGCGCTGTGGCGCGGCGGGTGAGCCGGTCGTCGAGGGCGGTCGGCGGCGGCAGCTCTCGAAGTTCGTGTCGGGCGCTCTGCGACACTTCCCCGACGACGCCGGGCTGGAGCTGGACGACGCGGGCTGGACGCCGCTTCCCGACCTCGTCGACGCCGTCGAGTCGAAGTACCACTGGCCCGACCGCGAGACCGTCGAGGCCGTCCTCGCGACGGACCCGAAGGGCCGGTTCGAGCGCGACCCCGGCTTCGGGACCGCGCCGGACCGCGTCCGGGCGGCCTACGGCCACTCGGTCGAGGTAGACATCGAGGACGACGGCGGCCCGGTGCCGGAGACGCTCTATCACGGCACCGCGCCCCGAAACGTCGAGTCCATCACCGACGAGGGGCTCCGGCCGATGAGCCGCCAGCGGGTCCACCTCTCGGCGAGCGTCGAGACGGCGACGGACGTGGGCAATCGCCACGCCGAGGACCCGGTAGTGCTCGAAGTCGACGCGGGGGCGATGGAACGGGACGGCCACGACATCGCACACAGGGGGGAAGCGACCTACACCACCGAGTGCGTCCCGCCGCAGTACCTCTCGCGGCGGTCGGAATAACGCCGTTACTCCACCAGCGGTTCGCCGGTCATCTCCTCGGGCTGGTCGATGTCGACGAGCGAGAGCATCGTCGGCGCGAGGTCGGCCAGCGTGCCGCCGTCGCGGGCCGACCGTCCGGCGGCGGTCCCGTCGGGCGCGACGTAGATGAACGGCACCGGGTTCGTCGTGTGTGCGGTGTGGGGGTCGTCCTCGGTCCCCATGTCGTCGGCGTTGCCGTGGTCGGCACAGACGAGGACGTGCCCGCCGGCGTCGTGGATGGTCTCGACCAGCCGGCCGAGCTGTTCGTCGACGGCCTCGACGGCGGTGGTCGCCGCGTCGAAGTCGCCCGTGTGGCCCACCATGTCGGGGTTGGCGTAGTTCAACACCAGGGCGTCGGGGTCCTCCGTCTCGATGACGTCGATAGCGGTGTCGGTGACGCCGGGGGCGCTCATCTCGGGCTGGAGGTCGTAGGTCGGCACGTCCGGGCTCTGGACGATTTCGCGGCGCTCGCCCTCGAACTCCACTTCGCGCCCGCCGTTGAGGAAGTAGGTGACGTGCGGGTACTTCTCGGACTCGGCCAGCCGAAGCTGGGTCAGGCCGGCGGTCGAGAGCACCTCACCGTAGGTCTGCTCGGGCTGGTTCGGCGGGAAGGCGACGGGGAGGTCGAAGGTGCTGTCGTACTGCGTCATCGTGACCATCCGGATGGTCGGCGGCTCGGTGTCGGCGCCCCACGCGTCCGGGCGGATGTTCGCGAGCAGCCGGGTGAGCTGGCGGGCGCGGTCCGAGCGGAAGTTGAAGAAGATAGCCGCGTCGCCGTCGGCCATCCCCTCGTAATCGCCGACGACGGTCGGCTCGATGAACTCGTCGGTGGTGTCGCGGGCGTACGATTCGGTGGTGGCCGTGACGGCGGCGCCGACCTCGTGGTCGCCGTCGGCGTCGACGACGGCGTCGTAGGCCCGGCGGGTGCGCTCCCAGTTCTGGTCGCGGTCCATGGCGTAGTAGCGGCCGGTGACCGTCGCGACGTGGCCGGTACCGTGTTTCTCGGCGTGGGACGCGAGCTGGGAGAGGTACCCCTCGCCGCCCTTCGGCGAGGTGTCGCGTCCGTCGGTGAAGGCGTGGGTGACCGCCTCCGTCCCGCGCTCGTCGGCGAGTTCGATGAGCGCGTGGAGGTGGTCCTGATACGAGTGGACGCCGCCGTCGGAGACCAGACCCATGAAGTGGACTGTGCCGTCGTTGGTCTCGGCGTAGTCGAAGGCAGACAGGATCTGTTCGTTCTCGAAGAAGGGCGGGTCCTGGTCGTCCTCGTCGGGCGGGCTCGTCCCACGCGACCGGGCGACGGCGTCGCTGACGCGCGCGGAGTCCTGCTTGACGACGCGGCCGGCGCCGATGTTGAGGTGGCCCACCTCGCTATTGCCCATCTGGCCCTCGGGCAGTCCGACGCGGCGCCCGTGTGTCGTCAACGTCGAGTCCGCGCCCGCCTCGCGGTACCGGTCGAAGTTCGGTGTCTCGGCCGCGGCCACGGCGTCCCGTGCGTTCTCGTCCGGATTCAGTCCCCAGCCATCGAGGATTACGAGCCCGACTTGCATACTCGAAGGGTCACACGAACGGCGTAATAGCGCTTCGGTCGCCACAGTGTGACGGCCGGCGGCGAATTCGACACCGCAGCCATCGACGTCGTCGAGTGGGAGACTGGCCAGACCGAGTGCGCGCTAACCTACGCCACGGCGGAGAGAAGTAACAAGGCTATCGGCGACGAAATCTGAGAGGTCGCCAGGCAGTACGCGTCGGCCGCCGATATCGGGACCCAGCGGCTGACTGCAACAGTTACCGATGGGACCCAGACGGTGGCCACGTGGCACATCCGTAGCGAGTGGTTGGACCAGTTCGAGGACGGGACGCTCTCCGTGGGGAGTTTGAACGAAAGGTAGTGGGAACGCTCTCTCTCTCAGCGGCTGCCAGCGAGCCGTTCGCGGTCCGAGTCCGGACGCACGATTTGTCGTGCCGTCCGGTGGCATTCGGGACGCGATGCAGTGACTGGGGGACTGTTCAGCGTGTGTGAACCGTGGGGTAGATATGGCACATACCTTGCCGAGCCACGACTGCCCGACGGACTGGTTCCACACGCAGCACGGGTGGCCCTCCGATACTGCGTGGGTCTCGCCGCGTCGTCGTACTGATGGATTCACACCAACAGGGACGCGAAATATTTTAGTGTAGTTTGAGTAAATTTTATTCACGCAAATTTAAGTACACGCGATTGCTTTCTCCAGAGGAGTAATGTTCGGCTGGCGCCGGTGTGGGGAGGGAACCTATGACAGATGACGGACCGACAGTTCAGGACACAGCAGAGCCGATAGACGACGCCGACGAGAACGAGCCGGTGACCACGGCCACCGCGGACAGGGGTCGGTCGGGCAGCAGTACGTGGCCCGGGCGGAACCTGCTCGAACCCGTCGACAACTGGCAGAACAGTGGGGCCGAATGAAACGGACGCTGTATGGTGTCGTCGCCGTGGTACTCGTCGCGGTACTCGCAGCGCCGGCGGTAGCTGAGCCGGCGACCACGTCGATAACCGGCCCGACCCAGGTGCAGCCCGGCGACACGGTCACGTACACGTTCACCGTGACGAACACCGGCGGGAACGAGAGCGGCTACCTGCTGGACGCCACCCTGCCCGACGGCTGGGCGATAGTCGAGCGGAGCGACGACGGTGGTCGGTGGAAGGCCTCGGAGAACCAGTGGCTCTGGCTGTCGATAGAGCCTGATATCACGAAGGCGACCTCACTCACGCTCTCGGTACCGGCCAACACGAGCGCCAGTAGCGTGACAGTCACGTCCCGGGCCTCCAATAGCGACGGGCTGCAGGACGTCGCGACCAAAGAGGTGACTGTCGAGGACGACGACGGGTCGGGCGGCGGCGGGTCCGACGACGGCGGGACCTATGGCGGCGGGTCGGATGACGGTGGCCCCTCCGACAGTGAGGCGAACGCTACCGGCAGTGAGGCGAACGCCGCCACCGACAGTGAGACGAACGCCGCCACCGACAGTGAGCAGAACACCGCGACCGGCAGTGAGCCAGACCCCAGCACCGAGAGCGAAGCGGTCGGTACAGCGGGCGGCTCCGCGTCCGAGCCCACCGACGAGTCCGCGACGGACAGCGCGTCCGAGACCGGCGACGAAGCGGGGGCTTCGGACACTGGAGGCGGGACGAACACCGCCCTCGGGATGGGGATCGGAGCACTGGTGGTGCTTGCTGTCGGGGTCGGTATAGGTACCGCCCGGTGGAACGCGGCTGGCGAGTCGGCGGCGACTGACACCGCGAGTGGCGACGTGGAAGCCGAGTCCGGGACGACCGCGAGTGACGACGTGGAAACCGAGTCCGGGACGACCGCGAGTGGCGCTACCGACGACGGCGTGTCGGCGTCAGGTGACGAGGGCGGAACGGGGGACATCGACGTGCTCGATTTACAGAAGGGATCGGCCGAGTGTACGATCACGTATTCGACGGCCGAGACGAGCAACAAAGCGATCGGTGACGAGATACGGGAGATAGCGCAGGGCTACGCCTCGGCCGGCGCCGACGATATCGGAACCCAGCGGTTAGAGGCGACGATTACCGACGGGGAGCAGACGGTGGCCACGTGGCACATCCGCAGCGAGTGGCTGTGCCAGCTCGAAAACGGGGAACTGTCCGCGGAGACGTTCGAACGGAAGGTGCTGGGGACGATCTGTTTCAGTAGCTGAAACGGGTCGTCTCGCCGCTCGGTACCGGCGGCAGGTGGCCAGTTCCGTCCGGAAGGGGGTGGCGAGGCGACTCCGAGCCTGGGTAACTACTAAGTGGGTGTGTAAAGTACACTTTACTGTAAAGCGTGCTTTCCACCACGTGCTACACAGAATATGACGACTGCACACGAACGACGTACTGACCGCCTGACGAACTGGTCCCACAGAACCGCACTGGCGTTGCTGACTGCCACGCTTCTGGTCGGCTCGCTGTCGACCGTCGCGATGTCGCTTGGCGACCCCGAACTGCTCGCGCTGCTCGCGGCGGTGGGCTGTGGCCTCGCGCTGCTGGGCATCGGGCTGACCGCGATGACACAGCGCCGTATCGCGGCGTCGAACCGGCGCGCGTCTCCCGACGCGGCGTAGCCCACCGGCGCCGTTTAGCCGGGGGGTGCCGGGAACCCCGAGGTTAAGAGGATGGCCCGTCACCCTACGGGCATGACGCGAAATATCCTCTCGGACGATCTGGCCGACAGCATCGTCACGACAGCGCGGACGGCCACGGGCGACTCGCTGCGGTCGGTGACGTACTTCACCCGGGCGAACTTCGAGCAGCTGTATCTACGCGAGGACCTGGAACAGGACGCCGATCTCAACGACTTCGTCGGCCACGAGTGGCAGGGGTACAAACAGACCAAGAACGCCTACCAGGACTCCGAGCTGGGCGAGTACCGGTTCACGGTGCGGGCCTTCGAGAACGGCTATCTGCTGCGGGCGACCACGGAGCGACAGGGCGTGCTCATCACCACCGACGGGCTCTCGATGGGCTCCTACGAGGAGATCGCCGAGGCCATCGAACGGCTCCTGCGCGAGGAGTCGGGCAAGGAATAGAGCGGCGTATTCGGTGACCGCTTCGGGGGAGCGTACAGCCGGAAGAGAGCGGGTTCGGTCTAATTTACAGAGAGGCAAGGAGAAAGCCCACGAGTTCAGTCGTGGGTGGATGTCAAGCGACCGAAAGCTGTCGACGCCACCGGGGGGAGTTTTACACCAGGTTCAGGAGCCAGTTCGCAGCGTTGAGCACGACCAACAGCCCGCCCTCCAGTCGTGAGAGCGTTTCTTCGGTGTAGAACAGCACCACTACCAGTACGGTGGTTCCAAGCAGCCACGCTGTCCCCTCGACACCGACCGGTGAGACGGTGAGTGGCTGGACCAGCGCGGCCAGTCCCAGCACGCCCAGGGCGTTGAAGATGCAGCTGCCGACCAGATTCCCCGCGGAGATGCCCGTCCGACCGGTCCGAGCGGCGGCGAGCGAGGTGGCGAACTCCGGAAGCGAGGTGCCGGCGGCGACGACAGTGAGCCCGATGACCCACTCGGAGACGCCGGCGACGCGGGCGATGTCGACCGCCGAGACGACGAGCAGGTGGCCGCCGCCGACGACCAGCGCGAGGCCGACGACCAGCCGGCCAACGTCGGGCGGGTGAAACGGGTCGGCCGCGGTCGTCGCGCCGTCGGACTCGGTGCGGACGAGCACGCCCAGATACGCGAGCAGCGACGCGAAAAGCACCGCGCCTTCGAGTGCCGAGAGTCGCCCGTCGGCGGCGAGGCCGAGCAGCAGCGCCGTCGAGGCGACGAGCAGGAGGCCGTCGCGGCGCACGAGCGTCGGCGAGGTGACGAGCGCCCGAACCAGCGCGACCCCGCCGAGGATGAACCCGAGGTTCAACACGTTGGAGCCGACGACGTTGGCCACGGAGATGTCAGACTGGCCCGCGAGGGCGGCGTCGAGCGTCACCGCGAACTCGGGGGCCGAGGTGCCGAAGGCGACGACTGTGAGGCCGACGACGAGTCCCGAGACGCCGAGTCGGCGGGCGACGCGGGCGGCACCGGTGACGAACTGGTCGGCACCGAACCAGAGCGCGACGACGGCGACGCCGACGTAGAGCACGTCGAACAGGACCACGTCAGTTCCCTCCGGCGTGACCGTTCGAGCTCGGTTGCGATAGCACTGGACTAGCGTAGCGACAGGACCGCCCTAACTGTTGCCCCGCGGCCCACCAGAGTTATGCCCCCGCCAGCGAACGCTGGCATATGACGCTGGACCCGGTGCACGTCGACGGAATCGCCCAGCTCGCCGGGCAGGTGCGGGCGACCGTCGAGACGAGTGACCAGGGGGCCGCCGCCGAGGAGGTGTGGGAGTCGTTTCTGGACCCGCTGTGGCAGGACGGGCGGGAACTGCTGTCGCCCATGGGCGAGCAGCGCCGCCGGAAGGTCCCCGTCGCGGACATCGCGCTGGAGGACCCGCCGTTCCCGACCCAGCACGGGCTCGACTCGGGGACCATCAACCCGACGACGTTCAAGAACGGGCTCGTACTGGACGTGGCCCAGGCGGCCATGAGTGCGGTTCCCTCCGACGTCGAACTCCACCGCGGTCGGACCATCATCATGGGCGTCCACTCGAACGACACCACCATCTCGCTCGGCGGCGAGTGGCGCCGCGGCGACCGCGGGTACGCGCGCCGGCGGGTGCTCGACGTGCCGAAAGTCGACCGCTACGAACAGCGGGTCGTCCACGCACTGGCGCTGTATCTGGCCGAGAGCGAACACGCCCTGTTGAACGCTGACGTGGTCGAGGACCTGTTCATCCTCGACGGCCCCGTCTACCCGACCGGCCTGCTCCGGTGGGCCGAACGCGACACCGAACTGGCCGACCTGCTGTCGGAGGACGACCGACCGAAGACCGTCGTCGGGAACTACGTCGAACTGGTCGAGCAGTTCGTCGAGCGGGACGTGCCGCTGGTCGGCTTCATCAAGAACTCCGCGGCGAAGGGACTCACGCGAGCGGTGCGGCGGAAGACCAACGCGCCGTGGGTCGACGACACCGCCTTCTTCCGGCGGGTGCTCGAACGCCGCGACGACGGCGGCGAGCTGCAGACCGAGGCGCTGACCTGCACGAACTGGTTTCGCTCCCGGGGCGGCACCGACGGCGTGATGGCCGCCGATGGGGACGCGCTGGGCATCGAGCGCTCGCTCGACCCCGAGCTGTACGAGGTGACCTTCTTCGTCCTCTATGACCCCCGGACGGACCTCGTCTTCCGCGTCGAGGCCCCCTACGCCTTCACGCGGGACCCCGACCGCCGGGAGCGGCTCACGCGCCAGATACTCCACGAGGTGGCCTGCGAACAGGGGCCGCCACTGGCCGTCGCCAAGGCCGACGAGCTGGCGGGTATCGACCGGCAGGGCAGCGAGGAGTTGACCCGTCGCATCGAGCGCGCGTTCGACATCGACCGGGAGAAGAGCTACGACGACTCGCGGTGGGGCGCCGTCGACGAGGCCTTCTAGGCGTCGGCTGCCTGCCGGACCGCCAGGTCGAATCGCCGCCCTCGAACGCGCGGCTCACTCACCGAAGCGGAACGGTTCCCACACCGAGTAGTTCCCCGTGCCGAGAAGGACGATCCCGACACAGCCGACCAGGACGAGCGCGTTGAAGACGTTGACAGCATCGACCGCCATGGCGGTCAGCATCACCGGGACCGTCACCAGCGCGCCGAGTCGCCCCGCAGCGCCGGCAGCGATCGTCACGACGGCAAAGAGCTGGGCGACGCCGACGAGCAGCACGGTTATCTCGGGGGCTGGAATCCCGTACGCGGCGAAGTTCGCCGCGCGGTCGCTGTAGCGGAGGAACTTCGACACCGCTGGAGCGGTGAGAATCAGAACTACGAGGCCGCGCAGTACGACGGGCAGCCAACCGCCCGCGATATCGTCTCCGACGGTCCCGAACTGGAGTGTGTCTTGAACCATACGAGACTGTCAGGCCGACACGTAATCGGGATTCCGTGCCACATCTGGGCCGGGTTTATCCGTCCACCGCTCGGCGTCGACTACGGTACGAACTCGGCAAACACCTTCGATTCCACGGATCGGAGATGTCTGCCGACCGTCCCGGGGTCGATATCGAGCGCCGTCCCGAGGTCGTCGAGCGTCGCCTCGCGCGGCGTCTCGTAGTAGCCGAGCTGCACTGCGGTGGTCAGCGCCTCCCGCTGGCGGTCGGTGAGCGCCGAGAAGACGCCGCCGGCGTCCGGGACGTACGGGCCGGTAGAGACGAGTTCGACGTCGATGTCGTCGAACAGGTCCGGGACGGCCGTCAGGTCGCTCTCCGACCCGACGATGGTCATCTGGAGCCCGCCGTCGTCGGTGAACGTCATCGGCATCTCGACGATGAACTGCCCCGCCTCGCGGCGCTGGAGCAACGCTTTGCTGGCCGCCGTCGGTTCTATCTGGGAGTAACAGTAGCCCGACTCGTCGCCCGAGACCGCGAACCGTCGGACCTCCGGCGTCTCGCGCAGAATCTCCCGGTACCGGTCGAGGTCGCCGTCGACCTCCGCCAGCGCTGCCACGGTGCCGTCGTCGAGGAGTTTGAGCGCGTGGAGCTTCCGCCGTCGGATATCCGGTTCCCGAAAGAGCCGCTGTTTGAGCGACGGAAAGGTCTCCCAGTCCGGATACATCCTGACGTCCATGTATCGCATCGATAGTTACCAGACGCGTGGCACCGACAAAAAGGAAACCACTGGGTGCGTATCTGTCGACCTCTGCAGCGGTCGTCAACTGCGACCACGTCGACTGGTCCGGCCTGCTCTGGCACCGGGCCCGACCCCCGCGCGGCCAGTTGTGGGGTGACTGGGACCGCGCTCCTATGCGTCGGCGGCCTGCCGGACCGACAGTTCGACCTCGTTCGTCGGGACGCCGAGCCGGGCGAACTGGGTGCGGATGTGCTCTCTGGCCGCCGAGAGCGCCGCCGCCCGGTCCTGAAATCCCCGGGGCGAGGGGGACTCGAAGGCCACCCGGAGGTCTCGGTCCCCGACGGTCTGGCGTTTCCCACCGCTCTCGACTTCGTAGAAGGCGTCACACACCCAGACGTACGGCGCCGCCTCGTCCGGTGCGCCCCGGAACGACGGCGGCTCCTCGCCCGGTTCGTACAGCGTGCCGGTCAGCCCGGTCCCCCCAGCGGTGCCGGATACCAGTAACATAGCGACCGGTAGGCGCCCGACGGACAAAAGCCTCACCGGGGTCGTCAGCACTCACAGTCGACGACGACGGGCAGGTGGTCGGACGCGTAGTGGGCGTCGTCGCGGTCGGTGACGGCCGACCAGCCGGTGACCTCGGTGTCGTCGCTGACGAAGACGTGGTCGATACCCATGTCGGGGACGAGCGTCTCGAAGTCGGTCCGGGTCGTCGTCGGCCCGTGGCAGTGGGGCGCCAGCCGCCGGCTGTCGCGGAGCCGTCGACCCCCTGGGAGGGGGGAGCCACTGGCGGCGCCGTGGGCCGGCTCGCCGACGACACAGTTGAAGTCCCCGCTCAGAACGACCGCCTCGTCCTCGACGAGCGCGGCCAGTCGCTCCAGCACCAGCCTGATTCCCTCGATGCGGGCGCGTTCGCCCCGGTGGTCCAGATGTGTGTTCATCAGCAAGAGCCCGTCGCCAGTGGCCCGGTCCCGGAGGCGAGCCCACGTCGCGACGCGAGGGTGGCGTGCGTCCCAGCCGACGGAGTTGGCCTCCTCGGGCGTCGGCGAGAGCCAAAACGTGTCGGTCCCCTCGGCAGTAAAGCGGTCGCGCCGGTAGCCGACCGCCGTGTGCTCCCCGCTCGTTGCGACGGTGTCTCGGGCGTCGCCGACCCACTCGTACCCCGGGAGCATCGTCTCCAGCTCCCGGAGCTGGTGGGTCATGGCCTCCTGCACTCCGACGACGTCCGGGTCGTGGTACGTGACGGTGTCGGCCACCAGCCGTCGCCGGTGTGCCCAGTTGTGTACACCGTCCTTGGCAGTGTCGTACCGAACGTTGAACGACATCATCCGCACCGGCTTCATACAGGTCGGTGTGTGTGCCAGAAGGGTAAGCGTTCCACTTTGGCTCGGCTGGGGAAAGGTGTTAATCCCCGGCTACCGTGGGTGGCTGTATGTCCGACCTCGGGGATTTCACCGATTTCGACGGCGATAGCGACGACGGGGCCGAATCGGACAGCGGCGACGCCGCTGTCGACGAGCCCGACGCCGCCGACGAGTTCGAGACCATGGACGTCACGCCGGCCGGGACGGACACCGGGCTGGGCGTCCTCTCGGCGGCCGACGGGCTGCGTATCAGCGAGGACGACGACGAGTGTAATCTCCGTGCGTACGTCACGGTCCAGAACCGCTCGCGAGTGCGACTCGGCAAGTATCTGCTCGTCCCGTACCCCGACGGGGCGGCTTCGACGCCGGCCGGAGGGCCCGCGGGCGGCGAGCGGCTCTTCTGTCGCATCTCGGCCCTGGAGTACGCCCAGGAGTTCCGCGCCGACGACGCGACCGAAATCCACGCCCGCCGGGCGATGCGCGAGGAGGGTATCGACGAGCAGGACTTCAAGTTCATGGCGACGCTCGACCCCATCGCCGTGCTGTACCGGGACGGGGACGAACTCAAACGCCGGATGACCGACCGCGTCCCCAAACCCGAGACCGTCGTCCGCGAGGCCAGCGACAAGTCCGAGATAAAGACCGGGCTGAAGATTCCGGAAGACGGCGTCTTCCTGGGCCACCTCTCGGTCGGCGGCGAGAAGGTCAAAACGAGCGCGAAACCCCCCACTATCGACTACCGGCTGAAAGACGACTACGAGTCGGGCGACCCGCTGGTCTTCAGGCACACGCTCGTGGCCGGTGGCACCGGGTCGGGGAAGACCCACAGCTCGAAGAACGTCCTCCGGCAGTATCTGGGCCGCACCTACGAGATGGGCGACGGCCGCACCCCAGAACTCGCCGTCGTCCAGTTCGACCCGCAGGACGAGTACGCCCAGATGCACGACGACAACCCCGAGATGGACGACGAGTTCGCCCGCCGGTGCGAACGCGAGGGGGTCAAGACGGGCGGGCACGACGACACCATCGCCTTCGTCCCGAAGGTCGCGGGCGCCGAATACAACGCCAGCCACCACCGCGCCGAACAGGTCGAGTTCACCATCCCGTTCTCGCTGGTCCACTCGAACCCGTGGCTCATCGCCGGCTCCAGCCTGAACGACAACCAGTACGGCGCGCTGGTGAACACACTGCTGCCGCGGTTCGAGCGCGAGTACGGCCGGAGCGCCAGCTACGACCAGTTCATCACGTTCCTGAACGACCCCGCGCTCAAGGAGGAACTCGACGAGACCGGCGACATCCACGAGGCCACCTTCGACGCCGTGAAACGACGGGTTCGTGGCTTCGGCGGCGTCTTCGACCAGGACGCCCGCCCCATCACCGACCAGATTTCACAGCTCGTGCGGGACGGCGGCCTGACCGTGATTCCGACCTACCACATCACGGACTCACGGACGGCCTCGACCATCGTCCTCGCGGTGTCGAGCCTGCTCATCGACCAGAAGCTCTCGAACGACCCGCTGTACGACCGCATCAAGGAGACGCCGCTCGTGTTGGGGATGGACGAGGCCCACAACTTCCTCACCGACGCCGACAGCGTCCAGGGCCGCAAGGTCATCGGGAAGTTCACCGAGGCGGCAAAGCAGGGCCGGAAAGAACGGCTCGGGCTCTATCTCATCACGCAGGACCCACAGGACATCGCCGACCCCGTGTTCAAACAGATAAACACGACGATGGTGCTGAATCTGGGCGACGAGGACGCGATCAAGGCGGTCAACATCCCCCGGAACCTCGAATCGAAGGTCCCCTACATGGAGAAGGGCCAGCGAGTGGTGTACTCGCCGGACAACTCCGAGCCGGTGGAGCTCATCGGCCTCTCGACGTGTGTGACCCGTCACGGGCGGGAGTGAGCGACCGCAGCGCGTTCGCGAACGGCGAGGGAAACACTGCAAAAGAGTGATGTGTCACTGCCGAGTGAGTCTCGGTATGAGCGGGTCATTTGGTGAACAGGCCGTCAACGCTACGGAAACAATCGACCAGAACCTGAACAAGATAATCGGGATAGCCACCGGACTCGTCGCAGTCAACATCCTGTTGCTGCTGGCGCTGTCGTTCGTGCCGCCGGTGGTCGCGCTGGGGAGGGTCCTGTTCGGGAACTTCTTCCTCGGAATCGCCGTCTTCGCCGTCACCGTCGGGGGCGGCTCGTGGGTCGCGAGCAAGGGGACCCAGCGCGGGAGTCTCCCGCTCGCGGGGGCCGGCGTCACGCTGACGCAGGTCGGGTACGCCCTCTTCGGAGCGACGATACTGGGCGGAGTGGCGGCGGCCCTCAAACTGACCGCCGTCGGCATCTCAGTCGTCGTTACCGCCGGTATCACCGGCGCGGTCGCCTACGTGGTGTTCACGACGAACAGGGACTTCTCCAGCTGGCAGAACTACTCTTTCTACTGTTTCATCGGCGGGTTCGCGGTCGGGGCGGTCGGGTTCTTCGTCTTCCAGCCGCTCGTCATACTCGCCAGCCTCATCTTCTTCGCCGCGTTCATCGTCAGCCTCACCTACGAGATCTGGGCGGTCAAGCAGAACCGCTACGCCAGCGACCTGCGCAACGCTATCGGCATCTACGTCGCCGTCATGGGCGTGTTCGTCAACGTGCTCCTCTGGGTGCTTCGCATCCTCGAACTGCTCGACGCCTGAGCGGACAGCGAGAGCGGTTTGGGACGGACGCACATCACCGACGCCGGGCTGCTGGACCGCATCGTGCGCTGGCGAAACGGGAACTAGACGGCCCGAGAACGGTGCTGCAGGGCCGAAGATTCAAGCCCGCCGGCAGTGCCAGTGCACGTATGAGCAAGCGTATTCTCGTCCCGGTCGACGGCTCCGAGCAGGCCGCGGTGGCCACGGCGTTCGCGGCCGAGAACTTCCCCGACGCGACGCTGGTACTCTTTCACGTCATCAACCCCGCCGAGGCGGGCTACAGCGCGCAGGCGTCCGTGCCGTCCTTCTCCGAGGAGTGGTACGAACAGAAGCAGACGGAGGCCCGGGAACGGTTCGACGAGCTGGCGGCCGTCGCCCGCGAGGCCGGCGTCGAGACGGTCGAGCGGGTGGTAGAGGTCGGCCGCCCGACCAAGACCATCGTCGAATACGCCGAGGAGAACGACATCGACCAGATCGTCATGGGAAGTCACGGCCGGTCGGGGATGTCCAGAATTCTGCTGGGTAGCGTCGCCGAAATCGTCGTTCGGCGAGCGACCGTTCCGGTGACTGTCGTGCGGTGAGCGGCGCCGAGTCCGTGTGACTCACTCACCGCGAATCTGCGTGAGAAAGCGCGGCTGTATTGCCGCGAATCTGCGTGAGAAAGCGCGGCTGTATTGCCGCGCTTACGCGTGAGAGAGCGCGGCTCACCTGCCGCGCTCACGCGTGCCGTATTATATACACGTCGTACCCCGGGTCCTCCGAGACGGGGGCGCCGACACTCGACACCGGCGAGGAGACGCGCCCGGCGTTCTCGCTGCCGATGAAGACGACGGAGGCCTCGACGTCGTGGGCGACCGCGCGGATGGTCCGTATCACGTCGGTCGTGATGGAGGCCATCGAACTCACGTCCTCGGGAATCTCGTAGCGGAAGTCGGCCTCGGGGGCGATGTCCGCGACGCGGTCGCGGAGCCGGTCGGCGATGGCGTCCGGGTCGAACGGGTCGTCGGCGTCGAGCCAGTTCCGCGAGAGTGCGTACTCCGGCTCGTCGGGGACGACCGTCAGCGCGACCACGTCCTCGCCGGTGAACTCCGCGAACTCGGTGGCGCGTTCGAGGGCGGCTTCCGAGAGCTCCGAGCCGTCGAAGGGGACGAGTAGCGTCATACCCGAGGGTTCGCCGGTCGGACGGATAAAACGTGGTTGCCAGTCGATAGCAGGTGGCCGGTCACACTGTCAGCGACGGACCGGTACTCGCGGTTGCGCTTTCGGGACGGGTCCAGCAACGGTCTCAGAAGATGTTGGCCTGCTGGTAGACGCTGATGCCGTCCATCGTGATCTCGTAGGGTTTGGTCTCCCGGGAGTGGTTCGCGTTGCGTATCTTCTGTATCTCGACGGCCAGGCGCGTCTCTCGGGTCTCCGAACGGACGTACTGGAGGACGAAGACGGCGTCCGTGAGGTACTCGATGATACCGTGGCGGGAGGCGTAGGGGTTGTCCTCGCTGGCTTCGGAGGTGAGCATCGTCGTGACGCCGGCGTTTTTCAGCGACCGGGTGAAATCGAACACCTCGGTGCGTCGCTTCGCTGGGTTGTCGTACATCATCTCCAGCAGCGAGACGGAGTCGAGCACCAGTCGGTCGGCGTCGAAGTCCTCGATGAGTCCCGGCAGCTCCCCCCGGATGTTGTCGAGGCTGTTCGCCATCTCCACCGGGTCCAGGTCGATGACGGCCAGCTGGTCGTTGGCCTCGTACTCGTCGAACCCCCACTCCCGGTCGTTCGCGGTGTCCATGATAGCGCTGTGGGACTGTTCGAGCGTGATGAACACGCAGTTCTCGCCGTTTTCGAGGCCGTGGTGCAGGAACTGCAGGCCGAAGGTCGTCTTGCCGGTCCCCGCCGACCCGATGCTGACGATGAGATGGCGACGGGGGATACCGCCCTGTATCATCCGGTCGAGGCCGTCGATACCGATGTCGATACGCGGGATGTCGGAGTCGAAGTCCTCGTCCTCGAACTCGGCGGCGCCCCCGCCGCCACCGCCGCTCCCGGCGGACTCGAACGCCGTCGCGAAGTCGTCACCGAACAGCCCGCCGCCGTCGTCGCCACCGGCCCCGTCGTCCTCGAACGGGCTCGGGCTGTCATCGTCGAACGAGCCGTCGTCCTCGAACGGACTCTCCGATTCGGCGTCGCTCGCGAATGGGTCCTCCTCGCCGTCGTCGCCGAAGGGGTTCTCCTCGCCGTCGTCGCCGAAGGGGTCGGCCGTGTCGCTGCCGGCGGACGTGTCGGTGGAATCGGCCTCTGCCGAGGCCTTGGCGTCCTCTTCGAGCGCGCTCTCGAACCAGTCGTCGTCCCCGTCACTCATGTGCGCGACCACCGGCCACAGGCGCAGGCCATGGGTGCACACTGTCGTGCAGACGGATATAAGCTTGCCGTCGTGCAGGGTTTATATTCGCCCGGCGGGAACGGCCACCAATGACCGTCGGTATCGTCGCCCAGCGGGACAACGACCGGGCGATGGCGCTCGCGAGCACGCTGGCCGACCGACTCCGGGAGGTGTCGGCGCCGGTCGCCGTCGACGAGACGACCGGAGCGGCGCTCACGGACCACGAGGCGTGGGACGCGGCCACGCCGTCGACGCGCCCGGTCGACGAGATGCACGAGTGTACCCTCGTCGTCAGTATCGGCGGCGACGGGACCTTCCTCTATGCCGCCCGCGGTGCGGGGTCGACCCCGATAATGGGCGTCAACCTCGGCGAAGTGGGGTTCCTGAACGCGCTCGCGCCCGAGGAGGCCGTCGAGACGGTCGTCGCAGAGGTCGAACACATCCAGAAGACCGGGAGCGCGCGGACCCGGGCGATGCCCCGGCTGCGGGCCAGCGGCGACGACTGGGAGCTCTCGCCCGCGCTCAACGAGGTGGTGGTGCAGGGGTCACACCGCGGGGACGGCGGCGGTGCCGAGTTCGAGATACGGGTCGACGGGTCGCTGTACACCCGCGGGCACGCCGACGGGGTGCTCGTGGCGACGCCGACCGGCTCTACCGCCTACAACCTGAGCGAGGGCGGGCCGCTGGTCCATCCCGAAGTCGGCGGGCTCGTCATCACCGGGATGGCCCAGGCCGACGGGATGCCGCCGCTCGTGGTCGACGTCGACAGCGACGTGACGGTGTCGCTGTCCGGGACAGAACGCGGCGTCGCCGTCAGCGACGGACGAATCCGCGAGTCGCTGTCGCCACCGGAGACAGTGACGCTGTCGCGGGCAAACGAACCGATACGGCTCGCCGGCCCACCGCTCGATTTCTTCACCGCCCTGCGAAAACTGGGGTAGTTACTGTCGGCCGACCGCGTACAGAATCGGCGCGAGCGCGAGCAGGACCAGCCCGACGAGCTTGTACGCAAACGCCGATGTGAGCAGGCTCCCGGCGTTCGGTTCCATCATCGATGCGGGAATCAGCAGGAGCAAGACACCTATCGAGACGGTGTGTGCCCCCAGCATCTTGAGCGAGCGCGTCGGCAGGATGCCGACTGCACCGAGGACGAACCCGAGCAACAGGACATCACCGATGGTGTAGTTCAGCAGAAAGCTGTCGATGACTTGCAGCGGTGGCGCGAGCATGCCTATGCGGAATCTCGCCGTGACGCAATCTTTAAAGTTCCGTTACGAACCGCAAAGGAGTCGCGGCGACCCCCGAACGCGACCGGGCAAGCGCCGCACGTGCCGCGATCGGTTCCCCTGGGAGCGGAGCTCGCTGTGTCCCCGCGACGGGAAAATGAGCATGACAATTCATGCATTCTACAGCAAATAATTATAAGCACGCAACCAACAGTATACGCTACCGTGTCAGAGTCTACTGCGGACGCAACCGTCCTCGTCGTGGACGACGAGTCCGAGGTCGCAGACGTCTACGCGTTGCGTCTCCGCAACCAGTACGAGACAGAGACAGCCTACGGCGGTGCGGACGCACTCGACAGGATAGACGACAGCGTCGACGTGGTGTTGCTCGACCGACGGATGCCCGACATCGGCGGCGACGAGGTGCTAGCGGAGATACGCGAGCGGGATATCTCGACCCGCGTCATCATGATAACCGCGGTGGACCCGGACTTCGACATCATCGACATGCCCTTCGACGACTATCTGTGCAAACCCGTCGAGAAGGAGGACCTGGTCGCGGCGATCGACCAGCAGCTGGCCGCCCGCCGGTACGACGACCGGCTCGCGGAGTATCTGGAGGTCACGTCGAAGCTCGCGCTGCTGAAAGGCGAAAAGACTGCACAGACCCTCGAAGGCAACGAAGGGGTCGAATCCCTCGAACGGCGGGCCGACACACTGCAGTCGGAGATGGACGACGCCCTCTCCGATTTCGACGACATCGACACCGCCTTCCGCGATATCACCCGCAAACCGAGCTAGCGTTACGTTTTCGGCGTGTACAGCAGGTAGCCGGTGTCCCCGTTCTGGATAGTCCTGAGCCGGAACTGTTCGGTCCCGACCGTCGTCTCACAGTCGACGACCCGGTCGAGGCCGCCTGCCGTGACCGTCTCTGCGTCGATCGTCTCCTCGCCGGCGACGAGGAGCGCCTCCGACAGGGGCGTCCCTTGCAGCCGGTCGGCGGGAACGTCGAACGTCTCGCCGAACGACGTGTTCGCCGCCCTGACGACCGGTCCGTGGCCCTCCGCGGCGTAGTACAGCACGGGGTCCGGGTGGCCGTCGAAGAGGTCGGCCGGCTCCGGCGTCGTCCCGCCCGTGGACTCGACGTCGACGGTCATCGTCTCGTCGGTCCCGTCAGCGTCCCCGTCGGCGCGAAAGAGGCGCGCGACACCGCCGATACCGCCGCCGAGCGCGAGTCCGAGACCGACGACCACCTCGCTGGAGAACGGGAGAGCGATGACGCTGTCGAGCGCGAGCAGGGCGGCAGCGAGCGACATCGCCCCTATCGCGATCCACCCCACGACGGTGAGGAGGCTCCCGAACTGTGGCCCCCCACTGCTCTTCCTGTTCGGTTGCTCGCTCATTCGAGTGGAAATCGTCGGTCCATCTGTTAACCTCTTTCGGGACACGAGCGGGCCGAGAACGTGCCGGTTCGCCGTGGGCTCGGGGCGCCGACGCCCCGTCAGTGAGTAGCTGCAGCCCGACGAGCGTCCCGACGCCGGCTCCGGGATGTTCGGCCAAAAACGGGTGAGACAGTCGGGGCTACGCCGCGTCGTCGGCCGATTCGAAGTTGTCGTCGAAGGCGTACTCGTCGACGTCGAGTTCGTCGCGAACGATGTGCGTCCGGATGTACTCGTCCATCTTCTCCCACACCACCGGTCGCGTGTCGTCGGTTCGAGTCGTCAGTTCGAGGATAGCACCGTCGACCGTCGTGAGCAGGAACCTCGCCGTCTTCTCGGCTTCGACGTCTTCGAACACTCCCTGTTCGATACCCGCCGCGATGATATCGGTGAGATTCTCCACGTACTTCTCGGTCGTCTCGGTGAACTTCTCGGCGAACGCCGGGTCGTGAATCGCCTGGGAACGGAGCTCTATCCAGACGCCCATCCGCTCGACGGAGTCGGGTCGGTCCCGCGCGATGGGGTGGGTACCGAGGGCGAAGTTCAGGAACGCATAGAGGTCCTCGACCGGGTCGCCGGTCGATTCGACCTCGAAACCGCGCCCGAACTGCGCTATCGTGAAATCGGCAAACGACAGCAGGAGGTCCTCTTTGTCGTCGAAGTGGTGGTAGAACGTCGACTTGCTGAGATCGCCCTCGTCGGCGATGCGGGAGATGGAGAGCCCAGCGTACCCGTGTTCGTGCAACGCGTCGTAGGTCGCGTACATAATCGCTTCACGCGTATTGGCGGGCTCCCTGTTGGACGCCGTCCCGTCGCTCATACGGGGCTGGTAGTCCACAGCGGGACAAATAGCTTGTCACAGGACGAGGGAGTCTGTCGCGGGCACCAGCGAGAGCAGTCATGCCGTCCCTTCGAGGTCGTAGAGCCGCCGGAACACCTGCGTCGGGAACCGGGGCTCGACGCGGCTCGGCGGCCGGCCGGTCGTCGAGCCGTCCATTCGGACCCGCTCGACGATACCGTCGTCGGCGAACTCGTACAGGTACCGTTTGACTGTCCCGGCCGAAAGGTCGACGTCCGCGGCGATGGCGGCGGCCGTGTCCTCGACCGACGAGCAGTCGTCCGCCCCGACGTCCAGCAACGCGCGCAGGACCCGCTGGCGGTTCGGGGGAAGCATGAGCACCTGCGCGAGGGGGACACAGGGGCGGGGAATCCCCTCGCACGCGTGGGCGATGTCCTCGTCGTCGATACGGGACCGGCGGCGCTCACTCGCCCGGGTGGCGGCGGCGAACAGCGCGGCCAGCGCGTCGTGGGCGTTCCCGTTCGCCCACGTAGCGATGGTACGGCACCGCTGGTACGTGAGCGCGTGGGCGTCGAGCCCCGACATCACCCGGCTGGAGACGACGTCGGCGAGGGTCTCCGTGTCGTAGGCCGGCATCTCGATGCGTTTCGCGGGCGGGTCCTCGAGGGCGGCCGGGCGGTCGCGGCCGATAGCCAGCAGGGCGAGCGAGTCGCCGAGGCCGTCGAGCCGCTCGGCGAGCGCCGACAGCGCGTAGGTCTCTGCCTCGCCGACGTGGTCGACAGCGACGACGGCGCGGCGGGACGACGGAGCCAGCGCGTCGCGGAGCTGGGTCAGCAGGGTGTCGGTGCGGACCCCCTGTGTCGGGACCGACTCGTCGACGATACCGTCGAGGACGGCGTGGTAGAGGCCGAAGTCGGTCGTGGCCGCCCGCGCGTCGACGTAGACGAACGACTGGGGCGGTTCGCGGTCGGGGCGAGCGCGGGTGGCCGTGTGGACGACAGCGCCCAGCCGTGACGGTCGGGGCTGCAGATGCGCGAACAGCGCGGTGACGACGGCTGACTTGCCGGCCCCGGCGGGGCCCCAGACGTAGGCGTCGGGCGGGAGGTCACCGTCGAGTATCGGGTCCAGATAGTCGAGCAGCGCTTCGAGGGTCGGACCGCGACCGACCGGGTCCGCGACGTGGGCGACCGGGCTGATGGCCTCGTCGTCGAGGACGAGTCCGGCGGCATCGACCTGCCGTCGTGTGATTCTCGCGTCTATATTCATTGGTGCTACGGAGTTGTCGGACTGCCAGGTTCGTACAAAAATGATGTGCCGACCCCTGTCGGATTGGTTAGAAGGGGACGTAGACTCCTCGTACGGTGACACCGGCGACCGTCAGCACGCCGAGGAAGATCGTCACCACGAACAGAGCGAACGCGGGCGGGTCCACGTGCGTGTCACCGTGCGCGTAGAAGACACGCTGGCCCGCTTCGCCGACCAGTCCGCCGAGGACGCCGAAGGCGCCACCGAGCAGGAGGGCGACGAGCTGGGACGTGCCGGTCGGGTCCACGACGAACGCCGCCGCACCGGCGCTGCCGGACAGCGTTATGTGGTGGGTCACCGGGATCTTCTCGACGCCCAGATTGAGGAAGGTAAGGGACGCCGCGGAGATACCGAAGCTGAGGAACATGCTCCCCGTCGTGATGACGAGGAAGCCGCCGAGCAGCCCACCGACGAGGCCGAGCATGGCGACGTTGCCCCACTTGTACTGGTGGGGGAGCCACGGCTCGACGGCCGGGCGCATGACCTCAGTCCCGCCGTCGGCAGCGACTTCCTGACCGTTCTCGAACGGCGTCATGTCGAGGTAGCCGTTTCCGCCGGGCGAGCCGAACAGCGAGTAGCCGAAGACGAGTCGGTGGATGAGCGCCGACGTGAACACCGTGAATCCGACGGTGTCGAACCCCACGACCGGGGCGACGACGTTGGAAGCCAGGATGTTGATGCAGGCACCCATGATACCGAAGACACCACCGACCGCGAGGACGTCGGGGCGCGTACCGAGCGCGTAGGCGATGTCCTTACCGGGGTGGTAGCCACCGTCTTCCTGAGGCGGCATGGCGCCTTCCTTCTTCGCGGCGTAGGCGGCCGCGGCCGCACCGCCGGCGAAGGCGATGTGCGGACCGAAGACCGGGCCGAAACCGACGAGACCGGTCAGACCGGACGCGCCGAGTTCGGCACCGGAGCCCGCACCGGAGAGGCCGATGGCGTTGGCGGCTTCCCCGGCGATGACGGTGAAGCCGGTGAAACAGAAGGCCGGGAGCGCGCCGATGGCCGCACCGAAGCAGCCACCTGCGAAGGCCGCGATGAGCCAGTAGGCGAACTCGACGCCTGTCCGGCCGCCGAGGACGTCGATCTGGAGTAGGACTGGGTCCATACGTTACTCCTCCTGTGCCCAGTCGAGCGATTTCTCGACCGCGTCGTCCCAGCGGCCGTACATGCTGTCCGCTTGCTCTGTGCTCATCTCCGGCGTGAACTCCTGGTCGATCTGCCAGTTGTCGCGCAGCTCGTCGACGGTGTCCCAGTAGCCGACGGCGAGGCCGGCGGCGTAAGCGGAGCCAAGCGCCGTGGTCTCGTCGACCTCCGGTCGCGCGATATCGGTGCCGATGATGTCGGCCTGGAGCTGACAGAGGAAGCTGTTCTTGACCGCGCCGCCGTCGACACGCAGGGTCGTCGTCTCGACGCCCGAATCGGCCTCCATCGCTTCCGCGACGTCGCGGGTCTGGTACGCGATGGATTCGAGGGTCGCACGCACGATGTGTTCCTTGCGGGTGCCGCGGGTCATACCGACGATAGTCCCGCGTGCGCGGCCGTCCCAGTGCGGGGCGCCGAGACCCGTGAAGGCCGGCACCATGTAGACGCCGTCCGTCGAATCGACGGAGCTCGCGAGCTCTGCGGTCTGAGCGGCGTTGTTGATGAGGTCGACGTCTTCGAGCCACTCGATAGCGGCGCCGGTGATGAAGATGGCGCCTTCCAGCGCGTACTGGACGGGCTCGCCGGACATCTGGAACCCGATGGTCGTCAGGAGGCCGTGGTCCGATTCGACCGCCTCGTTGCCGGTGTTCATCAGGTAGAACGAACCGGTGCCGTAGGTGTTCTTCGCGTCGCCCGCGTCGAAACAGGTCTGCCCGAACAGCGCGGCCTGCTGGTCGCCCAGCGCGCCCGCGACGGGCACTTCGGCGCCGAGGAAGCCGTCCGAATCCGTGTGGCCGTACAGGTTCTCGTCGGAGGACGGGCGGACTTCCGGGACCATCGATTTGGGCACGTCGAACTCGTCGAGGAGCTCGTCGTCCCATTCGAGGTCGCGGATGTTGTACAGCATCGTCCGCGACGCGTTCGAGACGTCGGTGATGTGGTTGCCGGTGAGGTTGTATATCACCCAGCTGTCGATGGTCCCCATCATCAGCTCGCCGTTCTCCGCGCGGTCACGGACGGCTTCGCCGCGGGAGGCCTCCATCTTCAGCGGCTCTGCGTTGTCGAGAATCCACTCGGTCTTGGTCGCCGAGAAGTACGCGTCACATTCGAGGCCGGTCTTCTCGCGGATCCACTCGACTTTCCCCTCCTCTTGGATCTCTTCGACGCGGTCCGTCGTTCGGCGGTCCTGCCAGACGAGCGCGTTGTGGACCGGTTTGCCGGTCTCGGCGTCCCAGACGATGGTCGTCTCGCGCTGGTTCGTGATGCCAAGCGCCGCCAGCTGTTCGGCGTCGATGTCGTTCTGGGAGAGTCCCTCCCGAACGACGGCTTTCGTGTTCTCCCAGATCTCCATCGGGTCGTGCTCGACCCAGCCGGGCTCCGGGTAAATCTGTTCGTGCTTCTCGTATGCGTTGGCGACGACCTGACCAGCGTGGTCGAATACCATGAATCGCGTTCCGGTGGTCCCCTGGTCGATCGCGCCAACGTAGGTGTCTGCTGTCATTGTGTCTTCGACTCCGCGCAGACGAACGAACGTTCGTTCGGTATATTAAACTTAGGGTACAATCGTGATAATACCAACCCCTCAGGCCGGGAATCGGGCACGGCGTCGCACTGTACCGGTCCCTGCGACACATTGTGACCGGTGACGGACCCCAGTCGAAGCGGCCTCCGGGGAACCGACCCGTGCCAGTGCGACGGTGGCTGTCACTACCGAAACTGGAACAATCAGGGAGGACGGGCGCTGTCGCACCGATGCGCTGGTAGTGTGAAATCACAAAGCTAATAAACGAATTGCACGTTGGTCGTAACTGACTGAGTAGCCGCTCAAAAGGAGTATCGGGTGGGCCACGGGGGTGTCCACCGGGTACGACGTGTAACCCCCGACACCGCCCTACCCGTCATACATGAATTCACGCACTGTTCCCCTGTTGTTGACTGTCGTAGCGCTCGCAATCGCTGCCGGAAGTGCCGCTGCCGCCATCTCCGGGAGCCCTGATATCAGTGTCTCCCTCGAAGAAGACACCATCGCGGCCGGCGAGGAGACGACACTCGGCGTGGTCCTCGTCAACAGCGGTGATATCGACAGGGGCTCGTCCCAGAACCCGAGCCTGAGCAACGAGGTGACGACCGCCCGCGCGCTGCGGGTCGATGTCAGAGACAGCAACGCCCCGATATCTATCACGACCGGCACGCGGTCGCTCGGGACGGTCTCGACCGGGACGCCCACGACGGCGTCGTTCGACATCAGCGTCGACGAGGACGCCGAACCCGGCACCTATCAGATCCCCGTCGAACTGGAGTACGACTACTACAACTACATCTCGGAGAGCACCGGAACGCGGTCCAAAAGCAGCGTCTCGCGGACGCGTTCCGTCACGGTCACCGTCAGCGACGACGCCACGTTCAGCGTGACGAACGTCTCCTCGAACACGCAGGTCGGCTCCAGCGGGACCGTCGCCGTCACCGTCGAGAACACCGGCCGGACGGCCGCGAACAACAGCGAGATCACGCTCACGAGCCAGAACGGGGAGCTCACGTTCGGCGAGCGGTCCAGAAGCACCCGTTCGGTCGAGTCGTGGGCCCCCGGGGAGCGCCAGACCTTCCGATACGATATCTCCGCGACCGAAGACGCGCAGGCCGAACCCTACCCGTTCAACCTCTCTATCGCGTTCGACAACCCCGACGGCGTCCGCAAGCAATCCACCGGCACGTCCGTCAGTATCAGCCCCGACCCGGAACAGAGCTTCTCGCTGTCGGACGTCGATAGCACGCTTAGAGTCGGTGACGAAGGCATCATCGAAGCGACGGTGACCAACGACGGCCCCCGCGCCGTCAGTAACATCGTCGTGAACTGGGAGAGCGACCACAGTAACCTCTCGCCACAGGAGACGCAGATCGCGGTCGGGAACCTCGAACCCGGCGACTCGGAGCGGGTCAGTTTCACCGTCGAAGCCACCGATAGCGCACAGCAGACCACGAAGCAGTTCGACTTCGTGGCGAGCTTCCGGAACACCAACGGTGACCGCGAGGACAGCGACACCCTCGAAGCCCAGGCCCCGATTAGACCCGATAGGGACGACTTCGCCGTCGACAGCGACAACACGTCCATCGGCGTCGGCCAGTCCGGCAACATCGAGCTTACGGTCACGAACACGCGCAACGTGACGATGACGGACATCACGGCGAAGGTCTTTACCTCCTCGCCCATCAGCGCCGACGACGACGAGGCGATCGTCGACGAACTCGCTCCCGGCGAGTCCGAGACGCTGACGTTCAGCGTCAGCGCCGAGGGCAGCGCGCTGGAGAAGGCCTACCCCATCTCGCTGGACTTCGAGTACCAAGAGCCCGACGGTGACACGAAGCTCTCCGACACCTACCGTGTCGGCATCGACGTCACCACGCCCGACAACGGCGGCGGCAGCCTCCCCCTGACCGCTATCGGCGGCGTGGCGCTCGTCCTCGTGCTGGCCGTCGGTGGGTACATGCGGTTCCGATAGCCACGAATGGGACACCAGCGCTACATCGACTGGGTGAACGACCGAATTACCGGCGCCCCGGGACGGGTCGCCGTGCTGTTTCTGGTGGCCACCGTCGTCTTTACCACCGGTCTCGGTGCGGTCGAGATAGAGTCCGGGTCCGAGGAGTTCATCGAGGACCTGGATTCCTACGAGACGTTTCAGGACATACAGCGGGACTTTGGCCCCGCCTTCGGGGAGTCCACGACGACTACGACGCTGTTGCAAAACGGGGACAACGCGCTCTCGAAGCAGTCGCTGCTCCGTTCGTTGCGCGCACAGGAGCGCATCGCCGACAAACGGGACATGCGCGTCTCGGACACCAGCTCACCGGCGAGTCAGGTAGCCCAGACCATCGACCCGAACGCGACGACCCTCGACGCCCAGATTCGGACCGTCGAAGGGGCGACGGAGAGCGAGATAGCCAGCGCGGTCAGAACCACCGCTGACGAGGATCCGGCCTTTCTGTCCTCGGTGAGCGACGACTTCAACCGCAAGTCAGCGTCGGCCTCGGTGACCGAGGCCACGGTCACGCACGACACCGGTGACATCCCCAACCGGGACGAGCGCGTCAGAGGCATCGTCGATAGCGTCGACGGGGATATCCGCGTCATCGGGAGCCAACCCGACACCATAAGCACCTCCCTCCAGCTCGTCCTCCCGGCCGCGTTCGTGCTCATCGTCCTGTTCCTGATAATCGCCTACCGCGACCTGGTGGACCTCCTGCTGGGCGTCGTCTCCATCGTGATGGCGCTTATCTGGACGTTCGGGTTCATGGGACTGGCCGGCATCCCGTTCAATTTGCTGTTGGTGACGGTCCCGCCGCTGATGATTGCGGTCGGTATCGACTTCGGCATCCACGTCGTCAACCGCTACCGCGAGGCCCGCAAGGAAGGGACAGAGCCCGTTCCAGCGATGGAGCTGACGGGCAGTCAGGTCCTCGTCGCCTTCTTCATCGTCACGGGGACGACCGTCATCGGCTTCCTCTCGAACCTGGTGAGCGCGTTCCCGCCCAACCGCGACTTCGGACTCGTCGCCGCTATCGGCATCGTCTTCACCTTCCTCATCTTCGGGGTCTTCCTGCCGGCAGCCAAGCTGTACATAGACCGACTCCGCGAGCGCTACCCCGTTCCGACCTTCAGTGAGGCGCCGCTCAGCTCCGAGGAGTCCGTCGTCGGGAAAGGGCTCGCCGGCGGCGTCACCATCGCCAAGCGCGTCCCCGTCGTCTTCCTGCTGGTGGTGCTTCTCAGTACGACGGTCGCCGGCGGCTACGCGACCGGCGTCGGGACCGAGTTCGACACTGACGATTTCACGCCGGAGGAGGAGACGCCCGACTATCTCCAGTATCTCGGTCCGCTCGCCCCGCCGGAGTCGTTCGACTACGTGGTAAACCAGAACCTCCGCGAGCGGAACTTCGAGCAGAGCCAGCGAGTGAACATATACGTCGAGAAGAACATGCGACGGGACAGCGCGCTGGAGTCGCTCCACCAGTCCAGTCAGAACCCGCCGGAGACGGTCGAAGCCGATGGACGAGAGCCCGAGGTGACGAGCCTCGTCACGGTGATACGGGACCGGGCCGAACGGGACCCGGAGTTCGCAGCGCTCGTCGCGAGAAACGACCAGGACGGCAACGGAATTCCGGACCAGAACCTCCCGAAGATCTACGACGCCATGGCGGCCTCGGACAGCGGTCAGTTGGAGCAGTTCCTCACCGCTGACCGCCGGAGCACGCAGATAATCTACGAAGTCGACTCCGACGCGTCCAACGCGGCCCTCTCTGCGGACGG
This sequence comes from Halomicroarcula saliterrae, assembly GCF_031624395.1. Lineage (NCBI taxonomy): Archaea > Methanobacteriati > Methanobacteriota > Halobacteria > Halobacteriales > Haloarculaceae > Haloarcula > Haloarcula saliterrae. Next base: position 384,037 of record NZ_JAMQON010000002.1, read on the forward strand.
GCAGGAGATGGCATCGAAGTACCGCGCGGAGGCCGCCCCGACGGGACGACCGCTCGTCTGGCACGACGCCGGCGACGCCATTCTGGACACGGTCGTCCAGAGCCTGCTGATAACGCTCGTCGGGTCCTCGCTGTTCCTCGTCGCCGTCTACTGGATACTCGAAGGGAAACCGAGCCTCGGTATCGCGAACGTCATCCCCATCGCGGTAGCCGTCGTCGCCCTCGTGGCGACGATGCGGTACGTCGGCATCGACTTCAACGCCCTCAACGGGAGCATGCTCGCGATCACTATCGGGCTGGGGACGGACTACTCCGTCCACGTCGTCCACCGGTTCGCCGACGAGCGCGAGGAGCGGGCGCTCGAACCGGCGCTCCGGCGGACGGTCGTCGGAACGGGTGGCGCCCTGACCGGGAGCATGCTCACCACCGTCGGCGGTATCGGCGTGCTGGTGTTGGCACTCAACCCCGTCATCGGGAACTTCGGACTGCTGACGGCGCTTTCGGTCGTCTACGCCTATCTGGCGTCGATGCTCGTCCTCCCGTCGGTGCTGGTGCTCTGGGACCGGCTCCGGCGGTACGACGGGACCAGTGGCACCGTCGCCGACTCGATTTTCCCGTGGACGGACGAGCCGGGCGTGACCACGGACCAGGGGCTCACCACCACTGCGCCCGGGAGTGACGAGTGAGCGCTGGGCTGCAGCGCGTCTCGGCGGCCGACCGGATAGAGACCACGACACCGATTCGCCGGACTGCACCGTCGTCCCGCTTCGGTCCGGTACCCACAGCGTCCGCGGACAGTAACTACCGACAGCAATGAACTACCAACGATATATCGACTGGGCAGACGACCGCATCGTAAACGACTCCCGAAAGGTCGTCCTCGCTTTCCTCGTCGTGACGCTCGTCTTCGGCGCCGGGCTGGGGAACGTCTCGACGAACGCCGGGACACAGCAGTTCACGACGGGACTGCCCGCCGAAGAGGCCTTCGAGCGGGTCAACACGGAGTTCTCGCCCGCCTTCTCGCCCGACACCGGCAACACCCAGCTCATACAGGAGGGGACGAACGTCCTCTCGAAAGACTCGTTGCTGCGGATGCTTCGGGCACAGGAGCGCCTAGAGGAGCACCGCGACCTCAGAGTGTCGTCGACGTCTAGCGCCGCGAGCATCGTCGCCAGCGAGCTGGACCCCGAAGCGACGACGACCGAGAGCCAGCGGCTGGCCATCGAGGACGCCACCGACAGCGAGATAGACGCAGCGGTCCGCCGGGCCGCCGAGGACCCGCAGTTCACCGGGCTCGTCAGCGAGGACTTCAACCGCAAGTCCGCGTCGGCGTCGGCCACCATCGGCCTCGTCACGCACGAGCTCCCGGCCGGGCTCTCGTCGGGCTCCGGGCAGGGCGGGTCCAGTCCGCTGACCAATATCCAGCGGCAGGCGGAGTTCACCGTCGAGTCGACCGGTCAGGGGTCGATAACGGTGTTCGGCTCGGGCATCCTCGCCGAGGAGTTCTCCAGCGTCCTCTTCGATTCGCTTATTCTCACGGTGCCCGCGGCGCTGCTGTTCATCCTCGTCTTCCTCTCCGTCGCCTACCGCGACCTGGCTGACATGGCCCTCGGACTGGCCGCTCTGTTCATGGCCATCATCTGGACCTTCGGCTTCATGGGACTGGCCGACATCCCGTTCTCGCAGATGCTCATCGCGGTGCCGCCGCTCTTGCTGGCGGTCGGTATCGACTTCGGCATCCACGCCGTCAACCGCTACCGCGAGGAACGGGAGGACGGCGCGGATATCGAGGGGTCGATGCGCGCCACCACCGACCAGTTGCTCGTGGCCTTCGGCATCGTCACCGGCACGACGGTCATCGGCTTCCTCTCGAATCTCTCCAGTTCGCTCCCGCCGATACAGGACTTCGGCTACGTCGCCGCCGTCGGCATCGTCTTCACCTTCCTCATCTTCGGGGTCTTCCTGCCGGCCGCGAAGGTCGAACTCGACCGCCTGCGCGAGCGCTACCCCATCCCGACGTTCAGCCAGCGCCCGCTGGGCTCCGAGGGGTCGAAACTCGGCGGCGTCCTGCGGGGCGGCGTCGTTATCGCCCAGCGCGCGCCCGTCGCCTTTCTACTCCTGGTGCTCGTGGTGAGCGCCGGCGCTGGCGTCTACGCGACCGGCATCTCGACCTCGTTCTCACAGGACGACTTCCTCCCGCCCGAGGACAACCCGGACTGGATCGAGTCCCTACCGGAGCCGTTCGCCCCCAGCGAGTACACCGTCACCGAGACGACGAACTTCCTCGACGAGAAGTTCACGGCCGCACAGGGCAGCCAGGTGACAGTCTACGTCGAGGGGTCGATGCGCAGCGACGGCGCCCTCGAACAGGTCTATCGGGCGGGTGACGACCCGCCGGAGACGTTCGTCCGCGAGGACGGCCGGGCCGACGCGACCTCTATCGTCACCGTCATTCAGGACCGCGCGGACCGCGACGCCGAGTTCCGGGCGCTCGTCGCCCGCAACGACGCCAACGACAACGGCGTCCCGGACGACAACCTCGGTGAGATATACGACTATCTGCTCTCCTCGTCCTCGCGCGGGCAGGCGCTCAACTACATCACCGAGGACTACCGGAGCACCCGGATCGTCTACAGCGTCGAGGGCGACGCCAGCGACAGCGAGGCGAGCGCGGACGCCCGCGAGGTGGCAGACCGGTTCCGCTACGAGGCGACGGCGACGGGTAGCACCGTCGTCTTCCAGGCCGTCTCCGACGTCATCTTCGAGTCAGCTATCGTCTCGCTGGCCATCGCGCTGACCGGCACCGCCCTCTTCCTCGTGTTCATCTACTGGCTCATCGAGGGACGCCCCTCGCTGGGCCTCGTCAACGTCGTTCCGGTCGTCGTCACGGTCACCCTGCTGGCCGGGACGATGCGCTATCTCGACATCCCGCTCAACGCCATCACGGGGACGATGCTCGCGCTCACCATCGGGCTCGGGGTGGACTACTCCGTCCACGTCGTCCACCGCTTCGCCGACGAGCACGCCGAGGCGGAGCTCATACCCGCACTCGACCGCACGGTGCGTGGCACCGGCGGCGCCCTGCTGGGGAGTATGCTCACCACGGTGTTCGGTATCGGCGTGCTCGCACTCGCCGTGTTCCCGGCTATCGGCCAGTTCGGCATCCTGACGGCGCTCTCTATCGTCTATGCCTTCCTGACCTCGCTGCTGGTCCTGCCCCCGGTGCTGGTGGTCTGGTCTCGTGCGACGAACGTCTGGAGCGGCCTCCGGCCCATCAGGCGCCGCCGGACCCTCGCCCCCGACGACGACTAGCCGACCAACCGGGTTCTCTCCACCCGTGCTCGATCCGGTGAGAAACAGCCGGGAAGCCCCGCTGGCAGATTCTGTTGGCGGAGCGGTCGCTGCCTCCTGGGACGGCCGTCGCCGGCGGTCGTGCTCGAACGGAACACGCCGCGGATGCCTTTATCAGACCGCGCGGCTAGTGCCCGATATGACCCACGTCGTCATCATCGGCGCGTACGGGAGCGCCGGCGCGGCCGTCGCCGGCGAGCTCGCGGATGCGGACGGAATCGACCTGACACTCATCGACGACGGGGACCCCGGCGGCGGGCTCTGCATTCTCAAGGGGTGTATGCCCTCGAAAGAGGTGCTGTCGGCCGGCGCCCACCGGTTTCAGGCGCGCCACGACGAGCGGCTGACGGGCGACCCGCCCGACGTGGACCTCGAAACGGTCGTCTCCCGCAAGGACGACCACGTGCTGAACTGGGCGGCCCACCGGCGCGAGTCGGTCCACGAACTGGCCGAGCGCGACGGCGTCGAGTTCGTCCACGCCACCGCCGAGTTCGTCGACGACCGCACCGTCCGGGCGGGCGGGGCGACCTACGACGCGGACTACGTCGTCGTCGCCACCGGTTCGACGGTCTACGTCCCCGAGATACCGGGTATCGAGGACGTGGACTACATGACCAGCGCGGACGTGCTCGACGCCACCGAGCTCCCCGACTCGGGCATCGTGATGGGGTTCGGGTACATCGGGATGGAGCTGGTCCCCTATCTCGCCGAGGCCGGCGGGATGGAGCTCACCGTCGTCGAACACGACGACCGTCCTATCGACGAGGCCGACCCCGCCTTCGGCGACGCGGCCCGGGAGCTCTACGAGGACAACTGGGACGTGGAGATACCCACGAACTGTTACGAGCGTGCGCTGGAACCGACCGACGACGGCGGGGTGCGGCTGTACGTGGAGTTCGACGACGGGAGCGAGGAGCGCTACGAGGCCGACCAGCTGTTCTGTTTCACCGGTCGGCGGCCCACCCTCGACGGGCTCGGGCTGGACCGCACCGCGATATCTACCGAGGGCAAGTGGGTCCGGGACACCATGCAGACCGTCGACGCCCCCCACGTCTACGCCGTCGGCGACGTCAACGGCCACGAGCCGATTCTCCACGTCGCCAAGGAGCAGGGGTTCACCGCGGCCGAGAACATCCGTCGCCAGGAGTCCGGCGCGCCACCACAGCCCTACGAGAACGTCCACCACCACGTCATCTTCTCTGGGCTGGGCGTCTACCCGTTCGCCCGCGTGGGCCACAGCGAGCACAGCGCCCGCGAGGCCGGCTATAACGTGGTCACCGCGACCCGGCAGGCCAGCGACGACGGCGTGTTCAAGTCGAAGGACGTGCCCGAGGGACTGGCGAAGCTCGTCGTCGACGCCGACGACGGCACCGTACTCGGGTGGCAGGGGCTGCATTACCACGCCGACAGCTTCGCGAAGACGCTCCAGATTATCGTCGAGCTCGGCCTCGACGTGCGGGAGATTCCCGACCGCGCGTACCACCCGACGCTCCCGGAGAACCTCGACGGGCTGGTCCGGGACTGCGTCGCACAGCTGGACGCCTGAGCGGCGTCACTGCTTGGGCATCGAGGGGTACCGGTCCAGCTCTACGAAGTCGGAGTTGCCACAGGCCCGGCAGTCCGTCGGCGGTTCGTACGTGTGGTCCGGCGGCTCGCCGTTGACGACGCCGGCGACGATGTTGTTACAGTTGTCACAGACGTACTCCTTCGGTCGCTCTGGCAGGTGTGCCATATCCTGTTGTTGGAATTACACGTTCATAAGCATGGGCCCCGGAGCGGCGGCAGTGAGCCGCTGGGGAGACAGGCGCGTGTGGCGGCTGGCGGGGCGTGAAACGTCGAACTGCCGGGGTCAGCGGTCGACGGACGGGCCGATGACCTCGAAACGCGCACCGCCCGACTCGCTCTCCGTGACGACCACGTCCCAGCCGTGTGCGTCGAGAATCTCGGCGACGATACGGAGGCCGAAGCCGGTGCCGTCCTCGCTGGTCGTGTAGCCGCTCTCGAACACCTGCTCGCGCTCAGCTTCGGGGATACCCGGGCCGTCGTCGGCGACGTAGAACCCCTCGTCGGCCGGTAACAGCCCCACGTCGACGGTGACGCTGTCGCCGCCGTGTTCCACGGCGTTGCGCAGGAGGTTCTCGAACAGCTGCTGGAACGAGACCGGGTCGCCGTGGACCGAGGCAGTCCCGTCGTGGACACGCACGGTCGCGGCGGCGGTGCCGGTCGCCTCCCAGGCCTCCCCGACGACGTCTTGCAGCACGTGCGGTTCCGGTGTCACCGTCTGTTCGCCCGTCCGCGAGAGCACCAGCAGGTCCTCGATGAGGTCCTCCATACGCTCCAAGGCCGCTTCGAGCGTGTCCACGTGGTCCGGGTCGCCCTCGTACTGCTCCCGCACGATGTCGAGTCGCCCCAGCGCGACGGTCAGCGGGTTCCGCAGGTCGTGGCTCACCAGGCTGGCGAAGTCCTCCAGCCGGTTGCGTTCGCGGGTGAGCTGTGCGGCGCGGCGCTCGCGTTCCTGTTCGTAGCTGACCCAGCTTCCCAGCAGGTCGACCAGCGTCACCTCCCACTCCGAAAAGGCGTCGCTCCGGGGCTCCGTGTCGTAGAAACAGAACGTGCCGTCGACGTCGCCGTCGACCCACACCGGCGTCCCGAGGTAACAGGAGATACCCATCTCGGTGAAGCCGGCCCGGTCGGTCAGCTCCGGCGCCTCCGCGCCGACGTCGCTGAGGACGAGGGTCCGCTCGTCGACCACCGCCCGCTCGCAGTTGGTCGCCCCAAGCGGGACGACGTCGCCCTGACTCACCTCGCCCGAGGGGTCGTGGATGATCTCGAAGACGTACTCGTTCCCGTCGACTTTCGAGAGGGCGGCACAGTCAGTGCCGAGCACGTCCCGGCCGAGCCCGAGCAACGCGTCTATCTTCTCCTCGAAGCCGCGGTCCTTGTCCGAAGTTATCCGGTACACCTCCCTGAGAACCCGGTCGCGCTCGACCAGCGCCGTCTCGCGCTCCTTGCGTTCTGTCACGTCCTGAAAGTACACCGACAGCCCGGTCGGCGACGGGTAGGCCCGTACCTCGAACCAGGTGTCGAGGGGGGCGTAATGGGCCTCGAAGAAGGTCGGTTCCTGTTCGTCCATCGCGCGGTGGTAGGCGTCGTAGAACTGGGTGTCGACGGCGGAGGGGAGGACCTCCCAGATAGACCGCCCGACGAACTCGCTGGCCGAGCGGTCCTCGCCGACGGCGTCGGCGATGACAGCGCGTCCCTGCTCGTTGAGATACGTGAACTCCCAGTCGGCGTCGACGGCGAAGAACGCGTCGGTCATGCGACCGAGGATAGCCCGCCGCTGGGCGTGGTCCGCCAGCGCTGCCGCGAGCCGGTCGGGCAGCGCCGCGGTCCGCGTCTTGGGCAGATAGTCCGTCACACCGGCCCCGACGGCGTCGCTCGCGAGCCCCTCGTCGCCCGAATCGGTCAGCAACACGAACGGGAGGTCCGGCCACCGGTCCCGGACCGCCCGGAGGAGCTCGATACCGGTCCCCTCGGGCAGCGCGTGCTCGCTGACGATACAGTCGACGGGCTCGCTCTCGACCGCTGCCAGCGCGTCGTCGACGGTCCGAGCGGTCCGGAGTTCGTACCCGGCGTCTGCGGCCCGCAGGGTCTCGACGGTAGTCCTGTCCGTATCGACGACGAGAACGCGGGCGCGTTCCTCCGTGGCAGTGAGCGGTCGCCCCCCGACGACCACGGGGTTTTCCATGTTCAATCATGCGTTCGCTACCCTAAATCACTGTTGTGCCGTCGCGACTCCGGGCTACTCGTCTGTGAGCGCTCGGGACCGTCACTCCGGCGCGCGTTCGGCAAGCACCGGAATCTCTCGGAGCCGCTCCGTGTCGAGCGCGTCCCAGTCGATACCGTCGGGTCGCGGATAGGGCGTCCCGGTCTCGACGGTCCGTTCCGGTGTGACGACGGCGTCCATCGGCACGTCGTGGGCGTCGACCGGGACGGTCGCCCCCGGAACGGCGCTCTCGGGGCCGTCGACCACCTGCAGTTCGTGGACCGTCGTCACCACCGGCGTCGACTCGTCGACCAGTCCCAGCTCACGCAGGACAGCGTACTCCATGTCGCTGTACCCCTCGCCCTTGCCGATTCGGGCGCCGTCCTCGGTGACGGCGACCGACCCCGAGACCACGAGGTCGATGCCGTCGACGGCTTCTGGTGCCACCTGCCGAGCGTGGTCCGCGACGTTCGACACGGCGGGGGCCGCGTCGAGGTCGTCGAGTTCGGCCGGGTCGAGTTCGTAGAAACAGCGCCGGTCACGCAGGCGCGGGACGGCCATGTAGACGGTCTTGCCGGCACGCAGCGCGGCCCGGCGCAGCGGGAGCTGCGGCGAGTCAGGGTTCGCTTTCACCGTCTCGGCGCGGGCCCACAGCTCGGTGTCGGTGACGCGCTCGGCGGCGTCGGCGGCGCCCGCGAAGTTGGGAATCCGGTCGTGGGGCGGGAACGGAAACCGGGCGACGCCGTCGGCGTCCAGCCGGTCCCACACCCGCTCGCGGATGGCTCCTTTCTCCATACCGCGGCCTCGGGGGCCAGCCACACGAGTCTCCCGGTTCCGCCGGCGCCCCACCGACTATCAACGGCTTGGAGCTGCCACGCTCGCGGCTACGACCGAGGCGACACAGCAAGAGATATGGTACGCAGGCGGGGCGTCGTAGTGGCGGCCGTCGCAGCGGGGCTGCTCCTGCTCGGTGCGGCCGTCTACGGGCTGGCAGTCGTCGACAGGCCGCGGGTACAGTCGGTCGACAACAGCTGGGGCACTGTCACCGCGGAGCGGACCGAGGTCGTAAGCGACATCCGCGTCGACAACCCCTTGCTCCTCCGACTCGGCGACGGCGTCGCGGACGTGCGCTACAACGTGACGCTGAACGGTGTCCGGATGGCGTCGGGGGTCGAGCGCGGCGTCCGACTCGGCGGCTCGGACGACGTGGTCACCGTGCGGACGTGGCTGGACAACGACAAGATACAGCCGTGGTGGGTCAGCCACGTGAACCGCAACGAGACGACGACAGTTCGAGTCGACCCCGAGGTCAGGGTCGATTACGCCGGCGTCGACCTCCCCGCCGAGGAGGCGACCCGGACCCGGACGGTCCGGACGGACCTGCTCGAACCGCTGAACACCGAGCGCAACCGCAGCGTCGCGGTGTTCGGGCGGACAGCGCTGGTGGTCGAGGAGACGAGCGCGCGGTGGGGGGAGGCGACGCGGGCCCGGACTCCGATACGAGCGTCGACCACGGTGACCAACGAGCTCCCCGTCGCGGTCCCGCTGACCGACGTGCGGTACACGATTCGGATGAACGGTATCGTCGTCGGCCGTGGGACCGCCGCGGGACGGACCGTGATTCCCGCGGAGAGCACGCGACAGGTCGCCCTCCGCGCGGACATCGACAACTCGAAGCTCGACGAGTGGTGGGTCACCCACCGCCGGCGCAACGGTAGCTCGCGGCTCTCGGTCGCGTTCGACGCGACGGTCGGGTACCGCGATGTCGACCGGCGTGTCACGCTGGACGGGCTCACCTACAACCGGACCTTCCGGACGGACATCTTCGACGAGGAATCGAACGGGTCGGCGACCCCCGGCACGCCCGCTGTGAGAGGGTCGCCCGCCCGCGCCTCGCGCGGGGCGACCTGATGGCCAGCGGAGACGGCGGGTCCGGCGAGGAGCCGGCGCTCGTCGCCGCCGAGTGCGAGGGAGCTGCCGACCTGTGGGTCGACGTCGGGGTGCTCGTCGCACACGAACCCGCTGACCCCGACCGCCTGCGGTCGTTCGCGAGCCGGGCCGCCGCGGACGCCGTCGACGAGCTGGCGTCGGCGACCGACGTGGGCTGGCGCTTCTTTCTCGAATCGCCGCGTCGCCTGCCGGACAGCGAGCGCCGGCGGCCCTCCGAGTTCCTCGACAGCGCCACCCACGAGATGGTCGAGGGGCCCTACGACATGGTGCTGGTGGTGACCGACGTGGCGCTGGTCTCCAGCCGACAGCGGTTCGTCCCCGGGCTCGCCTCGCCCCTCGCACGGGTGGCCGTTCTCTCGACCCGGAACCTCAGGCGCGCGCCGCGGGGCGAGCCGACGCGTTCGTTCGGCGACGGGGCCGTCCGCTGGAACGGCGCGACGCTGCTGGTCCACCTCCTCGGACACGTGCTGGGCGCTCGACACCGGGACGCCGACGGCGGCGTCATGGAGCCCTTCGAGTTCGTGCCCGACCGACAGTCGGTCCCGCCGATGGACGCCGACGTGGCGGCGTACCTCCGCCGAATCGCGGGCGAGATACCCGCCGAGGAGGGTCGCCCGCGCGGGCCGGTCGGTCGGCTCGCCTTCCACGTGCGGAGCGCGGCCCGGAACCCCGGGCGGGTGCTCCGGGCGCTCGTCAACAGCCGCGCTCCCCTGCTGCCGCTGTCACTGCCGAAGCTCTCGACCGCGGCGCTGACACCGACTCTCGTCATCGTCTTCAGCGCCGAGTCGTGGGACGTGGGGTTCAACATCGACAACGCGACGGTAGCGCTGTTCGCGGTCGCGAGCGTGCTCGTCGCCGCGGGCTACCTCTTTTTCGCACAGAACCTCTCCTTTCCGCGCAAGCGCCACCGCCTCGTTACCGAACACACGGCGCTGGTCAACGTCACCGTCCTGCTGGTGCTCGTGCTGGCGATGGGCGGCCTCTTCACCCTCGTCTGGGGCGTGATGCTCGTCATCGAACTGGTCGTCTTCCCGCCGAACCTGATGTCGAACTGGCCGAGCCTCGAAGACCCCGCGGTGGGCTTTCTCGACCTCGTCCGGACGGGGGCGTTCATCAGCACTATCGGCGTGCTCTCGGGCGCGCTCGCGGGCGGGCTGGAGAGCCGGACCATCGTCAGCCACCTGACGCTGTTTCTGGACCGGCCCTGAGCGCCCTCGCGTCGCCGCGGCGTGAGCGGAGAACAGACCGGCCCGGGCACGCGCCGGCCGTACGCCTAAGAGGGCACGTCGCAAACGACGCATACGTGTGAACTGTCCAACAGTACTGCGGCGGCCTGAACGACGCGTCGGGAGGACGCATGTCTGAGACAGTCCGGACTGAGAGCGAGGTCCAAGACAGCGGCGGAGTCGCTGATCGAGCGCTCCACTGGTTCGTCCTCGGCGGGAATCGGTTGGCCGTGGCGCTGTTGCTGGTCGCCGGGGTCGTGGCCCTCCTCTACGTCGCGGCCCGGGTCGGACTGCTGGCCGTCGGCCCACAGAGTATCGCCGCGACGGCCTTCGCGAGCGGCTTCATCTCCGGGACGGTGACGCTCGTGACCATCGCGCTCTCCATCAACCAGCTCATCCTCTCGCGGGTGTTTGGCTCCCCCAGTGGCCTCTCCCAGAAGCTCCAGGGGACCCGTGACCTCCGCGAGCGGGTCCGTACCCACGCCGGCGAGCCCGCCGTCCCGAACGACCCAGCGGCGTTTCTCGGCCTCGTGGCGGCGACGCTCAGCGAGCGAGCGAACCGGCTCCACGCCGCCTGTGGGGACGCCGACGACGACCTCCGTCGGGCGGTCGCGGACTACGCCGACGGCATCGTCGCCTACGGGGACGCCATCACGGCGAACGTCGATAGCCAGACGCCCATCGTGAACGTCCTCGACGTCGTTCTGGGCACCGAGTACGCCCGGAACATGACCGCGACGGTGCACCTCCGGAACAGCTACGACGACCGGCTGCCCGAGGCCGCGGCCGACGAACTCGACGCCATCGACGACCTGCTGGAGGCGGTCGCGGTCACGCGGCAGTTCTTCAAGACGCTCTCGCTGCAGCAGGACTTCGCGCGGCTCTCGCGGGTCGTCGCCTACACGGGCCTGATCGCGCTCGTCGCGAGCGTCGTACTGGCGTTGCTCTACCGCACGAACGGAGCCACGATACCGACGGCCCTGCTCCCCGCGGTCGTCAGTCTCGGCATCGGCGTCATCGTGACGCCGCTGTGTATCTTCATCGCGTACGTGTTCCGGGCCGCGACCGTGGCCCGCCACACCGTCTCCGTGGGGCCGTTCGTCCCGCCGGAAGAGGCCGGAGACAACTGATGACGGGCCGTCAGAGCTCCTGTGAGGCCGTGGTAAAGGGCGTGACGGCGACGGTCCGCCGTGCCACCGCCGCGATTCGCAACACGAACGAGAACACGACGGCCAGCGGCGCCAGAGCGACGGTCACCGAGAGGTCGGTCACGACGGTGAGTATCCCCGTGGAGAACAGCATCCCAGAGGACGCGGCGAACAGCTTGAGCATCACGATGCTGACGAACACCGCCGGGACGCCGACGAAGAGCAGTCGCCGGGAGAGCTGTGACAGCTCGTCCTGCATGTACAGCGTCTTGAGGTACTGGCGAGCGACGTCTATCTGCTGGAGCAAGACGACGAGCTGGTCCAGGGCGTCGTCCTGAGCCTCGGTCAGCTCGTCGGCGTGCTGGTGCTGGAGCTCGCGAGCGCGGTAGATGTGCTGGGAGTAGTTCGTCGTCAGCGTCGCCGACAGCGCGCTGAAGATGCCGGAGTTCGACTCCTGTAGCAACTCGTCGACGTAGTCGATGTGACCGGTGAGGTCCTCGACCAGTTCCGCGACGAGTTCCCCCGCGTCCTCGTCGTCGATAGCCGCCGATTCGTGCTCCAGTCGGCCCAGCGACTCCCGCGTCGCCCGCAACAGGAGGTGGAGAAACTCCGTCGGCGTCACCGGCGCCACGTCGTCCTCCGGCAGCGACTCGATGACGGACTCGCGGTACTCGTTGGTCTCGGCTATCTGGGTGCGGAGTTCGCCCGGCGTCGAGAGCTGCCGGGAGACGACCAGCTGGTTGATAGAGACGATGATAGTGATCAGCGTGAAGTTGCCACCGGTCAGCGCGCTGAACAGGTACAGGAGCGGCGCCCGGTCGACCGAGCGGAACCCGCCCACAACCTCCAACGCGATGAAGAACCCGAGCGCGAGCACCAACAGCAGGCCCGCGAGCACCAGCCGGTCGCCGAGGACGAGAAACCGCTGGACGTGCCGGTCGTACGGTCCAGTCGTCGCTCCGTCCAGAATCTGCGTGCCGATATCCTCGTCCATCGGAACGATTTGCTACGGATGGGTGACGCCTGAAGGACCTGCTTGCGACTGCAGGCCCGTGTCACAGCGGCCTGAATCGCCGTTACCGGACTCAGTCGCCGGCTATCTGCTGCGTGTCGAACTGCTCACTGGCGTCCGTGAGCTGTTCGAGCGCCTCCTGTTCCTCCCGGAGGGTCTCGACCAGGAGGTCGGCGGCCTCGTCGTGTCCGGCCTTCTCGGCCAGTGACGCGAGGTTGCCGTAGGCCGCTATCTCGTAGTGTTCGGTCTTCTGTCCGACGGCCATGTTGTACCGGTCGAGCACCTCGCCGTCGTTCTCCCCGGCGAACTGGTCGTGTTCGTCTATCATCGCCGTCACGACGATGTCCTCTCTGGCCTCCGGCTCCTCGCCCAGCGCCTCGAACACCTGCTCAAGGCGGTCTACTTGCTGTTGTGTCTCTCCCCGGTGTTTGGAGAACGCCTGGCTGACCGACTCCGTGCCCGTCTGGTCTGCGAGTTGGTCCAGCGCGTCGACGAGCTGCTGTTCGGTGTAGTACAGTTCCTGGACGCCTTCGACCAGAAGCTGTTCGATCGAGTCAGTCGTCATTGTCACGCTACTGTTCGGGCGAGCGAGCAATGAGCCGCCGGGTTGCAACTGCGCCCGGGCCCGAGATTTTCCCGCCGGCCGACGAACGACGACCTGGCCGAGCGGCTGGACTGGGACGCCGACGCGGACACGCAGACTATCGAGGGGGCGGCGGTCACGGCAGTGCGAAACAGCGAGGGCCGGCTGCGCGACGATCTGGTGTGAGCGGACGCGACCCGCGCGGGGCCACCCGTCGCCGCAGTCACTGAAAACTGCCTTTCGACTGCCGGCAGTGGTCTCAGTCGTGGAACGGCTGTCGGGCTAGGTCCCGAGACACTATGCCAGAGATAGGTTACACGCTGTCGAGCGAGGAGCACAGCCCCTCCGACCTGGTCGAGTACGCGCGGCGAGCGGAGGCCGCCGGCTTCGACTTCCTCTCGATTTCGGACCACTACCACCCATGGGTCAGCGAACAGGGGGAGGCGTCCTTCGTCTGGTCGACCCTGGGAGGGGTCGCGACTGCGACCGAGACCGTCGACGTCGGCGTCGGCGTCTCCGCGCCGATACAGCGCTTCCACCCGGCCATCTACGCTCAGGCCGCGGCTACCGTCGCCGATATGTTCGAGGACCGCACGTTCTACGCCGGCGTCGGCACCGGCGAGAACCTGAACGAACACGTGCTCGGCGACCGCTGGCCGGAACACAGCGTCCGAATGGAGATGCTGGAGGAGGCCGTCGACGTGATACGGGAACTCTGGACTGGCGAGGAGGTCAGCCACCACGGCGAGCATTACACCGTCGAGAACGCGCGGCTGTTCACCCTGCCCGAGGAACCCCCGCCCATCTGTGTCTCGGCCTACGGCGAGCGGGCCGCCCGCAGCGCGGCCGAAATCGGCGACGGGTTCTGGTCCGTCGGCCCGCAGGAAGTCGTCTCCACCTGGGAGGACCACGGCGGCGAGGGGCCGCGCTTCTGTCAGCTCCAGGCCTGTGTCGCCGAGACCGAGGACGAGGCCGTCGCGACCGCCTACGAGAAGTGGCCCAACTCGGCGCTCCCGGGGGAACTGAGTTCCGAACTGGCGACGCCGGCGCTGTTCGAGCAGGCGACGCATATGGTCTCGAAGGAGGATATCGCCGAGGGGAGCATCATCACGGACCCGGACCCGCAGGCCCATATCGACGGCATCCAGACCGCTGTCGACGCCGGCTACGACCACGTCTACACCATGCAGATCGGCGACGACCAGCAGGCGATGGTCGACATGTACAAGGAAGACGTGCTGCCATCGTTCACCTGAACGGCGCGTGGCAACCGCGCCCGGACACAGCCCTACCGGTCGAGCACTTCCTCGGCGTTGTCCCGGGGCCGGTAGCCCAGCGTCTGCATCGTCTCCGTGAGCGTGAAGTACCGCAGGTCGTTTCGCGAGACGGCGTTGACCGTGACCGGGCTCTCGGGGAGGTCGGCGGTCGCCGCCCGTCGGTGGACGGCCCGGCAGTCCCGGGGACTCAGCCACGTCGCCCGTGCAAACCGGTCCCGCCCGGGGTCGACGTCGTCGCCGGTCCGGGCTCGCAGGTCGGCCTCGCTCATGTACCAGCCGATGCGGAGGTTGACGACCTCGACGCCGTGGCGCTCCGCGTAGAACTTCGTCAGGCCCTCGCAGGCGGCCTTGCTCACGCCGTAGAACGAATCCGGGGCAGTGGGCGCGTCGCCGCGAACGGGTCGCGCGTCCGCGAGCGTCGTCGTCTCGGGGTCCTCGTCCGCCGAGTTGTAGCTGCCGACGGCGTGGTTCGAGGAGGCGAAGACGACGCGGTCGACGCCGTTCTCGACGGCCGCGTCGAGGACGTGTTTCGTCCCCTCGACGTTCGTCTCGGCGACCGTCTCCCAGTCGGCCTCGGGCGACGACGCGCCCGCGAGGTGGACGACGATCTCGAACGCGTCCAGTTTCTCTCGCACGTCGTCGGGGTCGGTCACGTCGAGCAACTCGCTGTCGAACGCGTCGGTCTCGGAGTGCGTGAACGGGACCACCTCGTGGTCGTCGAACGCGTCGACGAGTTCGCGGCCGACGTTACCCGCCGCGCCGGTCAGTGCGATGCGGACCATACTTGTATTATTGGCTCGACACGTGTAGGTCTGGGGACGGGTCGAGTGAGAACCCCCACTGCAGACACCGGCTGTCATCCGAAGCTACGCGACCGGTTGCGCACCAGGGCTTCGCTCTCGCCCTGGCTCGGGCCAGGGACATCGCTGTGGTGTGGGACTTCCGTTCGGCGTCGAGGTCGGACGCGTCGGTAACTATCAATATGGTAAGAGATAACAGACAGCACGACAGAACTTCGAACGGCGCTTCAGCGAGTGTGACGAGGCGAGCGACGGACCCGAGCGAAGCGCCGTACCCGAGGTGAAAGCATGTCAACGACAGAAAGCGAAAACAAGGACCTCGTTCGCGACTACCTGCGCGCGTTCAACGAACAGGACAGAGATAGCCTCTCGGAACACCTCGCGGAGGGCATCGTCGAATACGGGAGTCACGAAGAGCGACGCGAGTTCGACGAGATAATGGAGTATCTCGAAGCTCTCTTCCAGACGTTTCCGGACTACTCGGGAACCACCGACGAGATGGTCGCAGAGGACGATCTGGTCGTCGTTCGATACACCGCTCGCGGCACGCACGAGGGCGAGTATCGAGACGTCGAACCGACCGGGAACGACGTCGAGTGGACGGGAATGGGGATGTATCGCATCGAAGACGACAAAATCGCCGAAATCTGGCTCGAAGAAGACCGGGCTGGCCTCCTCGAACAGCTCGAAGTCGCCAGTCCTCCCGCGTATCTCCGGATATAATCCACTCAGTGGCGCCGGCGACCGTGCGCCGGTCGCCGGTCGTTTTTCCGGTTTGCACACGTAGCCGCTCGCATGACTCGACAACTACGTAACAGGTCTTCGCCAGACGCCCCCGTGCGAGGTGAGGCCGGTGCGTGACGGCGGGTACACCCCCATCGAGGCCTACGGCGTCGTGGGGAACCTGGAGACCGCCGCGCTCGTCGCCCCCGACGGCTCGGTCGACTGGTTCCCCTTCCCGCACGTCGAATCGCCGAGCATCTTCGGCGCGGTGCTCGACGCGGAGCGGGGCGGGCGGTTCCGCGTCGGTCCCGCCGACAGCGGGACGGGCACGCTGGGCTATCTCGACGGGACGAACGTCCTCCAGACGCGGTTCGAGACGGGCGGGGGCGCACTGACCGTGACCGACTTCATGCCGCCGGCCGACCTCGTCGACCACCCGAAGAAAGTGCTCTACCGACGACTCGACTGCGAGGAGGGGGCGGTCGACGTCGAACTCGCGTTCGACCCGGCGTTCGACTACGCCCGCACCGAGACGACGCTCGAAGCGACGGACACCGGCCTCCGCGCGGCCGGGCGCGAGGAGCGGACGACGCTCGAAGCGGAGTTCGACCTCGACATCGACCGCGACGCGGGCCGTGCCACGGGAGCGACGACGCTCGAAGCCGGCCGGACCGAGTGGGTGCTGTTGCGCTGTACCGGCGCGGAGGACGCGGCGACGGACCCCGCGGCAGCGCTCTCCGACACGGTCGACTACTGGCGCGACTGGAGCCACGACTGCCCGACCGACGAACACTGTGTCTTCGGCGGGCCGTGGCACGACCACGTCGTTCGGTCGGGGCTGGTGCTCAAGCTCCTCACACACGCCGAGTCGGGTGCCATCGCCGCCGCGCCGACCACCTCGCTCCCCGAGGACGTCGGCGGCGTCCGGAACTGGGACTACCGCTACAACTGGCTGCGCGACGCGGGCTTTACCGTTCAGGCCCTCTCGAACCTCGGCCACGTGGGGGCCGCCGCGGCGTACGTCTCGTGGTTCCTCGACCTCTGCGGGGCGACCGAGCCCGCCACCATCCAGCCGCTGTACGGCCTCCACGGCGAGACGGCGCTGGACGAGCGCGAACTCGACCACCTCTCGGGGTACCGCGGCTCGCGGCCGGTCCGCGTCGGCAACGGCGCCGCCGACCAGCGCCAGCTCGACATCTACGGCGAGCTGTTGCTGGCGGTGGACGAGCTCCACACCCACGACCGCTCGCTCTCGGCCGACGAGTGGACCGTCGTCCGGGACATCGTCGACTACGTCACCGAGGTCTGGCAGGAGCCCGACGCCGGCATCTGGGAGGTCCGCGACGGCCCGAAGCAGTTCGTCTACTCGAAGGTCCTCTGCTGGGTCGCCCTCGACCGCGGACTCGCGCTCGCGAGCGACCACGGCTACGACGCGCCGGTCGACGCGTGGCGGGAGACCCGGAACGAGATTCGCGAGTCCGTACTCCAAAAGGGGTACGACGACGAACTCGGCGCGTTCGTCCAGACCTACGGCGACGGCACCACGCTGGACGCCACGGGGCTGTTGCTCCCCGTGGTCGGATTCCTCCCGTTCGACGACGAGCGAGTGCAGGGGACCATCGACGCCGTCGAGACACGCCTGCGAGAAGACGAGGTCCTCGTCAGGCGCTACGACGGCAGCGACGGGCTGCCCGGCGAGGAGGGCGCGTTCGTCCTCTGTGCGTGCTGGCTCATCGACGCGCTGGCGCTCTCGGGCCGCGTCGAGACGGCCCACGACCGACTGGAAACGCTGGTCGAGTACGTCAACCCGCTGGGGCTCCTCGCCGAGGAGATCGACCCCGACGACGGGACCTACCTCGGAAATTACCCGCAGGCGTTCAGTCACATCGGCCTCGTCAACAGCGCGCTCTACGTCGGCGCGGCACAGGGCGGGGAGCTTCCCGGGCCACCGCCGATGGGCATCCGTCTCGGGGACCCGATTGGGATGGACGACTACTGAGCGGGACGGGGAGCGCCGCCGACCGGACTGGCAGCGTGACCCGCTCTGCCGACTGCTGCATCTGCAAGCCCCAGCCTTACTCCCGGCGGCAGGGTACGGCGAGTGCCCGTGTCGAGCGGCCGCGGGCGACAACGGAGGTGTCACGTATGGGAAAACTGCGGAAGGCAAAGCGAGCGTGGCGGCGGCTCCCGCGCTCCGTCCGGCGACGCATCGTCCGCAAAGGGCGGCGACTGCTCCGACGGCGCTGACCCGTCGGTCCGGTTCGCCGTCGAGAGGGGCTTCTCGTGTTCCCGTACAGCAGCGCCGATAGGGCCGCTACGTGAACCGCCGCGTGGAAGTCACCGCTCGGACGGCGAGGTCGTCCGTCGGAAGAGCCCTTGCATGCCTTTGTGACCGCGGATCGCGGGCGTTCTCCGGCGTCCGGTTCGTCAGAGGCGGCTCTCCTCGTCAGCTTCGGCGAGTTCGTACGAGAGGTCGGCCAACTCGTCCTGAACACCACCGGCCTTGACTTCCTCGTAAACCGTCTCCGGAACGAGGAGTGTGTCAACCGTCGCAAGCAGTTCGAGCGACTCGATTTCGGCGAGGTGAACGAGCGGTCCAGCGTTCGAATGTCCGCTCGAACACTTCGGACTCTGGAAGGCCGGGAGCCTCCGCGATATGTCGAACCCGCTCGGAAACTTCGGCGGCCGTACAGTTCAAAAACCGGTGGCCTCGGCACTCATAGGGTTCGTCACCGCCGGGGAGTCACCCCGGCTCGGAACACCGGCTCGTCATCGGCCGGGCGCACCTACCGGTCGCTGGCGGTTGTCCCTTTCGGGTGCAATTTGGAACAAGCGCTAAAGGCGGGTGTCACCATCCATCAGTATGAACAGACGACGGTATCTGGCACTCGCAGGCGCGGGTGTCGTCGGCTCGCTCGCCGGCTGCGGTGGCGGCGGGAGCGAGAGCGGACAGCCCATCGACGACCATCCGGCCGCGGCGGGGCTCGACGCCCAGCCGAGCCGGGGGAGCCTCGACGGCCACGTCGTGCTCGCCTTCGAGGACCCCTCCTGTACGCAGTGCCGGCGGTTCCACGAGAACACGGTCCCCGAAATCGAGTCGAACATCGTCGACCCGGGGAGAGGCGCATACGTCGTGCGGACGTACCCGATTATCTACCCGTGGGGGAAGCCGGCGACGCAGGCGCTGGAGTCGACGTTCGCCCGCAGCGGCGACGCCTTCTGGTCGCTGTTTGGCCACTACTTCGAGAGCCAGGACCAGTTCACCGGCGACAACGTGCTGGACCGCACCGAACAGTTCCTGAACGGCTCGACCGACGTCGACGGGACGGCGGTGGTCGAAGACGCCCGGAACCGGGCCCACGACGACGCGGTACAGGCCGACATCGCGGCCGCCGAGGAGGCAGACCTGCCGACCCAGACGCCCATCGTCCTCCTCTTCCGTGACGGCGAGTTCGCTTCGTCGGCCAACGGGAGCGTGAGCTACGACCTCATCGCGGGGGCGCTCGGGGTGAACTGATGGGCGCCGTGGGGCGTTCGCTCCGGGGCGTTCGGCTGCCGACGCGTCGGCGCGACTGGCGACTGATGGGCCGGACAGCCCGACTCGTCCTGACGCTGCCGGCATACGCCGCCGTGGCAGTCCTCGCCACTGTGGTCGCGCTGACGGCGTTCGTCGTCTCGCTGAACGTCGCGCTGGTGCTCGACCTGGTAGTCGGCGGCTCGCTGCCACTCGGGAGCCGGCTGACTGTCCTCACGGAGCTGTACCCGTTCGTCGGCACCAACTTCACAGCGGCCCAGGGACTCCTGCTGGTCGCGGTCGCCGTCCTGACCGGCGTCGACATCGCGATGGCGGCGTATCACTTCCGCGAGCACGGGCTCGACCTCCAGCAGGGCGGGGCCGGCGCGGCGGGCCTCGTCCTCGGGACGCTCGGCGCGGGCTGTGCGGCCTGTGGCTCGGCGGTGTTGCTGGGCCTGCTCTCGCTGGTCGGCGTCTCGACGACGCTGCTCTTTCTCCCGCTGGACGGGCTGGAGTTCGCGCTCGGGGCCGTCGCCGTGCTTACGCTCTCCATCTACTGGCTGGCCGACGGGATGCGCGGCGGCGAAATAAACGGCTGTCCGGTGGATATCTGAGCTGGCGTCACCGCTGGCCGAACTGGCCCGAGGGGTGCTGTCGCTGCTGGGCGACCGGCCGTTGCTGCTGAACAGCCCGCTGTTGCTGGGCCGGTACCGGCTCGACGAGGTCGATAGCTCCCAGCCGCTCTAGCTGTCTGAGCTCTTCGGTGAGACTCGTCTCCAGTAGCTGGGCTATCTGCCGGTACCCCAGCCGGTCCGCGAGCCCCACCAGATGCTCGTAGGTAGCCATCTCGTAGTGTTCGACCTTCTGTGCGGCACCGAGGTCGAACGCGGCGTGGACCTGTGGCGACGGCGAGTTCTTCAGGACGAACGCGGCGTGTTCGTCGACGATACCCTGTATCCCCTCACAGAACGTCGGTGTGGCGGGTTCGCCGAGCATCGACAGCGCCTGTTCGAGCCGGTCGATCTGTGTCCGGGTCTCGGCCAGATGTGCCCCGAACGCCTGCTGGAGTCGCGGGTCGGACTGACACTGCGTGAGACGCTCCAGCGTCGCCGCGACGGTCTGTTCGGCGCCCAGTGCCTCCCACAGTTCGGTCACGAACAGCTGGTCGATAGTTTGCATCGTCGGAGACCTCCACCGGATGGTCGACAGCGCCGTGATAGAGTGTTCTCACGCGGTGGTGGGGCGTTGTCGGCCACGTGGTTGTCGCCTCCTCGCCCGCCGGTGGCGAACTCCTCGACGGCGGGAAACGGTTATCTGTCAGCCAGCCGAGCGTCCAGCCATGTCCGAGGTGAGCTCCGAGGAGACCGCCGACTACGAGCACCTGCGACGGAAGCGCAAGGAGACCGAGGGCACCGTCGAACTGGCCGAAATCGTCGACGTGTGGGTCGGAGAACGCGAGGTCGTCTGTCGGTTCGGGTTCGAGTGGACGAGCGAGCGAGTCCGCCGGCGCTACGACCTCGACAGCGACCGCGACGTGGCGCGCCTCGAAGCGCTGTGTGAGACGAACGGGCTGGCCTTCGAGCAGGCCACGCATCTCGACGGGGCGTTCGTCGAACTCACCTACACGGGCGAGGCGTGGGTACCGACGGCCGAGGCCGCCTACGCGGACGGCGAGGGCGGTGCCGTCGAGACGTTCCGCGCCGAGTCCCGGCTGCTCGTCCGTGAGCTGGCGACCGCGCCCGCCGTCCTCCGGCGCGGCGTCGAGCGCGTGCGCGCCCTGACGGTGACACAGACCATCATCGGCGTCGTACTCGTCAAGAAGGTCGCCATCGTCGCCCTGCTGGCGTATCTCCTGCTCTAGTTCGTCGTGGTGATCTCGACCACGTCGCGGTGGTCGAGCTCCGTGTCGGCGCCGATTTGGCGCTGTGAGCGCACGTCGTGGGCGTGGAGGAAGCCGTCGCCGATGTCGGTGTGCAGGAAGTAGGCGAAGTCCTCAGCGGTCGAGCCGTCGGGGAGGACGAAACAGTCCTGCAGGAAGGTACCGTCGTCCTGTGGTTTGCGCGCGCCCGGGAAGACGGCGATGGCGTCGAGCTCCTCGAACAGCGCGGTTTCGAGGGCCTGCTGGACGCCGGTGCCCTCGTAGGCGGTGACGAAGTCCCGTATCTGTTCGAGGCCGGCGGCCTTCTCCTCGGGGAGGTCCGCGAGCACCTCGAAGTCGGTGTCGCCGGGGCGATAGGAGAGCACGCCCTGTTCGTCGCCGTTTTTCAGCGCCTTCTCGGCGTGGGCCGAGACGGGGACGAAGGTGAGATGCTCGTAGTCGGGGTCTGTCGTCACCGGCTCCCAGTTGTCCTGTGCCGCCTCGGTGTCCATCTTGTTGGCCGCGATGACCATCGGTTTCGTGCGGATGCGGATCTCGCGGGCCAGCGCCTCGCGGTCCTCGTCGTCCCAGCTGTCGGGGTCCAGTTCCAGGTCCAGGGCGAGGACGACCTGCTTGATCTCGTCTTCGTTGATTTTGAACGCCGACATCTGCTCGGCGAGGTCCGCCTCGATGTCCTTGTCCTCGCCGTGGTAGCCTGAGCGGTAGCGCTCGATGCCCTTCTCCAGGACGTCTAGATACCACATGTCGAGTTCGTTCTCGAGGAAGTCGATGTCCTCGCGGGGGTCGTGGTCCTCGGTCGGTTCGCCTTCGAGGTCCGTCTCGCCGGTGAAATCGACGACGTGGACGAGCACGTCGGCCTCGTTGAGGTCCGAGAGGAACTGGTTACCGAGCCCTTTGCCCTCGTGGGCACCGGGGACCAGCCCCGCCACGTCGACCAGTTTCGTCGGGACAAAGCGCACGCCCTCGGCGCAGTAGCCGTGGTTGGGCGTACAGCTGTGCTCGAACTCCGGGGCCGCGCAGTCGACGCGGACGTAGGCCTCGCCCATCGAGGGGTCGATGGTCGTGAAGGGGTAGGCCCCCTCTGGCACGTCGTTCATCGTCGCCGCGTTGAAGAAGGTGGACTTGCCGACGGAAGGCTTGCCGACGAGTCCGATCTTGTAGCTCATTGAGGGAGAGAGTTCAGAGGGCGGCTAAAGAGTTGTCAAACGCGACGAGAGCGAATGAGAGTGCCACACACGGCAGTCTCCGGGCACACCGGCGCCGCCAGCGCGGCCAGTATCGATAAGTCGTTTCGGTTCCACTTTCCCTCGAACGCCCAATGCTTCCACAGTTCTTCGATGACTCCGAGACGGGTGCCCGCCGGAGCGTCCTGTTTGCGATTACGGTCGCGACGGGGGCGCTCTGCCTCGCGTCAGCCACCTCGGTCGTCGTCAGCGGGGCCAGCTTGGTGTATGCGGCCCTGCTGGGGGCCCTCGGGGTCGGCGTCCTCGTGTTCGGCGGCTATCTCCAGCAGGGGCACTTCGAGGCGCTGGTCGCCGACGACCAGCTGCTCTGGCGGCGCGGCTGACTCTCAGCCATCGAAGCTCAGCAGGCCCGGGTAGTCGGCGATGATCCCGTCGACGCCGGCGTCGGCGAGCTGCTGGGCCTGGTACCACGTTGTGACGGTGTAGGTGTTCAGCTCGCGGCCGGCCTCGTGGGCGACCTCGACGATGTCCACGTCGTCAGCGTAGGACTCGTCGTCGAAGAAAGGCGTCCCCTGCACCATGTTCCGGGGGACGTTGAGGGCCTCACAGTCGTATTTCCGAGTGATGTCGAGCCCCGTCCGGACG
Source organism: Halomicroarcula saliterrae (assembly GCF_031624395.1). Taxonomy (NCBI): domain Archaea; kingdom Methanobacteriati; phylum Methanobacteriota; class Halobacteria; order Halobacteriales; family Haloarculaceae; genus Haloarcula; species Haloarcula saliterrae. The sequence continues at coordinate 407,094 of NZ_JAMQON010000002.1, forward strand.
TCGTCCCAGAAGAGGAAGGCCACGGGAATCGACGGGTCCTGTTCGCGCACCGTCGCGATGGCGGCCTCGTGGAACGAGGAGACCAGAATCTCGTTGTCGTACTCGCCGAGGATATCGAGGACCGACTCGGTGAACGGCCGCCAGAGGTCCGTCTGGGCCGCCAGCGCGTCGTCCGAGAGCTCCGTCGCGAATTCGAGGTCGTCGCTCCCGGGGTTCTTGAACTCGACGTTGACCCCGACGCTCGGCGGAATCGCGTCGAGCACCTCGGTGAGCGTCGGAACGGTCTCGTCGGTCCCCAGCACGGTCGCGCTGGTCACCGTTTCGGTGTCGGTCTCCCAGACGATGCCAGAGGTGTCCGTGAGCCCGCGTGTGCCGCCGTCACGCCCGGCGAGGTCGTCGTCGTGGAAGACGACGACCGTCCCGTCGGCAGTCGGCAGCACGTCTATCTCTATCATCTCCGCTCGCGGAGACACACTCCGCTTGCTCGCGCCGCCCGTCGAGGCCGCCTCGACCGCCCCGACGGTGTTTTCCGGATAGCGGCCGGCGAAGCCGCGGTGAGCGATTACGTTCACGTCCGTCCAGTCGGCGTCGTCGGACTTCCCGCTGGCGCTCTCGGAGCGCCCGCGAGCCGCCCCCGTTGTATCCAGCCCGGCACCTGCCAGTGTCGCGCCGGTTCCCCGTACGAAGCTCCGTCGGTCGATGTCCGGTGACACCGGAGACGACAGCCCACTGGCCGGTAACTGGGTATATGAGCGATGTATATCCCGCGGACCGGTCAGTCCCTGTGCTGTCAGGCACAGCACGCCGGCGCGGTCACTCCCCGACGCGCTCGCGCGCCGCGGCGACGACCAGCGGTAGCGTGATGGTCGCGTCGGCGTACACCGAGACGTTGCGGGCGTCCTTCTCCAGTTTCCCCCACGACCGGGCCTCTTCGAGCGTCGCGCCCGAGAGCCCGCCGGTGTTCGAGGGGTCCATCGTCAGCTGGACCGCGTAGTCGTAGGCGTCGGGCGAGACGAGCATCGTCTGGAGGACGTAGTTCTTCGGGACGCCGCCGCCGACGAGGAAGGCGCCGGCGCTGTCGGCCTCGTAGGCGATGTCGGTGATGTCGGTCATGTCGGCGAGCGCGTCGACGGTAAAGTCGCTCGTCTGTGAGTACATCCACGCCTGCAGGCCGAGCACGGAGTCCTGGAAGGCGGGACAGTACACCGGCACGTCGTTCTCGTAGGCCGCGGCGAGAACACCGGCGTCCTCGGCCACGTCCTCGCGCTCGTTGACCGCGGCGTTGGCCCGGCCCAGCTCCTCGGTCATGCGCTGGATGGACACCGCGCCCTCCGCTGCCAGCGGCGTGAACACCTCTTCGCGGAGGTGGGACTCGAACAGCGCGAAGTGCTCCTGTGGGAGGTAGACGTTGTAGATGCGGTCGACGCCCTCGTCACGGAGGTTCTCGTCGTGTTCGCGCTCGGTGTGGCCCTCGGGAGTGACCTCGCCGTGGTGGTGTTTGCCACCGATGGCTTCGATGCTGTCGTGGGTGCAGTTGGCCCCCGTCGTCACCAGCACGTCGACGTGTCCGTCCCGGATGAGTTCGGAGACGATAGCGCGCATCCCGGTGGGGACCATCGCGCCGGCCAGCCCGACGAAGGTGGTCACGTCGTCGTCTAACATCTCGGCGTATATGTCGACGGCCTCGTGGACGTCGTTCGCGCCGATACCGGCCGCACCGTAGCCCTCGGCCAGTTCGCCCACGGTCATTCCCGCGCGGGCCTCCGCGTGGCCGATCGGGTCGTGACAGAACGTCTCTCGGTCCTCGTGGTCGCTCATTGCACCCCTCTGGTCGACGCGAGGGCTAAAACGGTGTGGTTCGTCCCCGACCACGCGTAAATGACATCCCCACAATATGAAAACTTATAAAATACGATTTGACAACTAAACGCATGCAGACTGAACTGCTCGCGATGTTTGGACTGTTCGTCATGACCTTTCTGACAAGCATCGCCGGTTTAGTCCTGCTGCCGTCCTGGATGGTCGTCTTCGGTCCCATGGCCGGCGTCTCGGGGCTCGGGCTCGGCGTGGCCGGGTACGCTATCCGAAAAGAGTGAGCTATTCCAGACGGAGCGTCGCCCCACAGCAGTCCGACCGGTATCGCTCGCGTTCGCGGACCAGCGGGCACTCCCGGTACCGACGCGCGACCAGTCCGCCACAGGTCGCACACGTGAGCACGTACTTCGCGTCCGCGAAGGCCTGACAGTGGACCGCTGTGTCGAGGGCGGCCGCCCGCTCGCGGAAGGCCGGCCCGTGGTCGGTCGTCCCGTCACGCTGGTACTGCTCGACGTGGACGAGTTCGTGACGCAGCGTCGACTCCCACTCGGCCCGGTCGAACGCCTCGAATGCCTCGCGGGTGAGCGAGAGCGTACAGGGCAGCGGCCGGCCCTCGGCCCCGTCGAGCGCGTCCCAGTCGTAGCGCTCGCCGACCCGTGCCTCGGGCAGTTGCGGGCGTTTGACCGCCGCCGCCCGGCGCTTGGCGCGGTGAGAGACCTCCCACTCGACGAGGTCGAAGCGCACGTCGACGCCCCGCTCCCGGCGCACGTCCCGGCAGTAGCCCCGCGACCACGACAGCAGCTCGTCGTCGGTGCACACCTCGCTGTACGCGACGCGACCGCCCGTCACAGCCCGGTGGGACAGTCGATGTACGTCGTCTCCAGCCCCCACGACTCGACGGTGTCCCGTAGCGCCCGGACGCCGAACGTCTCGGTGGCGTAGTGGCCCGCCAGCACGACGTTGACGCCGGCCTCCCGGGCCTCGTGGTAGGCCTGCTGTTTCCCCTCACCGGTGACGAGCACGTCAGCGTCGACCTCGACGGCCTCGCCCAGCCAGTCGACGCCGCTGCCGGTGACGATAGCCACGTCTTCGACGGTTTCCGGGCCGAAATCGAGCGTCTGAACCGGCTGCCCGCCGGTGTCGAGTTCGGCGTCCAGTCGGTCCGCCAGCTCCGCGACGGTGGTCGCTTCGGCCAGCCGCCCGCGCTGGCCGACGAACTCCCCGCCCATCCGGCCGAAGGGCGCGCGGTTTCCCAGGTCCAGCAGGTCCGCCAGCCCGGCGGCGTTACCGAGTCGCTGGTGCCCGTCGAGGGGGAGGTGGGCGACGTACAGCGCGAGGTCGCGCTCGACCAGCGGCGCGATGCGACGGTAGTTGCCGTCGGTGAGTCGCTCGATAGACCCCCAGACGATACCGTGGTGGGTGACCAGCAGGTCGGCCCCGGCCTCGCTGGCGCGTTCGATGGTCTCGACGGCGGCGTCGACGGCCACCGCGACGGTCTCGACCTCGCGGTCGGCGGGCCCGACCTGCAGCCCGTTCGGGCTGGCGTCGATATCCGCGTACGCCTCTGTGTCGAGTTCCTCGTCGAGTCGCGCGGCGATGTCGCCTGCGTGCATTGACGGCCCTTTGTCGTCGGGGGTCGTATGTTTTCTGTCGGGCTCGCCCCCGCGGCGCGCCGACCACTGCCACGTCGACGGGGCTCCGCCAGACCTTTTGTGACCCCCGACGGTTTGGCCAGCTATGGCACCGCCGTACGACGCGGTCTGTGAGGAGCATAAAGCGGTCAACGGACGGCACTACCTGTCGTTCACCGTGGCGGCCCCGTCTGACCTGCCCGAGGAGTTCGAGATACAGCCGTCGCCCCTGGAGTACGAGCGGCTCAAGGACGACTCCACCGGCGAGGACGGCGTCGGGCAGGTCCCCGCGGTGTACGACGACGGCTGGGCGATCGACTGGGAGTCACTGGAGACGGACTCGGGGACGTGACTCAGCCCTCGGCGGCTGTCAGGTGCGGGTCAGGCGACTGCAGCGCGGTCTGGTTGTAGTCGTAGATACCGACACCGCTGTTGCGATACACCAGGGTGAACCGCTCGCTCGCCGAGAGCGACCGGTGGAGCGCCGGCGAGATGCTCGCCCCGCTACGGCCCGCGATGAACGACCCGTAGGGCACGTAGACGTAATCGACCTCGGCGGCGAACTCGTACTCGACGAGCGTCGTGTTCACGCACGAGGCGTTCCAGCAGCCCCGTAGCCGTGACTGGGCGGCCGAGTGTCTGTCCCACGTCGCCTGGCCCCGCCACTCCGTCCCGTACTTCACGATGACTGAGGTCCGGTTCGCCAGATACGGGAACCACTCGCTCCCGCTCCCGATGACGGCGACCCGGGCGTCGACGGCCGTTTCGTTCTCGACCCATCCCATCGCCGTCTGGTCCTCCGAGTCGACGTACACCGGCAGCGGACTGTACGGACCCGTGTCGGCCGCCGCGTTCATGTTCTGGACCACGAACGGGCCGACGAGGAGGCAGACGAACGCGATCGCGACAACCTGCTGTGTGGACAGCGCCGGCAGGTCGAGCCGGTCGGTGGACAGCGCCGGCAGGTCGATGCGCCGCGTCGGCAGGTCCAGACGGTCGAGTTCGAGGTCCGTCAGGAGCGAGTACGTGAACACGAGCCCCACGGCGCCCAGCGGCGCGACGAACAGAAGTCCGAGGCGTCCGTGGGGCGGCACCAGGAGGACGACGGGCACGGCCAGCCAGGCGGGCTGTTCCCAGTTCCCCCGGGCGACCAGCACCGTAGCGCCGAGCACCGCCAGCACGGCGGGCCAGTTCAACACGTAGCTCCCGCCCCAGAACCAGCCCGCAAGCGCTCCCAGGTCCGACAGACTGTGGTTCAGGGAGCCATGCGAGCCCGCGCCGGCGAAGAAGATGCCCGGACCGTGCTGGGAAACCACGGTGACCCACCACGGGCTGGCGATGACGAGTCCGCCGACCGCGATACCCACACCGGCCGCGAGCCCGACCGGCGAGCGGTCCCAGACGAGCCACGCAGCAGCGACGCCAGCGCCCGCGGCCGCGGCGTGGACGGGGTGGGTCAACACCACCAGCCCCCAACCGACGACAGCGGTGGCCAGCGCCCGCCGACCCCCGTCGTTCGCGAAGTACTGGTAGGCCCCCAGCAGCGCGACCAGCATGAACAGAAAGCCCAGACCGCGGATGAAGCCGCTGGCGCCGACGAGATACAGGTTCAGCGTGACGTGGGTGCCGGTGACGATGCCGGCGACGAGTCCCGTCTCCGGACTGTCGGTGAGCACCACCGTGAAGTGATACAGCACCGCGACGTTACACAGCAGGACGAGCGGCGCACCGAACCGGAGGAGCGCCACGCCGTCGACGCCGAGCCGCAGGAACACCGCCATCACGTAGAACCCGAGCGGCGGGTACGCGAAGGGGATGCCCTCGGTCGTGAAGCCGTGAATCGTCGTCGGCACCAGCGTCTCGGAGTGGGCCACCGTCGCCGCCATCTCCAGGAAGAGCCCCCCGAGCAGCGCCGGGAACTCGTGAGTGCGAAGGTAGACGACCTGAACGGCCGCAGCAACGCAGAGCGCCAGCAGCAGAAATTTCCAGTACCGATTCAATCGCATATACCACGCGGAGTATGAGCACAGCCATTAAATTGTTGGTACAAAATCAACCGGGCCTGAATGATACGGTGTGGGACACCCTTTCACGGACATAGGGAGTTTATTCCCCGTGTGACAGGTGTCCGTACGCCGGCGGGTGCGAAGCGCTCGCGAGTGAGCGCCGCGAGAAGTACGGGCCGGCGTGAATCTGCAGCACGGGGCGGAGTGCCAGCGCCTGAAAACGAGCGATTAGATAGAGTCTGGGGACAGGCTACATTTTCTCGGCGTTCAGAAGAGCACTCTGTACCCGTTCGGAGATGTACGCATCTTCGATGTACTCGCTAATGTCCGACCGGTAGGCCGCTTCAGTGATACCGCAGCTCTCGAAAGTCGTTTTCAGAAACCCATCGGTCCATTTTGTCTCGATACCGGCGTCTTCGGCCTCGTTCTTCAGCGCTTTATCTCGGGTGATGAGCACGCCAGAGCGCTGTTCGGCGAGGGCGAGACACTTCCAATCGTACTTGCTCAGAGCCGTTCGGCCTTCCTCGGCTTCAGTTACAGGAGCCGCTTCTATGTCGAGCCACGCCGGCACTTCGACGTCTCGGGTCTCAGCAAATTCGTCGAGCCAGACCCTGTGTGGCACTCGTAGTTCGTACTCCGGACGCCAGAACGAAAGCGCGTCGAACCAGCCGACTCTGTAGAAACTGATCAGAACGTTCGCATCCGGAACTAACGTACCAATCTACTTCGAGAGAGTGGGGCCATCGTTTAATTCAGCACCGCTTTCAGGTCCGTAGTTCGGGCTGATACCCGCCGCTTCCAGAATTCGCTCGAACTGTTCTATCGAGACAGCAGCCAGTTCTGCCCCCCGACTGACACTGATATCACGCCGGTCGTAGATGGCGACCACCGCATCGATAACGAGTTTTCTCCGCATCTCCCCGAACGACAGTTCCGCAGGGTCGAATTTCGGGTCACAGCCGTGGCGCTTCGTCTCGTAGTATCTCGCGTAAAAGATATCTCTGAGTATCCTCTCGTCGAACTGCTCCACTTCTCCAGCGGCCGCCAGAATCAGCCAACTATTGAGAGCCAGCGTCTCGGATAGCAGCTGGTCCTTGTCTTCCGGCTCGTCACTGTTTGCAGCGTGATAGAGCTCGCCCAGTCGCGAAGAGAGTTCACGCAAGAACGCAAACAGAACGAGATAGCTACGCTCGTGTTCTCTATCCGAGACTGCTCTGTCGATAACCGCGTTCTCTGTTTCCTGCACCTTGTTACGCAAAAAGAGCAGAAAAGACGGCATCATCGCGTTCAGCTTCGACTCGTTCGGGAGGCTATCGACGACGTTTTCGGGAAGGTCTTGTAGCCCTGGCTCGTCGACGTCCCCGACACCGAACACCTCTTCAACAACAGTCTCAGTGTTAGTAAACCGCTTTTTCGGAGGGAGCGACTGGACTTCTTTAGCTAACTCGACCATAGAAGGGATCCCGAACGCCGACGAAAAGCCGTCTAATAGCTCTAGTTCCTCGGACCAGGTGCTAGTCAGATAGGAGAACGGGTCCTGGCCGTTGGCGCTTCCACCGGTGGAAGACATTTCTCTACCCCAACTTGACTGTCCGGTAGTAAATCTCTGGTGGTGATGCTCTCTGACAGGGAGTGACCGAAGCTATTGGGCCCAGACGTGCTCGCTGCGCTGTCGTCCGAGAGAGCGGAGCGCCTCTCGAACCACGCGCGACTGGTCCCGTTCGAGTTCCCGCGGCGACAGACGACACGCGGCGCTCGCTCCGCTCGCCGTCGTTGTTCGGTGGGAAAGTGGGCCGGCGCGAATTCGAATCGCGGTTACGGCCACCCGAAGGCCGAAGGATACCAGGCTACCCCACCGGCCCGTGCGATAGCATACGGGAGAAGTGCGGCGGCCAATTTAACGGTTGCGAAAGCCTAGCCTCTTGGGCGATGGCCGAGTCGTCAACGGTATGCAACTTCAGGACGAGTTCGTACCAACGGAGACGTTCGCGACCTGCCTCAACAACGCCCCCCAGCCGTGCGTGGACCTCGTCGTCGAGTACGAGGGCGGGATACTGCTGGCCAGACGGCAGAAGGAACCGGCCAAAGGCGAGTGGTTCTGGCCCGGGAGCCGGCTGTACAAGGGCGAGGAGCTAGACGACGCGGCGGCCAGAGTCGCCAGCGAGGAGCTGGGACTGGACGCGGTGACCGTCGACCGCATCGGCGTCAGCGAGCATTTCTGGGAGCGCTCGGCGGTCGACGGCGTCGAGACGCGCCACACCGTCCCGGTCGTCTATCGGGTCACCCCGGAGCCTGGGCAATCAATAACGCTCAACGAACAGCACGACGAGTATCGCGTGGTGACGACACCGCCGGCGGGAGCCAACGAGTACGTCGTCGAGTACTTCGAGCGGTTCGACCTCGTGTGAGGCTGCCCGGCGCCATCACAGAAAATATTTACCGCTCCGAAGTTACTCACAAGCCGAGTAACTAATGACGATACTCGTCACCGGGGCAGACGGCTACATCGGCTGGCCCACAGCGCTGCGCATCGCGGACCGAACGGACGAACGCGTGCTGCTGGTCGACAACTTCGGCCGCCGCGAGTGGGTCGAGGAGATCGGCTCGACCAGCGCGACGCCGGTCGCGTCCATCGACGAGCGCCTCGACGCGGCCGAGGAGACGCTCGGCATCACCAACATGTCCTTCGTCGAGGGCGACCTCGTCGAGCGCTCCTTCGTCGACGAGCTACTGCAGGTCCACGAGCCGGACGTCGTCGTCCACGCGGCCGCCCAGCCCTCGGCGCCCTACTCCCAGATAAACGGCGAGCGGGCCAACTACACCCAGCACAACAACCTCCAGTCCACGCGGAACCTCCTGTGGGGGCTCGAAGAGCACGACATGACCGACACGCACTTCATCGAGACGACGACGACGGGCGTCTACGGCGCGCCGGAGTTCCCCATCCCGGAGGGCGGCGCGACGATGGAGAACGACGGCGACCGCGACGAGGTGCCGTTCCCGGCGATGGCGGGGAGCTGGTACCACCTCACGAAGTCCCACGACGCGGCCAACATGCGACTGGCCCACAAGCAGTTCGACATCCCCGTCTCGGACGTGCGCACCGCGATCACCTACGGGACCGAGACCGAGGAGACCCGGGAGGACGACCGGCTCAAGACCCGCTTCGACTTCGACTACTACTTCGGGACGGTCACGCACCGCTTCTGTGCGCAGGCCGTCGCCGGCTACCCCGTCACCGTCTACGGCAAGGGCGAGCAGCGCAAGCCGTTCGTCTCGCTGGAGGACGCCGTCGAGGGGCTGGCACAGCTCGCGCTGGGCGACGCCGACGACCGGCCGGCGGGCCTGACCGTCTACAACCAGGTCACCCGCGCCATCAGCATCGTCGAGATCGCCGAGACCATCGCCGACGTGGGCAGCGAGTTCGACCTCGACGTCGCCGTCGAGCACTTCGAGAACCCCCGTGACGAGGACGAGACCCACAAGATGGAAATCGAGAAGGACCAGTACATGGACCTCATCGGCGCACAGGACCAGACCTTCGAGGAGGGCGTCGAAGACATCTTCGAGACGCTGACCCGCCACGCCGACACCATCGAAGCCCACGAGGACCGCTTCCTCCCGGGCGTGCTCAGCGACGAATGACGACCGACGTGCTCGTCACCGGCGGCTGTGGCTACATCGGGAGCGAGCTCATCCCGCGGCTGAGTGCCGACGACGGGGTCGGCGAGGTCGTCGTCCTCGACAGCCTCGCCGCCGGGTCCCCGCGGGTGCTCATGGGCGCCGTCAACGGCGACCTGCAGTTCCGCCGGGGCGACGTGCGCGAGTACGGCGACGTCGAGAGCGCGATGCGGGGCGTCGACACGGTGGTCCATCTGGCGGCCATCACCGGGGCAGCGAGCACCCACGACCGCCGCGAGGAGACCGTCTCGGTCAACTACGACGGGACCGAGAACGTGCTGAAGGCCGCCGGGAAGCTGGGCGTCGAGAACGTCATCTTCGCCTCCTCGTGTAACGTCTACGGCCGGGCGACGAGCACGGACATCGACGAGACGGTCGACCCCGACCCCATCAACCCCTACGCCGAGACGAAACTCGACTCGGAGGCGCTGCTCGCGGAGTACTGCGAGGAGTTCGGGATGGACGGTACCGCCCTGCGGATGGCGACCAACTTCGGCTACTCGCCGGGCATCCGGTTCAACCTCGTGGTCAACTACTTCGTCTTCCGCGCGCTGACCGGGCGCACGCTGACCGTCTACGGCGACGGGTCGAACTGGCGGCCGTTCGTCCACGTCAGCGACGCCGCGCGGGCGTACAAACACGCCGCGCTGAAGCCGGCGGCGTGGGACGAGCGCGTCTACAACGTCGGGTCGAACGACGCCAACTACCGGATATCGGACATCGCCGACATCGTCGACGAGGAGGTCGGCGCCGTCGATATCACGTATCTGGAAGACGAACATCCCGGCCCCTCCTACCACGTCAACTTCGACCGGCTCGCGGGGACCGGCTTCGAGCCGGAGACCACCCTTCGCGAGGGAATCCGGGACGTGGCGCGCCGCTTTACCGCGTGAGGACGCCGGGCGGTCGGCCCGCCGGACAGACCGGAGAACGATTCCCTTTTCCCGGCGCTACGCTCACTCGGCGTCATGGAACGGCTCCGCGAGTCGCTGCACGAGGCCCCGATTATCGACAAGGACGGCTACGAGTATCTGGTCCACCCCATCAGCAACGGCGTGCCGATGCTCGACCCGGCACTGTTGCGCGAGGTGGTCGTCGAGGTGATGCAACAGTCCGACCTCGACGTCGACAAGATAGTCGCCCCGGAGGCGATGGGCATCCATCTGGCGACGGCGCTGTCGCTCCAGACGGACATCCCGCTGGTCGTCATCCGCAAGCGGGCCTACGGGCTGCCCGACGAGGTGGCGCTGCAGAAGTCGACGGGCTACTCCGAGTCGGAGATGTACATCAACGACATCGAGGCCGGCGACCGCGTGCTCATCGTCGACGACCTGCTGTCGACCGGCGGCACGCTCGCGGCCATCTGCGAGGCCCTGGACGACATCGGCGCGGAGATAGCCGACATCGCCGTCGTCATGCGGAAGGTCGGCGAGTCGGCGATGGACGACGTCGACCACGACGTGACGAGTCTCGTCGACATCACCGTCGCGGACGGCGAAGTGACCATTCACTGACGGCCGCCGGGCCTGTGAACGAGCCCCACGCTCGTAGTGCCCACAGCAGCGCCATGACGAAATCGTTATCCCGTAAACTCCGTACGGACACGCTATAGATGGCAGACGAGTCAACTGGGGAAATCGACCTCGAATACGAACGCGACGACAGGCCGCCGTGGCCCAAGTCGATACTGCTGGGACTGCAACACGTCGCAGTGATGATCGTGCCGTCGACGGCCGTGGCGTACATCGTCGCCGGCGCGGTGGGACTGGGCGCGGCCGACACCGCCTACATCGTCCAGATGGTGTTGCTGTTCTCGGGGCTGGCGACCATCGTGCAGGCCTACACCGTCGGTCCGGTCGGGGCCCGCCTCCCCATCGTGATGGGGACGAGTTTCACCTTCGTCGGCGCCGCGACCTCCATCGGCGCGAGCTACGGACTGGCGGCCGTCTTCGGCTCGATTCTCGTCACCGGCTTCCTCGTCGAGGGGCTGGTCGGCTGGCAGTTCAAGCGCATCAAACCCTTCTTCCCGCCGCTGGTGACCGGGCTGGTCGTGGTCATCATCGGCCTGTACCTGGTCCCGGTCGGGATGGACTACGTCGCCGGCGGCGTCGGGGCCGAGAACTACGGCTCGCTGACGAACCTCGGGCTGGCGTCGCTCGTCCTCGGCGTCGCCGTCCTGTTGAACCTCTTTACGACCGGTGTCACGCGACTGCTGAGCGTGCTCTTTGCAATCGTGCTCGGTTACGCCGTGGCCGTCGCCGCGGGCCTGGTCAGTTTCGCCCCCGTGACGGGGGCGAGCTGGTTCGCGGTGCCCCGACCCGGCGCGTTCGGCTTCGCCTTCGAGCCCGTGCCCATCGTCACCTTCGCCTTCCTCTTTCTCGTCTCGGCGATGGAGACGGTCGGCGACATGTCGAGCATCACCGCCGCCGAGGGCCGGACGCCCTCCCACGAGGAGTTCCGGGGCGGCCTCTTCACCGACGGCCTGCTGAGCTCGCTGGGCTCGCTGGCCGGCGCCTTCCCGGTCACCTCCTTCTCACAGAACGCCGGTATCGTCAACTTCACCGGCGTGATGAGCAGACACGTCGTCGGCGTCGGCGGCGTCATCCTCGCCGTGCTGGGGCTCAGTCCGAAGGTCGGGGCCCTCGTCACGACGATTCCCAGCGCCGTCTTCGGCGGCGCGGTCCTGCTGATGGTCGGGATGGTCGCGGCCAGCGGCGCGCGACTCATCTTCCTGCACACCGAGCTCGACCGGCGCAACATGGTCATCATGGCCGTCTCGCTAGGGCTGGGACTGGGCGTGGCGACCCGCCCCGAGGCCCTGGCCGGCCTGCCGACGGCCGCCGAGACGTTCTTCGGCCAGCCGGTCATCCTCACGGCGCTCTCGGCGCTCCTGCTCAACACCTTCGTACCCGGCGAGCAGAGCCCGCTGTTCGACGTCGAGGGCGACGAGACGCCCGCGGAATCGATGGGTCTGAGCGCGTCGGAAGACTGAGCCGTCAGTCGTCGGCGTCGACTGTCGCGTGTTTCGTGCTGTCGACGGAGACCGTCTCCCACTCGTCGTCCGTGTGGGCGCCCTCGCGCTCCTTGGCGCTCGCGGCGACACGGACGAACTCGCTGTTCTCGCGGGCGGCCGCGATGTCGTGGCCGCCACAGTACGAGAGCCCGGACCGGATGCCGGCACAGAACTCGCGGGCCACGTCGCCGACCGGGCCTTTGTAGGGGGTCAACCCCTCGACGCCCTCGTCGGCGGTGACGTTTTCAGCCTTGTCAGAGCGGTCCTCGGCGGCCGCCGTCGTCGCCATCCCCCGGGAGCGCTTGTACCGGACGCCGTCGACCTCGACCGTCGCGCCGGGGGCCTCGTCGGTGCCGGCGAAGAGGCTCCCCAGCATCACCGTGTCCGCACCGGCCATCAGCGCCTTGACCGCGTCGCCGGAGGTCTGGATGCCCCCGTCGGCACAGACGGTGACCCCGAGGTCCGCGGCCGCCTCGGCGCAGTCGTCGACGGCGGTCAGCTGCGGGACGCCCGCCCCGGCGACCTTCCGGGTCGTGCAGTGCGAGCCCGGGCCGATACCGACCTTCACGCAGTCGGCCCCGGCGGCGGCGAGGTCCTCGACGCCCGCCGGCGTCGCGACGTTTCCGGCGACGACGTCGAGGGCGGGGTACTCCTCGCGGATGTCCGCGACGGCGTCGAGCGTGCGCTCCATGTGACCGTGAGCCACGTCCACCACGACGGCGTCGGCGCCGGCCTCGACCACGGCGGCCGTCCGGGCGACGTGGTCCTCGTCGATGCCTACTGCCGCCGTCACCGGCACGCCGGCGTCGGCGACCGTCGCGACCGCCTCGGCCTGTTCCTCGACCGTGAGAAAGCGGTGAATCGTCCCGACGCCGCCGGCCTCGCCGAGCGCGATGGCGAGGTCCGCCTCGGTGACGGTGTCCATCGCGGCCGACACCAGCGGCGTTTCGAGTGTCAGGCCCGGTGTCAGCTGCGTCGAGAGGTCGACGTCGCTGCGACTGTCGACCGGCGACCGCTGTGGCACCAGCAACACGTCACCGTAGCTCAGCCCCGTACGGATATCGTCCATGACCGGCCCTACTCAGGGCCGTCCGAAAAATAAGTCCCGCGGTTCGAGCCGGCTGCCGAACCACGAGGTGTTTATATCGCCGTGTCAACTCTGGGGCTATGAGCGAGCGCTCGACTGACGCCCCCCGCATCGCGATTACGGGCGCGGCCGGCTACATCGGCAGCCGCGTCCTCGTCGAACTGGCCCGACAGCACCCCGACTGGGAGATAACCGCACTCGACAACTTCTATCTCGGCGACGTGCGTTCGGTCGGCGACGTCGACGTCGAACACGTCGACATCCGGAACCGCGACCGGCTGGAAGCGGCGCTCGACGGCGCCGACGTCGTCATGCATCTGGCGGCGCTCTCGGGCGTCGACGACTGCGAGGCGAAACAGGACCTCGCCTACGAGGCCAACGTCCAGGGGACCGAAAACGTCGCGTGGTTCTGCCGGAAGACCGGTGCGGCCATGATATTCCCGTTCTCGATGGCCGTGCTGGGCGACCCCGAGGAGTTCCCCATCAGCGTCGACCACCCGCGGGACCCGATGAACTGGTACGGCCGGACGAAACTGCTCAGCGAGCGCGCCATCGAGGACTTCGCCGCTGGCGCGTTCCCGGCCCACCAGTTCATGATCGCGAACCTCTACGGCGGCCACGAGATCGACGGCCGGGAGATATCCAAGGGGACCGTCATCAACTTCTTCCTCTCGCGGGCGACGGCCGGCGAGACCCTGACCGTCTACGAACCCGGCACGCAGTGTCGGAACTTCGTCCACGTCAAGGACGTGGCCCGTGCGTATCTCCGGAGCGCGGAGCGACTGCTGGAACAGCTCGACGCGGGCGAGACCGGCGTCGAGAAGTACGAGATCGCCAGCGACGAGTATCCGGGCGTCGAGCAGGTCGCCGAGCTCGTCCAGTCGGCCGCGGCCGAACACGGCCACGACGTCGATATCGAACTCGTCGAGAACCCCCGCGCCGGCGAGGAGACGCTCGTCTCCGAGTTCCCCGTCGACACGACCGCCGCCCGGGAGCGGCTGGGCTGGACCACGGAACACGACGTGGAGTCGGTCGTCCGGGAGAGCCTCGCGGCCGACGGCGAGTAGCTACCAAGTCAGCCCCTCGTAGGTGATGCCCTCGCGGCGCGTGACGATTCTGCGACCGTCCACGACGACAGCGTCGGCCATCCCGTCGAACGCCTCGTCCAGCGCGGCGAACTCGTCCCAGTCGGTGACGACGACCGCGCCCGAGGCCCCGTCGAGCGCGGCGGCGGCCGACTCGGCGTACTCGATGTCCGGATACCGCTCGCGCATGTTCTCGGTCGCCACGGGGTCGTAGGCGACGACTTCGGCGCCCCGCTCGCGCAGCCCCTCGATGACCGGCACCGCCCGCGTGTTGCGGATGTCGTCGGTGCCGGGCTTGAACGCGAGCCCCAGCACGGCGACGCGCTCGCCCGACACGTCGACGTGGTCGTCGAGCAGGGCGAGCAGGCGTTCCGGCTGGGCGTCGTTCAGTTCGACGACCGCGGAGAGCACGGCGGGGTCGTAGCCCGCCTCGCGGGCGGCAGCGATGATAGCGTCGGTGTCTTTCGGGAAGCAGTTGTGGACGACCAGCCCATCCGTCGTCACGAACGTGTGATTGTCCGCAACTTCGAGCGAGTATACGTCTGTCGACGTCTCTTCGACGGTGACATCTTGGACTTCGACCGTCGTGTGAGTGCCACCGTCAGCGTACCCAGTCGGCGTGATATTCCGGTCGTACGCGTCAAGTCGCCGCTGAATTCGCTGTTGTTCCTCAGGCAGGAACATGCCTTTGAGTAGCGCAATCTGTTGTTTCGAACTCACGCGCAGGAAGTGGGCCGGTCTCGTGGATTTCGCTGCCTGTGACGTCTTGTAACTGGGCACGATACCGAGGCTGTGGAGGAGAAACTGCATGCCTTGAATGAGGTCTTCGCTGACGGAGCCGTAGTCGTACACGACGGCGTTGGAGTGACTTGTGTACTCGATGTGGCCGTCCCCTCGGAACAACCCCGAGAGCAGCGCTTTCCGGTGTGCCGTAGGCTCCTGGTACGCGAGATCCGGCACTGCCGCCGTGTACGAGCCAGTTCCGCAGCCGAGCCATTCGAGCAGATAGGCGAAGACACGGCTCGAAACCTCGATTTGCGTCGCCGTCTCCTGTGTTTCAGTCCGGTATCGGACGCCAAGGCGTTCGTAGAACGACTCTACGTCCGAGACGTACGCCTCCTCGTCGGACGGATGGAAACTCAGGAAGACGCGCTTGCGAATGTTCGAGCCACGTGCGGAGTCGTCTGCGTGTATATGACCTTCGCTCAGGTAATAGCCGATAAACCGCCAGAACGCCTCGTCCGCGTCGAGAATCGCGGGTATATACGTCTGTCCGCCGCCGACAGTCGTGTAGAGCGATAGCTCCTCACGGCCGAACGGTAACTCGGCCTCGTAGTCGAGGAACACGTCGAGCGGGAGGTAGTTACTCCGGACGAGGTCGTGAAGTTTGGAATAATCGAATGTACGGTTGTACTCGGCCAGCACGTCGCGGAACTCTTCGTCGACAGTTTCCAGTTCGAAAGACGGCTTCAAATAGACGTTCGAGTTGTCGAACCGGTCAGACGACGCCACCAAGTCGAGTACGTCTATCCGTCCGATCGGGTCGTCGGGAAGGCTCGTCTGTACCGGAAGCCTGTCACCGGGTGACAGTGAATTGGCCTCACGAACTGTAGCGCTACCCCCGTCGACCGTCACCATCGGATGGTCGCGGGTGACGGTGACCTCCTTGTTCATCTTCGTCCGGAACGTGTAGAGTTCGTCGTCGTAAGGCCGCCGAGTTGCCGCCTCGACCGGCTTGAATTCGAAGACCCCGTCTTCGTCACAGCTCAGGACGGATACCTCGTCGACGGCGCCGTCGGAGACGTACTCGTCGAAAAATTCGCGGAGAGTGAGAAGTTGCGTACCGGCGCAGTCCTTTGCCATCACCCGCTGATCACCAGTCAGGCAGCTGCCCCCCCATCCCACGCCGCTGCGGAGGAACCGCTCGCCGATGCGGTCGTCCAGCCCGACGGCCTCGGCCACCTCGTAGGCGTCGACGCCGAACTCCTTGCAGACGTTGCCGATGTCGTTTATCAGCGACACTTTGCCCGCGAGGAAGGTGTTGTTGGCGTACTTTATCATCTCGGCCTCGGCGATGCCCGTCTCGACGACGGGGACTTCGCCGTCGGCGGCCTCGCGAAGGGGCTCGTACAGCGCCCGGAGCGCGTCGAACGCGCGCTCGTCGTCGGCGCCGAAGACGAGTTTGTCGGGGTTCAGGAAGTCCGCGACGGCGGTCCCCTCGCGCTGGAACTCCGGGTTCGAGGCGACGAGGAAGTCCGTTCCGCGCTCCAGCCCGGCATCGGCGATACGGGGCGCGAGGCGCTCGTCGGTCGTCCGCGGGATGACCGTGGACTTGGTGACGACGAGGTGCGGGCGGTCGCTCCCCGCGCCCGCAGCCAGCGCCTCGCCGACGCTCGCCGCGCCGGCCTCCATGAACTGCAGGTCGATGCTGCCGTCGTCGTTCGACGGCGTCGGCAGGGCGAGCATCGTCAGTTCGGTGTCCCGGACGGCGCCGTAGTCGGTGGTCGCCCGCAGCCGGCCGCCGCCGTGGTCGGCGACCAGTTCGTCCAGCCCCGGCTCGTGTATCGGCGACTCCCCGTCGTTGATTCCGGCGACGATGGCCTCGTCGATGTCGATAGCCGTGACCTCGTGACCCAGGTCGGCGAGACACGCGGCAACCGTGGTGCCGACGTAGCCGCTGCCGACGATACTCACGTTCATTGGCGGTGGATTGGCCGCCCCGTGTGATGAGAATTCGGGTCCTTCGGTCGTCGTCACGCGGTCGGCCACGTCCGACAGTCTGTGGGGTCTCGGGCCCTGTGTGGAGCGATAATCGGTCTATAACAAGGCACAGCTCCCTCCCAGCCGAGACCAGCGCCCAATGAACACGGAACGGATACTGTCGGCCGGTATCGCCGTCGTCGTGGTCGTCGCCGTCGGGCTCTCGGCGTCGACGCTCGCGTCGTCGATGTCGACCGACCCGTCGGAGGCGATCGACGTCGGCTACGACGCGCTCCCGCTCGGAGCGGACAGCGAGGGGGATATCGCGGCGGCCGCACAGGGGGTCCACGACAGGTACACGGAAGGCAAGGGGGACGAGCAGCGCGATGTCGAGGAGGACGGGTCGGACCCGCGGTCGGCACAGCGGGCCGACGAGGACGGCCAGCGCGACGGCGAAGCTCAGGCGGAGCGACGGGGCGGCGAGCCGTCCGGTGACACCGGGTACGGCGACAGGGAGTCAGCGCAGGCCGGGCAGGGCCTGTCGGGCGCACAGGGGCTGGCCGGGACGGGCTGGCCACTGGAGTTACTCCTGCTTGCGGCCGCGCTCCTCGCGCTCGTAACGGTCGCCTACCGCTATCGGTACCGGCTCCGCCGGGCGGTCGGGACCGAGGCCGAGGCGTCGGCGACCGAGTCGGTGGTGCCCGACCCGGAGAACGACGTGGAGCGGGCGTGGGTCGAACTGGTTCGGCGAGCAGGCGTCCCGGAGCCCCGCACGCGGACGCCGCGGGACTGCGCCCGCCTCGCGGTCGAGACGGGGTTCGACCCGAGCCACGTCGACCGGCTCCGTCGGACCTTCGAGGACGTGCGCTACGGGTCGGCGCCGCCGACCGACGAACAGGAGAGCGTCGCCCGCGAGACGCTCGACCGGCTGGACGGTGAGGGGTCGTGAGAGGCGGCACCCGTCGCGCCGGCTGGGCGCTGGTCGTGGCCGCCGGCGTCGCCGCGTTCGGGCTGGCGCTGTGGCCCGGCCTCTCGACGCGGCTGCCCGTCGGAACCGCCGTTTCGCTGGCGGGGAACGACTACTTCCTGCTCGGCGCCGTCGGCGGCGTCGCCCTCGCCGTCCTCGCGTGGATGGTCGCCCGGCGCGCGACGGGCCGCGTCGACCAGGCCAGCCCACCCGACCCGGAGACGGTGCCGGACGCCCCGCGACCCGGCGAGCGGTTCGACGAGCTGCTCGAACGGTGGCCGTGGCGGGTAGCGGAGAGCGAGGCCGAGCGGCTCCGCGAGCGGCTCCGGACCGACGCCGTCCATCAGGGGATGAGCGAGGGGCTGAGCCGGGCGGCCGCCAGAGAGCGCGTCGACTCGGGCGGGTGGACCGACGACGCGGTCGCCGCCCGGTTCCTCGCGGGGGCGGCCCCGTCGCCCACCGAACGCCTGTGGCTGGCCCTGCGGCGTGACTCCTGGACCCAGTACGGCGCCCGAGCGGCGGCGGCCGAGCTCACCGACCGGAGTGGTGACCGGTGACGGTCCGGACGACCGGGCGCTGGCGCGGCCTCGCCGCCGTGGCGCTGTTTTTCGTCGCCGTCGGCGTCCTCGCGGACCGCCCCGCGACGCTCCTCGTCGGCGTCGTCGGCGCGGGGCTGGCAGTGTACCCGCGGCTGAGCGGGCCGCCCGGTGTCGACCTCGCACTGGAGCGCCGCCTCGACGACGCGGCCCCCGCTCGCGGCGAGCCGGTGACGGTCACGACGCGGGTCGAGAACACCGGCGACCGCACGCTCACCGACTGTCGCGTGGTCGACGGCGTGCCGCCGATGCTCACCGTCACCTCGGGCAGCCCGCGCCACGCGGCGGTGCTTCGCCCCGGCGAGGCCACCGAGTTCAGCTACGCCGTCGAGACGGAGTACGGCCGCCACCAGTTCGACCCGGCGACCGTCGTCGCCCGCGATATCACCGGCGCTCACGAGGTCGAGACCGCGGTCGTCGCCGGGACGGAGATACAGTGTGCCGACTCGGTCCCCGAGCTCCCCGTGCGCGAACAGCCCGACGGCCACGCCGGGCGGCTCGTCACCGACGAGGGCGGCAGTGGCATCGAGTTCCACTCGGTCCGGGAGTACCGGCCCGGCGACCCGATGGGGCGTATCGACTCGAAGCGCTGGGCCCGGACCGGCGAGCTCACCACCGTCGAGTTCCGCGAGGAACGGCCCACCTCCGTCGTGCTCCTCGTCGACGCCCGGGCGCCCGCCTACCGCGCCGAGGCCGAGGGGCGGCCGAACGCGGTCGCCCACAGCCTCGCCGGCGTCGAGCAGTTGCTGTCGGCGCTCGAAGACACTCGCGACGCGGTCGGGCTCGCCGCGCTCGGTCGCGAGCTGTGTGTCCGCGCCCCCGGCGTCGGGTCCGACCACGAGGCGGCGCTGTGGCAGCTACTTGCGACCCACCCCGCGTTCGACGCGACGCCGCCCGGGGCCGGCAAAGCGGGGGACCGGGCGTCGGGCGAGACGGAGCGCCAGACGGCGCTGCTCCGGAAACACCTCGACAGCGACGCGCAGGTCGTCGTCCTCTCGCCGCTGGCCGACGAGCGCATCGTCGAGGCGGTCCGGACGCTCGCGGCCGCCGGCCACGCCGCGACGGTCGTCAGCCCCGACGTGACGGTCGAGGGAAGCCTCGGCCGGCGGCTGGCCCGGCGCGAGCGGACCATGCGGATACGCGCCGTCCGCCGGGCCGAGGTCCCGGTCGTCGACTGGGACCCGTCGACGCCGCTCGGCACAGTCCTGCTCGACGAGCAGCGGCGGCGGTGGTCCGCGTGAGCGTCAGCCACCGCCCGACGCCGCTCGCCAGCGGGCTGGCCGTCCTGCTGGGCGCCGCTTCGACGGCGATACTCGCCCCCACGCTCGACCAGCGCGTCGCCGTCGTCACCGCCGTCGTCGGCGTCGGTCTGGTCGTCGCCCGCGGCCGCGAGTCGGGGCTTCCCGTGCCCGAGGGGCGACTGTGGACGGTCCTCGGGGCGGCGCTCGTCCTCGCGTCGCTGCTGCGGGCCGAGACGCTCGCCGACCCGCGCCACCGGATCGAACTGGTGCCCGGCCTCGTCGGCACGGCGCTGCTGGGTCTCGGGCTCCGGCCCGTCAGCGAACGCTTCGCCCGCCGGTTCGTCTCGGCCGGCCTCGCCGCCTTCGTCGTCGGCGTGGCGCTGGTCGGGGTCTTCGAGGCCGCCGGCCCCCTCCGGCTGCTCGGGGCGACGGCCGCCGCCATCGCGGCATGGGACGTCGCGGAACACGGCATCAGCCTCGGCGAGCAGCTCCGGACCGACGCCGACACCCGCGCGGTGGAGCTGCTACACGGCGGGGCCACGACGGCCGTCGGCGTCGCCACGGTCGTCGTCGCGATGCTGTTCTACCGCCACGGCGCGACCGGCCTGCCCCTCGGGACGCTCGCGCTCCTGCTCGCCGCCGCGGTCACTCTGATGGCGGCGCTGTATAGGTGACCGTCGGCACCGCCACGTCGTCGAGCAGGTCCTCGACCACGGTCCGCTTCTCGACGTCCTCGACGCGGGCGTCCGGCGTCAACACGAGCCGGTGGGCGAGAACGACCGGCGCGATTTCGGCGACGTGGTCGGGCGTGACGTAGGCCCGGCCCCGGACGGCGGCGAGTGCGCGGGCCGTCTCGAACAGCCGCTGGGTCCCCCGCGGGGAGACGCCGGTCTCGACGCGGCCGTCCGCCCGGGTCGCTCTGGCCAGGTCGACGACGTAGCCACGGACGCCGTCGGCGACGTGGACCGCCTCGGGAGCCCGTCGCAGCGTGGCCGGGTCGACGCCGGGACTGGCCTGTACCTCGGGCGTCCGGTCGGTCCGCTCGGCCCGGCGGTCCACGAGTTCGCGCTCGCCCGCCTCGTCCGGGTAACCGAGGCTCGTCTTGACGACGAACCGGTCGACCTGCGCCTCCGGCAACGGGAAGGTCCCGCTCTGCTCGATGGGGTTCTGCGTCGCGACGACGAAGAAGGGGTCGGGCAGTTCGTGGGTCCGCCCCTCGATGGTGACCTGCCCCTCGGCCATCGCTTCCAGCAGCGCGGCCTGTGTCTTCGGCGAGGCCCGGTTGATCTCGTCTGCGAGCACGACGTTACCGAAGATGGGACCGGAGCGGAACTCGAACTCCCCGCGCTGCTCGTCGAAGACGTAGGTCCCCGTCACGTCCGCCGGCAGGAGGTCCGGCGTGAACTGAATCCGCGAGAACGTGAGGCCGAGCGCCCCGGCGAAGGAACGCGCCGTCAGCGTCTTGCCGGTCCCCGGCACGTCCTCCAGCAGCACGTGTCCCCGAGCCAGAAACCCCGACAGAACGGTTTCGAGCGTCGCTCGCTCGACGATGACGGCGCTGGAGACGGTGTCGATGACGGCGTCGCAGTGGTCGGCGGCGGTGTCCGTGCTCATCGAGCCACCCTCGGGGGCTCCGAGGGTTTGTTATCACGCGCTTACTTTCGGGCGACGGGAGTCCCCAGAGAGGGGTCGAGCGGGCCTCTCGAAGCCGTTGCAGGGGCAAGGCGGCCCCTCTTGCGGTTCCCGCGTCTCCCTCTAGACGCCATGGAACGAAACACACTCGGCTGGTTCGGCTGGTTCTCGGTCGCCGGCTTCGTCATCCTGACAGCGCTGTTCGTGCTCGACATCTTCGCCGACAGCCTGTGGGCGTTCTCGGCGTTCTGGACGCTGGTCGTCGCCATCGTCGCCGGTATCGGAGCCGTGGCCCTCTACGCCGGCAACGACCCGACGGCCGAGACGCGCGAGGATACGATGGCCTGAGAGGGCCGTCGTAACGAGTCCCCCGATAGGGCCGGCGCTGCCCTGCGACGGTCCCCGTGACCCGGCGACCGGACGGCACACCCGCGAGCTCCGAACTCACCACGGCGCCGACCGTGACTCGACGCAGTCGCCTTCTAACCGGAGAATCGCGACGTACTGGTCGCTCGCGAGCTCTTGCTCGTCCCCATACTGGTCGCTGTGCGGGTAGATTCCGAGCGGCACCAGCTCGCGCAGCGACCCGGGCTCCGGGCGGTGAGGGACGAAGTTCGGCGGCCGCTCGCCGAACTCCGCGACGATCTCGTAGTTGTACTCGCCGTCGAGCAGCGCCCGAATGTAGGCCTGACGCGGGGCCGGAGCGAAGTCCACCTCCGAGCTACGCTGGGCCGTGGGGATGTCCTGGAGGTACAGCAGCTCCTTGTCGCCGACCTGGATGTATTCGGGACAGGGGTCGAGTTCGGCCCCCTCCTCCGGGGGCGTGTTGAGGGTCATCCCGTGTGGGATGGCGTTCTCGAAGTGGGCGTGGAAGTACACCTCCATCGTGGCGTCCTCGTCCGCGTTCTCGTCGAGCCACTCGGTCGCCTCGTCGCGCGGCATCGAGGCGTACATCCCGACGCCGACGCTGGCGTAGACGGCCGACGTGACGACGACGGCGGCGACGGCCGCCCGACCCAGCCGCAGCCGGTGGTCGCGCAGTCGGTCGAGCGCGTCGGCGAGCAACACCGCCGCGAGCGGGAACGTCGGGAGGACGTGATGGACGCGCCAGTCGTGCCACCGGGCGAAAAAGAGGAGGAATATCGCCAGCGCGCCCACCAGCAGCGCCCGCTCGTCGAAGCCCGGGGCTCGCGCCCGCAGCTCCGCCCGGCCCGGCGCGAGGCGGGCGAGGTGGACGACGCTCGCTGCGAGCCCCCCGATGGCGCCCAGCAGGAGCGGCCAGCCGAAGGCGCTGGCGTAGGTCCGGAGGAACCACCACCACGTCGGTGCCGAGGGGCCGACGACCCGGTCCGGCCGTCCGGTCCGGCCGAACCAGCGGTGATACACCGCCTCGAAGTCACCGACCAGCGCCGTCGGGTGGCCGACCACGATGACGACCGCGCCGAGGGCGGCCCCGCCCAGCAGCAGCCGCGGTCGCCAGAGCGCGCGCCGGAGCGGCCCGTCATCGATACGGGCTCGAAGCAGGAAGGCGAGGGCGACGACCGGGACCGCGAGCCCGAGCGTGAGTTTGAACGCGATGGCGAGCCCGCCGACGGCGCTGCCGGCGTAGAACTGGCGGCGCTCGCCCGTCCGGACGTAGCCGACGAGCAGGTAGAGCGACGCGACGAAACACATCGTCGCCGGGATGTCCTCGCCGCCCTCCTTTGCCAGTTTGAGGAAGCCGAACGTGACGGTGAGCAGCACCGCCCCGAGCCGCCCGGTCGCGCGGTTCCGGAGTCGCGTCCCCAGTCGGTAGACGAGATACACTGTCACGACGGCGAAGACGACGTTCGTCAGCCGGACGAAGGCGATACTCCACGTCCAGATCCACCGCGGCGTCTCGGCCCACACCTGGTAGTGGGCGTACGCGCTCGACGGGTCCTGCATCGCCGCGATAGCGTCCAGCTGGCCGGTGAGCGCGGCTGCCAGGACGACCGGCAACACCGCCAGCGCGTACACCCACAGCGTCGCGCCGAAGGGGGCCCGACTCCAGGCGACGCCCTCGCGAACGCCGTCGAGGCTCGGGTCGGCGACGATCTCCGAATAGGCGACCAGGGCGTCGAGCACCCGGTCGTGTTCGTCCCACGTCGCGAAAGAGGGGATGCGGTGCCAGAAGCCGAACCCGGCGAGTACAAGCGCCCCCACCAAGATGTAGCCCAGATACGGGTCCGCCCTGAGGTCGGCACAGAGCTGTCGCTTCGCGCGACCGAACCATCCGGGGCGGGGGACCATCAGCGAGGGTTTGGGGGAGGGTGTATAAAAAAATACACACTCACTACCTGTGGCGCTAAGCACCGACTACCGCCGCGGACGCTCGCCGTCGTTTTCGGGCCGGCCGCCGACGCCCCGATATGAGCGCAGGGCCGACGCCGAGCGAAATCTTCGACCGGGCGGTCGAGGAAGGGACGCGCCGACTCGACCAGTCGCTGCTGGAACTCGTCTCGACGAGCTTCATCGCGGGCTTTACCGTCGTCTTCGGCCTCGTCGCGCTGGGTATCGTCGAGGGTGTGCTGGGGCCCGACGCCGGCGGCACCGCCAAGCTCGGGGGCGCGCTCGCGTTCGGCATCGGCATCCTCTTTCTTGTCGCGGGCCGCACGGAGCTGTTCAACGAGAACTTCTCGGACCCGGCGGCGGCGGCCGTCGACCGCGGCGACCGTCGGGCCGCGGGGCCGCTCCTCCGGCTGTGGGTGGTGACGCTCCTGTTCAACCTCGTCGGCGGTGGGCTGTTCTCACTGGTTTTCACCGTCGAAGGGGCCCTGCCTCCGGGGACGACCGAGGCGCTCGCCACGGTCGCGACGGAGAGCGCCCACCGGGCCCTGCTCGCGTCGTTCGCCCGCGCGGTCGCGGGGGGGACCCTCGTGAGCCTGCTCTCCTTCCTGCTGGTCTCGGTCGACAGCGACGGCGCTCGCCTCGGCCTGGCCTATCTCGTCGGGGTCTTTCTCGCGCTCGGACCCTTCGAGCACGTCGTCGTCACTGCCCTGCACGTCTTCTTGGGCGTCCTCTTCGGGGCGGCCATCGCCACCGCTCGGTTCGCCGTCGTGGTCGGCGTCGTCACGACGGGGAATCTCGTCGGCGGGCTCGGGCTCGTCACGGTCGCACACATCGCACAGGCCAAAGGGGCGGCACAGAGCGAGGATTAAATTAGTTGATATTTCTTTCTTATTGTTATGTCGATGGGCGATGATTTTCATCGTTCTCCCTCGAATGTTTAGGCGCAGCAATGGCAACTAACCCACAGAACAAGACGAACGATTCGACGACCGTACCGACCAGTCAGTTGCGGAACAGATTGTACCGACTCGGCAAACCAGTCCGGGACTTCCTGCTTTTCAGTTCGGCGTATCTCGCGCTGATAGCGATGGCGGAGGTGCTCATCGTCACGAAGCTACTCTCCCTGCCGCTGAGTCCGGCAGTCCTGGTCGCAGGGCTGTTGACGTTCGCGGTGTACGGCAACGACAGAGTGGCCGACGTCGAGACCGACGAGAAGACGGCGCCGGGCCGAGCCGCCTTCGTAAAGCGATACAACCGGATGCTCTACGCGCTGTCGGCGCTCGCGTACGGCCTCGCGGTCGCGCTGGCCGTGCTGGGGGGCCCGGCCGCGTTTGCGCTGGCGCTGCTCCCGGGTGTCGTCTGGATCGTCTACGCACAGGACTGGCTGCCCAGTTTCGGTCAGGTGAAGCGGCTCAAACAGGTGTTTATTCTCAACTCCGTCCTCGTCGCCGGCGCGTGGGCGCTCGTCATCGTCTTCCTGCCCATCGCCTTCGCCGGAGCGGCGATAACCCCGGCCGCAGGCGTCGTGTTCGTCTTTTTCTTCCTTGCAGCGTTCATCAGCGTGGAGGTCCCGAACGTTCGTGACCTCGCTGGCGACCGGGAAATCGGCGTCAAGACCCTTCCAGTCGTCCTCGGCATCAGAGGAACTCGGTACTTCCTCTACAGCGTCGCCGGCCTCGGCGTCGCCATCGTCGCCACGGCGTACGTCACGGATATCTTGGGCTGGGCGGCCGCGGCCGGCTTGATGCTTAGCCTGGTGATACTACTCGGTATCACCGTCTGTCTCGGTCGCACCGACAACAACAGCGCGCTCACTATCACGGCTGAGTGCAGCCGACTGCCGATGCTCGCGCTGGTCATCGTCCCGCTGCTGTAACGCTACTCTCGGGGTGGGTGGTGGGTTCGGAGCGCGCTGCTGTCTCGTCACAACTGTGCCCGAACAGTTGTCGTATCGCAAGAAACCGAAGCGCCGCGGTGACGTACCCTATCTTATTAGTATCCATAGCCGACACTCATGGTAAGCCGTGTCACCACTGATGTTGATGAAACTCGTTCTAGTCACGTCGGTCGCGGTCGGGGTGACCGGCGGGCTGCTGGCGTGGCGGGAACGACCGAAGCCCGGGTCGGTACCGCTGACGCTGCTCATGGCGGGCCAGTGCTGGTGGTCGGCGATGGTGATATTCCAGATCGGAACGGCGACTGTCGACGCGAAGGTATTCTTCGTCAACATTTCGTGGGCCGGCGTCGCGCTCATTCCAGTCGCATGGCTCCTGTTCGCGCTGGAGTACGCGGGCTACGACGAATACACGACGCGCCGCCACGTCGTGTTAGTCTCGATAATCCCCGCAGTCACCCTGTTTCTGAGCCTCACTAGCCCGTACCACCAGCTCCTGTATCTCGACGCACAGCTCGTTGCACAACGCGGTGTGCCGACGCTCACGCTGACCCCTGGCCCGTGGTTCTGGGTCATCGCCGCGTACACCTATCTGCTGGGCCTCTGTGGGCTCGTCCCGCTGCTCGAACTCGTAACGAGCAAGGTACGTACCTTCCAGGCCCAGAGCCTGGCGCTCCTGATGGGCCTGCTGGCTCCATGGGTGACGAACCTGGCGCACCTGTTCGGCTACCTCCCGACCGCCGGGATCGACCCGACGCCCGTCGCTTTCACCCTCTCCGGCGTCGCGTACCTCTCCGCGTTGACCCGGTTCGAGCTCTTCGGCGCGAGTCCGACTCCCATCCGCCACGCCCGGCGGTCGCTGTACAAACAGATGCACCAGGGCGCGCTGGTGCTCGACACCCACGGCAACGTCGTCGACATGAACGACCGGGCGGCGACCGTGCTCCAGACGACCCCGGACGAAGCGCTCGGCCGGCGCCTCGACACCGTCAGTCCGGGCCTGACGGCCGCCGGCGAGACCGCGTCGGGCAAACGCGTGTTCAATCCGCCGGGGACCCGACAGTCCTACGACGTCTCCGAGAGCCTCGTCACCGACATCCACGACCGGACCATCGGTCGCATCATCACGCTGCACGACATCAGCGACCTCTTCCGAATGCAACAGCGTCTGGAGGTGTTACACCGGGTCTTTCGCCACAACATCCGGACGAACATCCAGGTCATCCTCGGGCACGCGGGGTATCTGGCGACACACAACAGCCAGCAGAAGGCGGAGACGCTCAAGCAAAACGCCATGGAGATAGAGGAGACCGGCGAGAAGGTCCGCAAGATAATCGACGTCTTCGAGAAGGGGCGCACGGACAGGGAGAACCTCGCGTTGCACTCGATTCTCCGGGAGTGTACCCAGGCGATCGCCAAGCGCTACCCCGAGGTGACCGTCACGTACGAGCCCGGCCCGAAAGATATCGTCGTCGACGGGCTGTTCGATATCGTCTGTACGAACGTCATCGAGAACGCCGCCCAGCACAACACGAGCGCCGATCCGCGGGTCAGCGTCAGCGTCGACGCCGGCGAGGACGTCGTCGAGGTCCACATCGAGGACAACGGCCCGGGTATTCAGGACCACGAACTCGCACTCGTCAACGACGGTCAGGAGACCCCGCTGAAACACGGGAGCGGCTTCGGGCTGGCACTGACCGCCTGGGGGACCGACATCGCCGGTGGCTCGGTCTCGTTCGAGTCGGTCGAGCCGACGGGGACTCACGTGACGTTGACGCTCCCCGTCGCTGCGCGACGGTGACCGCCGGACCCGGGACGGTGGGTTCTCGATGGCTTTATTCACTCCACGGGAATGGGGGAACGTATGAGCGACGAGCGTGGGCCGTCGACGCTGCTAGCTGACCGGCCCGAACTGGAGTCCGCGCTCGAAACAGTGCTGGCTGTCGACGCCGAGCAGGACGGCTGGACCTTCGACGACGTCGCGGTCGACTCGGGCGTCTTCGGCGAGCTCGTCTCGCGCGACATCGTCGAGTCCGACGGCGAGGGGTACAGGGTCGCCGACCCGTCGGCCGTCCGCCGGGCGCTGGACGGTGAGACCGCGACGGCGACCGACGACGGCGGCGGGGTCGGCCTCGACCGGCTGTCGCTGCCGGCAATCGAGCCCCGAGCCGTCGGTCTGGTGACCGCGGCCCTCGCCGTCGTCGCACTCACCCGCGCGTACGTCTACGGCAGCGTCTACCGCGGCGGCGACATCGTCCTCTCGGGCAACGACCCGTACTACTACAGGTACTGGGTCGAACAGGTGGCCGCCGAGGCCGGCGGCAGCGTCGATATCGCCGCGCTCTCGACGCTCCCCACCGGCGTGACCAAGGGCGAGCCGCTGCTGGTGGCGACGCTGTGGTGGGTCGCCCAGCTGTTCGGCGGGACCACGGAGGCTATCGGGCACGTCCTCGCGTGGTATCCCGTCGTCTCGGCGGTCGTCTCGGGGGCGCTCGTGTATCTGCTCGCCGTCCGGCTGACCAGCGACCGCCGCGTCGGGCTCGCAGCCGTCCTCTTTCTGGCGATTATCCCGGGCCACGCCCTCCGGACGAGCCTCGGCTACGCCGACCACCACGCCTTCGACTACCCGCTGCTCGGACTCACCGCTCTTGCGCTGCTCGTCGCGACGACGGCCAGCCGTGACAGAGCGTCGCTGCGGTCGGTCACCCCGTGGGCGGCCGCCGTCGGCCTCGGCGTCGGCATCGCCGGACAGACGCTCGCGTGGGAGGCGGGACCGCTCCTGCTGGCCCCCGTCGGAATCGCCGTCGTGGCGAAGACGCTGCTCGACGTCGATGCCGGCCGCTCGCCGCTCCTGACGACCGCGCCGGTGCTCGCGGGCACGGGACTCGCCGCGGGAGTGGTCTGGACCGTCCACGCGAACTGGGGGTGGCACACCGACCTCGTCGCGAGCGTCCCGATACTGCTGTTTCTCGGCGTCGCCGGCGCCGTGGCGATAGCGGCGCTGACGGCCCGGGCCGGCGGGACGGCGAGACAGCTCGCGGCGGTCGACGGCGCGGCGGTCGTGCTGGGGCTGCTCGCCGTCCGGTCGCTGTTCACCGAGCGCTGGACCGAGGCCGTCAGCCGGACTGACCGCCTCTTCCGGAGCGATGCCATCGCCGAGACGGCCGGACTGTTCGACCCCGGGACGCTCGGCTTTCTCCTCCTGTTCGGGTTCGCGCTCGTCATCGCCCTGCCCGCGATGGCGTGGGGCGTCAGGCGGGCGGCCGACGACCGGGCCGACTGGCTCGTCCTGACGGCGTACGCCTGGTACTTCCTCGGGCTCGCCACCCTCCAGGTCCGTTTCGTCGGCGAACTCGCGACGTTCGTCGCCGTATTCGCGGGCTACGCGTTCGTCTGGCTCGCCACCAGAGTCGAGGTCGCGCGCCCGCTTCGGGCCGACGGGCGAGTCGACGCGCTCGTCCCCGAACCGAAGACCCTCGGGCTGCTCTGTGTCCTCTTCTTGCTGTTCGGGAGCCTCGGCATCGTGCAGGTCCCCGTCAAGACGAGTCAGATAACCACCGACGGCGGCACCTATCTGACGGCGACGGCCATCGACCGCGACGCGGCCGACCGGGGGCTCGAATACCCGCAGAACTACGTCCTCAGCCAGTGGGGCCAGAACCGGGCGTACAACTACTTCGTCAGCGGGGAATCACGCAGCTACAGCTACGCGAGAACCACCTACGCCGCGTTCCTCGGGGGGACAAACGAGTCGCGCTGGTACGACCGGCTGCGCGGCAGAGTCGGTTACGTCGTCACGGAGGACCGCACAGGGGGCGGCCCACAGACGATGCAGTCCCGGCTACACGACAACTACGGGAGCCAGAACGGGAGCGTCGCCGGTCTGTCCCACTACCGGGCGGTGTACGCGACCGAGAGCGGGTCACACAGGGCGTTCGCGCTGGTCCCCGGCGCGACTATCGCGGGGACGGCCGGCCCGAACGCGACCGTGACCGCGACGGCGACAGTCAGTGTCCCGGGCGACGAGTTCGAGTACACCCGACGGACGCGGGCGAACCGGGACGGCCGGTACCGGCTCGTCGTCGCCAACCCGGGGACGTACACGGTCGACAGCCCCGAGACGACGGCGACGGTGACCGTCAACGAGACCGCGGTCCGGAACGGGACGACCCGCGCCGCCGGGTGAGTCGGTCGCAGGGGGCGTCTCGGCGAAGCAGAAGGCTCATCCCCCCGTGTGCCACAGGGACGGATAGACATGTGGCCCTGGGGACACGCCGCCGTCGGCTACCTCCTGTGTGCGCTCTGGGTTCGGGCGCGGTACGGGCGAGCGCCGACGGCCGGCGCGGTGCTCCCGCTCGCGGTCGGGACCCAGTTTCCGGACCTCCTCGACAAACCGCTCGCGTGGACGTTCGGCGTCCTGCCCTCCGGCCGGGCGGGCGCCCACTCGCTGCTGGTCGCCGTTCCGCTGTTGGCGCTGCTGTGGTGGCGCGTCGACAGCGCCGCCGCCCGGAGAGCGTGGGCCGGGTTCGCGCTGGGCTATCTCGCCCATCTCGCGACCGACGGGCTCTACCCCCTGCTCGACGGGGACTTCAGCGGGCTGGCGTATCTGTTCTGGCCGATCCTCTCGCTCCCGCCGTACGATGAATCGGCCGGGATTCTGGCCCACTTCGCCGCCGCGGAGCTCACCGCGGCGCTGCTCGCCGAGGTCGGCCTGTTCGCGGTCGCCACGGTCGTCTGGGCCGCCGACGGTGCCCCCGGACTCCGGACGGTCGGACGGTGGTGTAAACGGCGGGCCGCCGTCGCGACTGCGGCGCTGTCGGGGCGGTGACTCCGGCCAACAAGAGTTTTACCCGGGCACGAACGACAGGTGGGCATGAAGGCTGTCGTACTCGCCGCCGGTGAAGGGACCCGTCTCCGCCCGCTGACCGCGGACAAACCGAAAGGGATGGTCGAGGTCGCCGGGAAACCGATTCTGACACACTGCTTCGAGCAGCTCATCGAGCTCGGCGCCGAGGAACTGCTCGTCGTCGTCGGCTACAAGAAACAGGCCATCATCAACCACTTCGAGGACGAGTTCGACGGCGTCCCCATCACCTACACCCACCAGCGCGAGCAGAAGGGGCTGGCACACGCCCTGCTCACCGTCGAAGAGGACGTCGACGACGACTTCATGCTCATGCTGGGGGACAACATCTTCAGCGCCAATCTCAACGACGTGGTCAACCGCCAGCAGGAGGAGCGGGCCGACGCCGCCTTCCTCGTCGAGGAGGTCCCCTGGGAGGAGGCCTCCCGCTACGGCGTCTGTGACACGAACAAGTACGGCGAAATTACCGAGGTCATCGAGAAGCCCGACGACCCGCCGTCGAATCTCGTGATGACCGGGTTCTACACGTTCACGCCGGCCATCTTCCACGCCTGCCACCTCGTCCAGCCCTCCAACCGCGACGAGTACGAGATCAGCGACGCCATCGACCTGCTGCTTCACTCCGGTCGGACCATCGACGCCATCCGCATGGACGGCTGGCGAAACGACATCGGCTACCCCGAAGACCGCGACGAGGCCGAACAGCGTCTCCAGGGCGAGGTCGACCCGGAGCTGGCCGCCGACGCCATCGGCTCGGACGGCGACTGAGCCCCCGCAGTCTGTGTGACCCCGACGTCGCCGGCCTCGCAGCGGACCGCCCCGACGCCACGTGCGCTGCTGTCGACGGGGCCGTGACCGAGCCGACAACTTTTACGTACTGGCCATCGCCCGTCCGGTAATGCACATTCTAGTCACCGGTGGCGCGGGCTTCATCGGCGGCCATCTCGCCGAGCGCTTCGCCCGCGACGGACACTCGGTCGTCGTGCTGGACAACTTCGACCCCTTCTACGACCTCGACCTCAAGGAACACAACGTCGAGGTCGGGCGCGAGGCCGCCCGCGAGGGCGACGGCAGCTACGAACTCGTCGACGGCGACGTGCGCGACGCCGAGCTCGTCACCGACCTCGTCGGCGACGCCGACTACGTCTACCACCAGGCCGCGCAGGCCGGCGTCCGCCCGAGCGTCGAGAACCCCCGCAAGTACGACGCGGTCAACGTCGACGGGACGCTCAACATCCTCGACGCCTGCCGCGACACGGGCATCGAGCGGTTCGTCATGGCCTCCTCCTCGTCGGTGTACGGCAAACCCCGGTATCTCCCCTACGACGAACAGCACCCGACGACGCCCGTCTCGCCGTACGGGGCCTCGAAGCTGGCCGCCGAACGCTACGCCTGCTCCTACGGCGAGGTGTACGACTTCCCCGTCGTCGCCTTGCGCTACTTCACCGTCTACGGCCCGCGGATGCGACCGAACATGGCCATCTCGAACTTCGTCTCGCGCTGCGTGAACGACGAGCCGCCCGTCATCTACGGCGACGGAACCCAGACGCGCGATTTCACCTACATCGACGACGTGGTCGAGGCGAACGTCGCGCTGCTGGAATCGGACGCCGCCGACGGCCAAGCGGTGAACATCGGCTCGACCGACAACATCGATATAAAGACGCTCGCCACGGAGATCCGCGACCAGCTGGCGCCCGAGCTCGACCTGGTGTACGAGGAACGCCACGACGCCGATTCGGAACACACGCACGCGGATACGGCGCGAGCGGGCGAGCTACTGGGCTACGAGGCGAGCCACACGATTCGGGAGGGCGTCGCGGCGTTCATCGAGTGGTACGAGGCGAACCGCGAGTGGTACGAACCGCTCGTTATGGAGTCGTGAGTCGGGGCCGGCTCCAGTAGGCGGGGCGTTTTCCCGAGGTCAGGTCGAGCGTCTGCGCTCGATAGCTACGCTCGACGGGTTTCCAGGTACTCAACTGGGTCAGTACGAATGTGAACAGAGACACACCTCGGACCGAGTGAAGTGCGAAACCACGGAGTAGAGAGACGCAGTCTGCAGTGATAGACACACCGTGCAACGACTGAAAGACGGAGCTTTCGCATGAGATGTGCCGCTCGGAGTGACAGACACACCTCCCACCGAGTGAAGTGTACCAGTAGAATACGGAACAGTTCGTGTGGGGACCCAGCCGGGGGGATTCACTCGGTCTGAGGTGTGTATAAATTGGCATTCTTATCTATAAACGCAAATGAAAATCGAGAATGGGGGCGTTCTACTATATCCTAGCTTTTTCACTCGGTGCGAGGTCAGTATCTTTATACTGTACCTTGATCGCGGGAATCCATTTGTCTACCGCGGTTCACGTTGCCGGAAAGTGAGAGAACGAACAGCTGTTTCCCTTCCCTGTGGTATGGATTTTATTTGCTTTGGCGGCCCCACCACTTCAGCGGCTGCCGTTCCAGAAACGGGGAAAATGAAGATACAAGAACAACATAATTTCCGGAATCATTAACCTCACACAATAATTAAGCCGGGATAGTGAGATAGAACGTGGGCCAACGCACGATATTTGGACAGCCAGGCATCCGTTCCTATGGCGAAATACTCTCCGAGATATTTGTCGATTCGGTATCAATAACTGAGGCCACCGTCGAAGACACGACGCACATGGCGATTTTTCTGATAACTAATCTAGTACTCATAACACCGTTGCTAGTTGTCTGGGCCAGTCTCCCGTTGCTCGCCGTGCTTCCAGTTGTCTTTGTTGGATATTTTGTATATGCGTACCGTACGAAGCGACTCTCTGCCGGGCTTTTGAGTGGGTTTTTTGTCCTCTCCATATTTGGAGCAAACGTTCCACTTCTCAGTGGCCCAGGAAAGGCATATTTCAGCATCTATATCGTTGATTTGTTAGCGGTGGTCTTGGTTTCTGGGCTTATCTACCAGAACGGATTGAATTGGAGCAGCATCCACGAGTCGAAACTGAAGACAGTAGCAGTACTGGGCCTCTTGACGTTCGTATGCTGGTCGTACGCCTCCGCGATAGTTGGCAATGGACCCTCACAGTTTGCTTCGGTGTTGTTCGCGATGCAGCAGACGAGATATCTGCTTGTATTCGTCGTCACAATTTTCATCGTGAATCAGACCAGCGTATTCGTCTGTCTCTACCCGCTTTTACTCTCCATTACGGGAAACCTCTTTTACGCAGTTGCGGAAGCGCTAGCCGGTCACACGTTCGGTTTGACTTATCTAGGCGACGCGGGGGGCCGAGAACTGTTCGAGCTCGCAATTGGTCCACTTACACTCCCAACCGGGCTATACGCGGGGGGATTCGTCGGTGGTGTGAGAGAGTTAATTGCACTCACGCTTCTGTTGTTGCCGTTCCTTGTTTACTGGGGAGTATACGGGTCACGGCGAGTAACGACTGCTTCCGCTCTCGGCATATTGTCAGTGGTCTTCATCATCAAAATCGGTGAGACGGACGCTGGGTGGATGGCTTCGATTATCGTTCTCGCTCTGACTGCAGCTATGTGGCTCTGGATATCGGTTTCTGAGAGAGATTTCGATCTGTTAGCCGGAGTTGCTGTCTCCGTCTCCAGCATAGTAGCAAGTATGCTCCTGTATCAACAGCGGTTTTACGATTTCTTTGCGGCAGACTCTCAAGAGCCTGCTACTGGAACGTCCAACGGGACTACCGGTGGGAACGCTACTGGGACTCCTACCGGCGCTTCGGGGAACGCTACCGGGGGAACAGGCGGTAGCTCCGGTGACGGGGGAATGAGCGTCGCCGAGTGGGTCATAGAGCTGTTCTCATATGTGCCACTCGTCGAAGTTGACACGCTCGGCGTACGACTCAGCCAGTACGCTGCCGCAATAGAACTCTTGCTTGCGTACCCCTTCTTCGGTATTGGGGGGTACAATTTCGTCCTCGTTGCAGAAGAGTACGGGGTGCCGTCCGCGATGGGTGTACACAACACGTTCTTCTCTCACCTCGCTGCAACAGGCATCATCGGAGTTGTATCGTATTCAGTCAGTGTACTTGCAGTAGTGTATATAGTAATCAAACAAATGCTACAGACAAGAACGAGAAGACGTGCACTCTGGGGTTGTACCCTAGCTGGGCTTATGGGTTTTCACGCGTACTCGTTCTGGGTCGTTATTTACGGCTGGCAGACCTCGAACGTGGGCTTGTGGCTCCTGTCTGGGATAGCTGTAGGAGCATTTTCCGTTGTCAGTAGCGAGGACGAAGAGCAGCAAACGTCAGAGTCTTCAGTTCCTTACGTTTCGTAGACTCGGCGAGTCTGACTGGCGATAGACCCCCAATCAAGCTTTTCGGCCTGCTCGAACCCGCGGCTGCCCATCTCAGTAGTGTCGGAATGTAGCATACGCTCCATCGCTCTCCGCAGTCCAGTAGGCTCTGTTGGATCGTACAAGATGCCTTCGCTGTCCTGGTCGATGAGTTGGGGAAGACACCCTATGCGTGGGACGATCACTGGCCGCGACAACGACATGGCTAGCAGTGCACTGCCGGAAGTGAGGATATCGCGGTACGGAAGAACGACGGCATCAGCTGCTGCGAAATACGTCGGGACGTTTTCGTCCGCGATGAATTCAAGCACTGTGATGATGTCGTCTCGACCGGCGGCGGCGTTGACAATTTTCCGTTCAATTGTTTCGGAAGCGGGGTTGCCAGCGACGAGGAGCGAACAGTTCTCTTCGTCGAGATCAACAAATGCTTACAGCGCTCAGTTCATCTGAAAGAGACTCGAGATAATGGTTGGATGTATTGTCTGACGAGAACATCATAACGTCTACTTCGGACTGACTATTCTCCCTGCTTGAGACCGGATTCATCGATATCCCAAATCCGCCAGTCTCGATGTGACCTCGTCGTCGGTTACCCGCCTGGTCTGACGTTCAGTTGTCGGTTCGTACGAACCGGAGTCCGTCGCCGTAGTCTCGACCCAGGGAACAGTTCTGAGAGCTGGGATCGGATTATACGGTGGATGTCCGTAGAACCCGAATTCACCGAACGCATTGCCATGGTCTGCGCTAATGACTGCCGTGTCGGCGTCAATATTGTTCAACAGTAGGGACACATCATCGAGAACATAATTCAGATTGGCTCGATACGATTTCCAGACCCGGTCTTTAGAGATACGTCCAGCAGCGAGGTCGTCCCATATCGAGTCCCATCCGTCACCGAAATTTTCGATGTCGATTCCGGAGTCAACGGGGTCCGGGATGCTCGGGAAATGGGGCTGCATGTAATGAACTAACAGCCGATCGAAATCCCTCGTCCGAGCAGTATCTATCGCTCGATCAGTGATCGGGCGTGCAGGGACAGTCCCGATCTCATCGTCCCAACCGTACCGCCATACTTCGTCGAGATAACCGAACTGTCCATCTGCTACCAGCTCATCGGTAAATGGGTTTCCGGAGACGTAGGCCGTATTTGTCATCTCAGTGGCCCAATCGTCAGTGAAATTTCGCTCCATCCAAGAGAGGGAACCACTTCCTTTCGACCGGATAGTAGCAGGTGATTTGGGAAGGAAATCATAATTGTCACTGACCTCAGCAAGCAAGTCGGGCCGACACGCGTCAAGTATAATTAGTACGTCCCATTGAGAGTCAAAGACGGCATTTCCAGGCCAACGAGCATCAATCCGATACGCTGTGCCATGCTTGAACTCGTAGGCAGATTTGTTCAGCCCGGGTATAAGACCCTGAGAACGTACATAAGAGAGAGTGCGTCCCAGCCAATCAAAGGCCGTCATCTACACAGTAGAGTCTATCATGCGTTATATATTTTTGTCGCCTCGCGCTGGCGATGTACTATAGTCCGTATCGTACCTCCACAGAAACAGGGGACAGGTCAACCGTAATCGTAAAGTCTCCAACCGGCAACCCACGAGGTAACTGGTAGTTGATGGAAAAGGATGGAGCCGGTAGTGAAAAAGAGAGTTCACTTGGATCGATCTCCGAGGGAGCAGGTCTTTTTGTTTTAGGGAAAGGAGCAAGCAATACGCTAGGTCTTGGGACGACTGTCATCTTAACCCGGATTCTGGGAACACGGCTATACGGATTCTATACTTACATAAATGTCCTATTTTCGCTGGTTTATGTATTAGCACGACTGGGTGGTGACAAGTCATTACTACGTTTCATTCCAGAATATGAAGAACAGCCTCGGAAACGGAAGGTTGTGGTAACACTAGCATACGGAACATCGTTACTCGCAAGCGTGGCTATTGGCGGAGCCGTCTTTCTTTTTGCCCCGACGATTTCCTCGTTCACATTAGACGATGTACTCTTTACTGAAATACTGCGTATCACTGCAGTCGTTATTCCGTTCAATACACTCTCGATGATTAGCTATTCGCTATTCAAAAGTATTGAGCGGATGGATTATAATGTCATAACTTCATCTATCGTCAAGCCTTTTCTCCGTTTGGTTTTTGTTGGTGGTGCAGTTGTTCTTGGATACTCTGTTGTCGGTGCAGCTGCCGGTCTGATTGTCAGTGGCGTGCTGGGTTTTCTGGTTGCGTTCACACTGTTGGTTAAAAGAGTAGAATTTCTCGGAATTGCGAGTCCAAGTCGCTCAGAAACGAAGGAGTATTACAACTTTTCGCTCCCCTTGACATTCAACCAACTGGGTAGCTTCGCCTATAACCGGACAGATATTCTTATGATCGGCTTCTTTTTTACCGGGTCCGCTGTTGGCGTGTACAACGCTGCGTTCCTGATATCTCGTATTCTTTCGCTACCTCTATCAGCCTTCAATCAGCTTTTCCCTCCGATTGCATCACGGCTCTACCAGAATGGCAACAACGACGACTTGGAGGCGATTTACACTGCAGTAACTAAGATGATATTTATGATATCGTTGTTTCCAGCGATCGCAGTTCTCATTTATGCGCCAGAGATACTCCAAGTGTTTGGAGAGGGGTTTAGTCAGGGCCAGTACATCCTGATGCTGTTTGTTATTGGCCAATTGACTAATGCTCTTGTCGGTCCGAGCGGGTATTTGTTGATGATGTCGGACCACCAGTATTTAACAATGTTCAACCAGTTAGGTTCCGGGATTCTCAACATACTATTAAATTATATTCTAATAACAAATATCGGGGTTATCGGTGCTGCAGTTGCGACAGCGAGTGTGCTGGCCGCTATCAATGTTCTAAGAGCGTGGCAGGTGTGGTACTTCGAGGGGTTATCTCCCTATGATTGGAGTTACATAAAGCCAATTACTGCTGGTGCCGTCTCGGGGTTAATTATGCTCAGTTTCACACTTGTCTTCGATGGATATCTTCTGCTCGTCTCCGGGATGACAATCGGTGGACTATCCTTCATTTTAGTCATATATGCGCTTGGGGTTAGCGAAGACGAGACAGATCTGATAAAGAAAGTGTTTTCAGTCTTTCATTTATAGCCAAGATACAAAGTGGTACTCATCAACACAGCTGAAGAAAGAGAATAGCACAGCATCATACAGGCAGTCAACCTGCCTATCAATATTATTCATCCAGACATCAAACAGTCAATTGTAAGAGGATAATTTAGACGTGATTAATTATATCGTGGAAGATGAATAGACACTTTCAAAACGATAATATTGGTGTGGGCGCTTTAGCTAAATATGCAAAAGCGGCCCAATATTCTCTGGATTACGCTTGAAAGTGTTCGGGCCGACCACACATCGATGTATGGTTACAGTCGGAACACGACACCAAATATACAATCTGAAACCAGTCGGTCCGACGCGACTGTGTTTTCAACGCCGGTCTCCCAGTCTATGTGGACGCCCGCTTCGACTGCGTCAATGCTGACCGGTACGTACCTCTCCACACACCGACTCGGTCAAGACGGAAAGGCACAGAAAAAGCTCCGGCAAGAACTGGACACCTTCCCGCAGTTACTTCATCAAAGTGGCTACGAAACAGTACTCTTTACACCGAACTCATACATAAGCTCGTCCACAGGGTTGGATCGAGGGTTTGCTACAGTTGATGATCTGTCAGTGAGCAAGGAGAGTTTCCTACAGCGGGGTTCTGCTGTGAAGGAAAATTGGGCTTGTGCAATGGAACGGATTAGGGAGCTAGATACGATTGACCTACAACGACTCAAAGACGACGTTGCTCACAATCCGACTGCAACAATCCCAAGACGTTTTAAAAGTTGGAATAAGAGGGAAAGAGATGAGTCACCGTTTTTTGCTTATGCACATATAGATTCCCCGCATCATCCCTATCGCCCCGTATCGAAATAGCGAGACACATTCACCGACGACATCGAAATATCCACAGACAAAGCGCAGTCATTGGTAAATGAGATATATAGCGGTTCAGAGGGACTCAAACGCCGAATGTCTCAGGGACTGGATATTAGCCGCGAGCAATGGTCAGGGATTAAAGCACTCTACGACGCCGAGATACGCTTTGCTGATGAGGTGGCCAAACAATTGCTGCAAGAAGCTCGAACCGCCTCAAACCGAAAGTTGATAGTAGTTATCACCGGCGACCACGGGGACCTTTTTGGAGAGTCGAACATTCTCGGCCACAATCTGCTGTTACACGATGGGCTGATCAGGGTTCCGCTGATCGTGATAGGAATCAACGGAATGACAGACGGGAAAGAAACAGTCACCCAACACATTGACGTTACGCGTACCCTGTCGGCTATAACAGATGTGACTTCCGACCAATTCGAAGGTCAAGACCTCCGGGATACGGGTCGGACATTCGGGATTAGCCAACGTGGGATTGTTCACATGGACGCTTACACTAAGCACAACAGCGAATTCGATATCGAACTGGGCAGCAATCCAGTGACTGCAGTCCGCACAACGGATTACAAATATATCGAAGGCGGGTCTAGCCAGCTACTGTACGATCTGCCGGACGAGGAAACAAATATGAGTGATATACACCCTGATGTAGTTGAAAAGCTATCAGACATTATTACGGACAGAGGTATTATCTGGAAATCAGATAGCGGTCAAGAGCAAGCCGATTTTGGACAGGAAACGCAGCAACGTCTCCAAGACCTGGGCTATCTTACGGATTAATCAACGACCAATCAAGCTCGTTTGCAAGACTGAGTCATCTATCATACACTTGAATCGTCGATTGAGCAATTATTGACCAGTCTAATTTTGCAATTTTGTCGTATCCGTTCCCACCGAGACGATCCAGGTCTACTTCCAGTGCCCGTTTCATCGCGTTTCGAAGCCCTGAAGGCTCAACCGAGTCATACAGTAGACCGTCAGTACCGTCTTCGATAAGTTCGGGGAGACATCCGAGTGCGGGAGTAATAACCGGCCGTCGCATGGACATCGCTAAGATCGCACTTCCTGACGTGAGTATATCTCTGTAGTGGAGAACGATGATATCCGACGCCTTGAAATACTTTGCAACCTCTTTCTCAGGAATGAATTTCAGTTCAGTACGGACATTATTCCCCTTAGCTCTTTTATTTATACTCCGTCGTAATGTGTCACTGCTCGGTTTCCCCGCTATAAGTAACATAGCGCGCTCTTCGTCTAATTGAGTGAATACTTCGATCAGTTCTGGGATCTGTTTATATTCGCGAATACGACCGAAGAATGTGAAGACGGTACGGTCATCATCAATCCCCAAATCGTCGCGAGCGCTGTCTTTGGAGAGGTCGGGATAACGCCCGATATAGTGACCGTGTGGTATGACTTCGATCGGTGTTTTAGATCCTATAGAGTATGTCTCACGGATGATGTCTCGCGCCGTATCACAATGGACGATCAAATCATCACAGAAGTGCTGTGCAACAACTCGCCGCCACAGCGATTCCCACCGTGGGTATGGTTGCTTGTGAGAAAGGCGGTCATGTACCGTCCAGACTACCTTCACACCCAGTAATCGTGCTACAGTTAGTTCAATTAGTAGACGAACCGTCTTTAGTACAGTGAGAGTGAGCGAAGAGTCGATCATCAGAAATTGTAGCCAGTGGATGTGAACAACGTCAGGTAGCCCAGTCCGCGACATTGGACGGAGTATCGGAAGATACGAATCCCAGGAGTAGGAGCGGACGTTGATATCTTTCGCTTCCATCGCATCGGTTAGCGAAGATAAATATTTGTTTGATTCGTTCTCCGGCGGTATTAGCATTACATCCATGCGTGACTAAGTCCGTTATGTCCAAGCTGTTTTATATAACGCGTTATCGGCAGCATCTACTACACGCACGCTATTTACCATAATGAAAGTAGTCAAGCGTTCTTGCGACGAGATTTCTGGGCTAATTTGAATTCATAATGTGCCTGTAGAAGGCTTAGCTCGAGACCATGAATTCCCTCCTTATATCCGCTATAATAAAAAAACCGTATTAGAAAGGTCCTGATTGGGTGCCATAGCCACTGTCCGAAGACGTAGTCTGTCTGTTTTGCCTTTACAGTCGAGTACCGTTCCGATTTGTCAAGGAACTCTTCACGTGTTCTATAGCGGTAGTGTGTGATAGCGTACTGATCCTCGGCAGGGGCCTTGAATTCAGTCGTGCTTTCGTCGATGTTGACGAATTGATGTACACCCTCGGAGAACTCAACGCTCCCTCGACGGAACAATCGCTTTTCGTAATTCGGCCAGTATCCACACGAACGAGTGACTTTTCCGAATATTATGTGCTTCCTCGGGAAGGAAATAATGTCGCGGTCCCCGGAGCTAATCCACTCGTGGATATCGTCTTCAATTCCCTGAGGAGCCCTCTCATCCGCATCAAGCCAAAAAATCCATTCGTTAGATGCAGCCTCGATGCCGAGCATGCGTGTGTGATCGAATCCCGAGCTCCTGTCAGTGTCGTCCTCAACTAAAACTTTGTCAGCAATTGTGGAAGCTATTTGCCGGGTCCCGTCATCGCTCTGTCCGTCAACGACGA
The DNA here is from genome assembly GCF_031624395.1 of Halomicroarcula saliterrae. Taxonomy (NCBI): domain Archaea; kingdom Methanobacteriati; phylum Methanobacteriota; class Halobacteria; order Halobacteriales; family Haloarculaceae; genus Haloarcula; species Haloarcula saliterrae. The sequence goes on from NZ_JAMQON010000002.1 coordinate 448,525, forward strand.
TAATTTCATCACACCAAGAGAGGGACTCTAAACACTCGGAGATATCTCTAGACTCGTTGTGTGTGATGACTACCGCCGATATGGTCATAGAACAATAGCAGTTGATACAGTGTTAGTATTTTTGTCTTTTGAATGGGGTCCGTCGAGAGCAAGCAATCTGTGTTTCAGATCGGATATCTCACAACACCTTGATCATCGCAGCCTCGCCGTCTTTACCACGATGTATAACCTCATGCTCTCTATTCAATCGCTCCAAGGTCTGCGAACTGGCAATCACGTACGAGTCCGATTGCAGCTGTTGTACCTCACTCGCAGTAAGCTCGCTCATTGGGTTACGCTCGTAAAAGGCGAACACACGGGGCTGCCTGCTGCCATTGATGCTCGTGTCGTAGTACACGGTTTGTTCGGCGGGAATCGCTGCTTTATCGGCGAACTGGCGCTGGTCGTTGTCCCAGGTACCGGTGTTAGCGGGGAACGTCATGACGCCGATTAGCAATACGACAGCCGCCAGACCACCGACGACGTACACAGTATCGAGCATAGAGTCGGAGACAGGAACTGACACCTCGGTTGTCACCCACCGCCACAGTTGGCTGACCAGAGCTCCCATCAGGAGCACAGCTGGGACGACGGCCGGTTTGATGTACCACAGATGATTCCCACCGATGACAGCGAAGAAGACGTATACACTCACGAACCACCATACTAGAAACAGCTCTGACCACGAGCGGCCATCGGAATAGAGACCGGCAGTCACAGAAACTAGGATTGCGGTCGCCAACAGCGGTGTGAAGAGCCAGTAAGAAGAGGGTATATCAACGAAGTACGGGTAATTCATGAAGCTGAACGTGCCACCGTACGTCGCCAGTTCCCCAGCGCTTCGCTGTAGGACTTGATTGATGAGATAGACGTCGATGAATACCTTCGGCTCCTCGAGATACGCTACCAGATGCTACGACCCACCGATAACAAACGAGGCGACTGCGCCGAGAACAGCTTCACGAGTCGTCAGGGTCTGGCGGTATCGTACTGCCACTGGAACGAGGATGACTAAGAATACACCGGCTGCCACACCTTTGGTGAGGACAGCACTACCAGCCGCGATACCGGCCACATAGAACCACCTCGGTGCGTCCTCGACGGCCCTGAGAACAGCGTAAACGAACGCGACACCGAAGAAGAGAAAGAGCATCTCGATATCAGCGGTCCACATGGAGTGCCCCCGGCGAAAAATGAGCGGTTGGACGTAGAACAGCAGGCCAGCCGTGATTCCGGTCTCCCAGTTGAACCATCGGCGGCCCAGATCAAACGTCAACAGAGCGATGCCAACGCCTGCGAGAACCGAAGGGAGCCGTGCTGCAAACGTTGAGACGCCGAATATGGACATCGATACGGCTTGTATCCACATCCCGAGTGGTGGCTTCTCGACGAACGGCTGAAAGACTGCGTCATCGTAGTGGAGATGTGGTATTACCCAATATCCGCCGTTGATCATGTGGCGCGCAGAGTTTGCGTACCAAGATGCGTCCCAGTAGCTAAGCGTAGGCTGTATGACTGCGATTATGTAGAGGTATATCGCAAACCCGACAAATATCAATAATGCATAAGGGAACATGAGTCGCTTTTGATCGGAAGTGATTTGAAACATAATTGGACTCGGTTACATAGAAGAGTAAATTACAATCATTTGAGTCTGCTGTTCTCAGAGTATTTGGTCAAACCTCATACATAAGTGGCACGAGCTCTTGCCTGTATTTAATCTGCAGTTGAAGAAGTCAGCGTAAAGCATTTGCATAGCATACTCAAGTTAGCACCATGGACCGGACTCTACTTGTCGTCGGTTGGGATGCGGCGACAACCGAACATCTTGATGCGTTTGATCTGCCGTTCTATGAACAACTCACCGAGGGTGGCGTCCTCCAACCAGAGCCGTTCTGGCAAAATCGCGAAGTAGACAGCGGTACGGCGTGGACGACTATAACGACCGGTCTATCGATGTGGGATCATCGAGTCGCGACCCTTTCAGGAATGATCGATGCTCCTTGGAAGCTCCGTACCCTCTCGAAAGTCGACCGTCTGATTCCAAGGGATGTACTTAACACACCGGCAAGGATATGGTTTCGCCGTCTCGCACTCGGCAGCCAACCAACGAACGACGATATTCCATATAAAAGGGCGTGGCACCACGTCCCAAATTCGTTAGGCGCCTTTGTCCCACTTACTTACCCGCCAAAACCAACCGATGGAGTTACTATAAGCGGTTTTCCTAGTCCGGAAGTAGCTGTCGAACCAACAGATATCGAAGATTCCGTTCGGCAGCGATACGATGGCGAGCCAGAGCGGAAGTTTGACGAAGATGGTGGTGTCCGCGAAGGCTACATAGATGACCTGTATGAAGCCCACACGCAACAAGTCGAAACCGTTCGCTGGCTCACAGATAATCAAGATTTCAATCTTGTGTTCGCCGTGTTTACACTCTTAGACAGGCTCCTCCATGTTACAGACGAAGGTGACTCTCGGATTCAAGAAGCCTATGAGAAGATGGATTCGACAACCGCATCACTTGTTGATGATATCGACCCGGACGATGTGCTGATAATCAGTGACCACGGGATGACGTACAACCCTCGTTGGAAGTGGCGTCACATCCACGATGAAACGTCCGGTATCTGGGCAGGAACGACTGACTTTGGCATAGAAACGCATCTCGATGTCACCCCCACTATTCTTTCGTATTTTGATATCGAGATGAACAAGACCAAGTATCAAAATCCGAGGACAGATCGAGAAACCAGAGGGATGGAAGAAAAGCTCGAAGACTTGGGATATCTCTGAGTAATGGAGACCATTGCACTCAGTTACCAGAAACGACGACACGCTGAATCACTTTCAGCAGTAGTAGAATCTTTGCCAGTTCCGTACACAGTCGAGATAATCGAAGCAGATGGTTTAGAGCTATTTTTGAAGCTGACGAGTGGAAATTACAGCGCGATTCAGACAGATGAAGCACTCAGGCGAGGAGGGGTAGCAGCTCTGGCCAGTTCGTATCTGGACGTTCCACTCATCGTCGATATCCAGGGCTGGGCAGACTATCTAAACACACACAACCAGTTTGGGCGAGTAATCGAAGAGGGAATTAAAAGAACGACACAGTTTGTTCTGTCTCGGGCAGATGGGTGCATCTTCGTGACGAGGGAAGCGAGAAGACGGATGTCCGCAAGATATGATTTTGAGGGGTGGCGCTATGCGAAGCCCGTTTTCGACGTAGAAGGATACGCGACTGCAACACCGGACGAGTACCCCGAGGAGACATCACTATTAACAGTCACTAATCTGCGCTACAAAGAAAAGCTCGACGGCGTGAAAACGGTACTAAAAGGGATAAAACCGTTACTCAGCGAATTCAACGTGAAATTTCGCATCGCAGGTGGTGGCCGGTATCTCTCAAATCTAAAACATTTCGTCTCCGGATATCCCTACGCTGATAGCGTTGAAGTCCTTGGCCACCGAGACGATATCCCGCAGATACTGGCATCGGGAGATGTTTTCATCTACGTCAGTTATCTCGATTCACTAGGAATGGTTATACTCGAAGCACAGGCATCTGGGCTTCCAGTTGTTGCGAGTGACACCGGAGGGATTCCAGAAGCAGTCGGCGAAGCAGGAATCGTGGTCCCACCGGAACCGACAGAGATCACAGAGAGTGTCCGAACCTTGCTGCGTACACCTGAATTGAGAAAAGAACTGAGTAATCAGGCGATCGAACGGACTACAAATTATAGACGCCGTCAAGCAATACACCACGTCGAGCTCTGGGAGACACTCTTGAGCGACAGTTAAAGGACTGCTACTCACGGGCAGTTTGCTCGTAAATTATGCGTCGAATCTTACGAGGCACCAGTCGAAGCCCTCCACGCGTCGCTGTATTGAATAAAAACACCGGGAGCGACGTGAATCCGCGTCTGTAGAACTCGACTTGAGTCCGAATCTCCTCGCGGGCGTACTCCCAGCCACCGCGACGCCCGTACAGCTCCTCACCCGCCCTGACGTTCACCAAGACTTCGGGAATATTCGCGAAGGTCGCATCGTCGAGTAGCATCCGGACCCAGAGGTCGTAGTCCTCCATGGGCTCAACGGGTCGGTAGTTGCCAGCCGCAAGAACAGTCTCTTTGTCAAAAATCACGGAAGCATGATTCATCGGGCTTCGAAAGCGAGCCATCCGCTCGATATCCTCGTGATCGGTCGGCACCTCGCGTCGACCAACTGGCTCACTGGGGTCAGTTTCGAATTCGTCGATATACCCGCCAACGATGTCGACGTCAGGGTTCGCGGTGAGGAAATCTATCTGCTGTTCAAACCGAGTTGGGACCGAAATATCGTCGGCATCCATCCGGGCGACGTAGTCGTGGGCCGCCTCCTCGACGCCTGTTCGGAGGGCGTTACCCAGACCCTGGTTCGTGGGAATCTGAACCGACGTGAACACGGAGGGGTGTTCTGTCTCGAAGCGTTCGACGGTCGCCTCCAGCTCGTGGGAGAGTGGCCCATCTTTCACGATGAGGATTTCGTCGGGCCTTCGAGTTTGGTCCACCACACTCCCGATAGCCGTCCCGAGTTCTTCGGGGTCATCGTTAGCGTATGTCGGCAAAACAACGGAGAAATTAACCATCGACTTATAGATTACTTGGGCGGTAAAAACATGTTTTGTCATTCCGTAGCCGTCTGAATCTGCGTCTATCAGCTTGCGTTCCCCAAGACGGGTCTTCGAGTCGAGAAGAAGAGCGACGCGGCGTACTCAAGCAGGCCCAGGGGGTAGCAAGATACAGGTCGCCCGATAGTGTGGCCATACTCTGGTCGATAGCGATACCAGCACGACAGTAACTGCAATCTGCTTGGGAGTAACGTTCAAGCCACCGCTAAAGCAACTGGACAGGGGTTCTGTCTACTCGCTGCAACTACGTACGCAGTTAATGAGTAGCTCACAGCGTTTTTATATGACAGCCACAATCTAATTCGTAATGGAGTCTGGGTGGCGCTACCGGGTTGTAGCTCCGACGGGGGCGGCCTTGCTTATTGGGATGTCGGTGTTTCTCGCCAACACGCCGCCGCTGCAAGACCTCGTGACCGCGCCGCCAGTACTCGATAATCTGGAACCGACGACGCTTTCGAACGGTGATTTGATGGACCAGATCGTGGCGACAGTCGGGATTACGCTCGTCGTGCTGTGGCCGCTGTTCAAGCCTCGTCCACGACGGATTCTGGATACGATTTCGCTGAGCCACAAACGAGTGGTTCTGACGGCGGCCATCCTGGCAGCCATAGGCTACTTCGATTGGTCCTCGCGGCTCCCCCGGACAACGCTCCTGTTGACGATTGCGCTACTGGGGGTGTGCCTTCCGCTGTGGTTCGTCACAATCCGGCAGCGCCCTCGAACGCTGAAACGCGCCATAATCGTCGGCGATGACATGGAGATTATGCGGACCCTCCACGAGAGCTCCGAGGTACCGATTTTAGGCGTCGTCTCCCCCGCGAGCGTCCACCCCAATGAGAACCAGTATCGAATCTCCGACGGAGGAGTGACGATCGAACGACCGGAGGAACTCCCACGACTGGGTGGACTCTCCAGACTCGACGAAGTGCTCGTGGAACACGACGTCGACACCGTCCTCCTAGCGTTCAAGCACCCGGACCGCGAGGAGTTCTTCGGTGCGCTCTCTGCGTGCTTCGAACACGGAGTACAGGCGAAAGTCCACCGTGACCACGCCGACAGTGTGCTCGTCGCCGATGCGGCCGGTGGCGAACTCGTAGACACGCATTTGGAACCGTGGGACTGGCAGGATTATCTCGTCAAGCGAGCGTTCGACGTGGCTTTCGCTGCCGCGGCGTTGGTGTGTTTACTCCCGTTCTTGGCCCTCATCGTGGTCGCAGTCAAACTCGACTCCTCCGGACCAATATTCTATAAACAGACACGAACCGCCGCCTTCGGGGAGACGTTCACCGTCTACAAGTTCCGGACGATGACCACCGGACGGGAGACGACGACGCCGACGGGCGAAGACAACGAACGAATTACGCGAGTCGGGCGATATCTCCGCCAGACCCATCTCGATGAGATCCCGCAGCTGTGGTCGATTCTGGTGGGCAATATGAGCGTCGTTGGTCCCCGAGCAGCCTGGACTGACGAGGAACAGCACCTCGAAGCCGAGACCAACGAGTGGCGCAAACGGTGGTTCGTCAAACCCGGGCTGACCGGACTCGCACAGATAAACCAGATGACCAGCGAGAATCCCCGGGCGAAGCTTCGCTACGACATCGAGTATATCCGCGGGCAGTCGTTCTGGTTCGACCTGAAAATAGTGGTGAGACAGCTGTACACCGTTGGTCTGGATGTTCTGTGGCTAATTAGGAAGCGACTCCCGTAATTTAAACCTGAAGTGACACTCGAAGTAGGAGAGCGGTTAATTGTTCAGTCCTTCGTCGATACTGCTGAGTGTAGAGTATCAGTTAGATTGGGGAGACTGTTGTTGGCTTTCCTCCGTCCAGCTGCAACTATATGATGGCCGCTCGGTTTTGTGTCCTGCTGAACAAATTTACCTACCACAGAATATAGTGCCGCGACAGAAATCCGCATCTGTTGATTTCAATCATGGTTTCCATCTCCGGAGCTTTTCGACGATATCCGGGGGAAGATCGTTTATTATTTTCCGCTTTACTTGTTTCTTAGCCCGATAATCAAACACACGTTTCAATGATTTCGTATAGCATCTTAACTGTTCTGTGCCGGATTTTGCAAGGCCATTTGTAACACCAATATCATTTAGTGTTGTGTGATATCGGGAGAATTTTGCTCGGTAAAGTGTGTCCCAGTGATGGTAATGCAAAATAGAAATGTCGGATGGGAATAGTGTCCTCACTGACGCTGGATAATTCTCTCGTTCGGTCAATTCTTCATGTTCAAACTTGCTCATAATCATCGCGAGAGACACCTGATCCGCATAAAACGGTTGGGTTATCTGTGAAAAGACCGAATCAGTGAGTTCGAGCCATTGCTGTGGAATATCACTCCGTGACGTAGCCACAACTCCTGCATTATAATATGGGAGAATCTGCCGACCGTCAACAGTACTTTGCGTTCGTGTATTTGGGAATTCAAACCCGTGTGAGGAATAGATTTCTCTCCATTCTGAGATCGCTGCCTGACTCCCCCAGTACTGTGCTCCAATGTCGACTGGTTTTGCAAACACGTCTGCCTCGGTAAATTGGATTGATGGTGAGTCAAAGACGAGAACATCAGTATCAACCAGTATGTGTGGAGGAGCATAGCGATCGGCCGCTATAGCAAAAGCGTCTAATTTTGCAGATTGACCGTAGTCCGGTATCGTTGTCTCACCTTGGACCACGTCAGTGCATAATTCATCAAACAGAGATAGAGAGTTGTCTGAAATATCATCTATCTCGGATTCAGGTATGAAAACGACTGATCGATATGATGTGTTATTATTTATTGATTTAGCAAGATACACTGCCATCTTCTCAAACTTCCCAGAGCCGGCTGCGAAAGAAATAGTAGCGTTTTTATTTGGATTTGACACTAAATCCGACACTTGTGTTAGGTGAAACGGTCTGTGATACATCAATACTATGGTTTGGAGCCGGTTTAAGCGTAGAATCGTCGATCGGCGGAGTAGCACATCCTTCGACGCTTGTTGTCCCAACTGGCATTAGGATTAGATTAAATCATTTCGCGTTCTACCAAGTGCATATTTCCTTCATCAGCATGTTCAGTGGCCAAGCAAGTCTCGACTCAACAAACCCGTTTTTACGCGTGCTAGAGACAAACAATAATCAACAACGGTCTCAGATGGAGAGAAACGGACTGGCTCGGATAGTGAATCAAGCATCCGTCAAAACCGCGCCGGACTCCTCATTCCACCGTCACGCTTTTCGCCAGATTCCGCGGCTTGTCGATGTTGCGGCCGAGCTTCGCCGCGGTGTGGTAGGACAGCAGCTGCAGGTGGGCGTTGGCGAGCACGGCGGCCGCTCGCGGATGGGTCTCGGGGATCTGGAGCACGTGGTCGGCGTAGCGGTGGACGTCGGTCTGGCCGTCGGTAATCGCCACGACGGGCGCGTCGCGGGCCTCGACCTCCTTGACGTTGCCCACGGTCTTGCGGGCTTTCTCGTCGTCGCCGATGACGACAGCGAACACCGGCGTGTCGGCCGTCACGAGCGCGAGCGGGCCGTGTTTGAGCTCGCCGGCGGCGAACCCCTCTGCGTGTTTGTACGTTATCTCTTTCATCTTCAGAGCGCCTTCCAGAGCGACGGGGAACTGGAGCCCCCGGCCGATGAAGAAGTACGCGCCGGCGTCCTGGTAGAGCTCGGCGACTGCCTCGGCGCTGGACTCGTCCAAGATGCGCTGGAGGTCGCCGGGCAGTTCCCGGAGGGCGTTGATGACCTCGCGGGTGTCGTCGCCCTGGGTCATCCCGAGCGTGAGCAGGTTCAGCGCAGCCAGCTGCGAGGAGAAGGTCTTGCTGGCGGCGACGCCGATCTCCGGACCGGCCCGGATGTAGAAGGCGTGGTCGCACTCGCGGGCCGCCGTCGACCCGACGACGTTGGTGACGACGAGGGTGCGGGCGCCGCGTTTCTCGGCCGCCCGGAGCGCCGACAGCGTGTCGGCCGTCTCCCCGCTCTGGGTCACGCCGATGACCAGGGCGTCGCCGATGGGCGGGACGGAGGTGGCGTACTCGCTGGCGAGGAAGGCCTGGGCCGGGATGCCGGCCTCGCGGAAGAGGTGCGCGCCGTACAACGCGGCGTGATAGGAGGTGCCACAGGCGACGAACTGGACGCCGGTCGGCGAGAGGTCGCCCAGGTCGTCGAGGTCGACGGTACCGGCCATCTCGTCGACGCGCTCGCGTAGGCACTGCCGGAGCGCCCGGGGCTGTTCGTGTATCTCCTTTATCATGTAGTGGTCGTACCCGCTCTTGCCGGTCTCCTCGGGGTCCCACTCGACGGTGTCGACGTCCTTCTCGACCACGGTGCCGTCGACGTCGGAGACCACCCAGCCGCTCGCGTCGAGCCGGGCGAACTCGCCGTCGGCGAGATAGACGACCTTGTCCGTGAAGTCCCGGAAGGCGGGCACGTCGCTGGCCAGATAGGTCGCGCCGTCGTCGAGCCCCAGCACGAGCGGGGAGTCGTGGCGCGCGGCGAAGATGGCCTCGGTGCCGGCGATGACGACGGCGACGGCGTAGCTCCCCTCCAGCCGGGCGATGGCCGCCCGGACGGCCGCCTCGGGCTCGGCGCCGGCTTCGAGTTCGGTCTCGATGAGGTGCGGGATGACTTCGGTGTCGGTGTCCGAGGTGAACGTGTGCCCGGCGGCGACGAGCTCGTCGCGCAGGGACTGGTAGTTCTCGATGATACCGTTGTGGACGACGGCGACGTCGCCGTGACAGTCCTGGTGTGGGTGGGCGTTGCCGTCCGTCGGCGGCCCGTGCGTGCTCCAGCGGGTGTGGCCGATGCCGACCGAGCCCGACAGCGACGCCGACTTCAGGGCCGCCCGCAGGTCGTCGATCTTGCCCGAGGTCTTGCACAGCGACACCGTGTCGTCGGCCATCGCGACGCCGGCCGAGTCGTACCCCCGGTACTCCAGCTTCGAGAGGCCGTGGACGAGCGTGTCGAGCGTCTCCGACCCGCGGCCGACACAGCCGATGATGCCACACATCAGCGGGTCACCTCCGCGCCCTCGGTGACGTTGCCACGCACCGTCACGCCGACGTCGAGCGTGGCCTTCGGGCCCACCAGCGAGCCCGGCGTGAAGCTGACGTTGCCGCGGGCCCGCGCCCGGTCGGCGATGACCGCACCGAGCTGTTGCCCCTCGAAGATGGTCGTCCCGACCTGAACGTCGGCCGGGCCGGCCGGGACCACCGTGCTCGCACCGAGGTGGACGTCCTGTCCGGTGACGGTGTCCAGCAGCGTCGAGCCGGGGTCGATACGCGTGTCGGCGTCGATGACGCTGTGCTGGACGACCGCGTTCGAGCCGACGGTGACGTTGCTGCCAAGCGCCGTGTCGGGGCCGATGACGGCGTCCGGGCCGACCTCGCAGTCCTGCCCGACGACGACCGGCCCCTGCAGGACCGCCTCGCGGTGGACGCGCGCCGAGTCGGCTATCCAGACCCCGTCGCTGCGGGCCGCCTCGACGACGCGGCCGCGTGCCAGCACCTCGCGGGCGACCGTCAGCAGGTCCCACGGGTAGGTGGCGTCGACCCACATCCCGTCGACCTCGACGCCGCGGACGCGGTCGCGGTCGATGATGCGTTCCAGCGTGTCCGTCAGCGCCAGCTCGCCCGCCTGCCGGGGCGTCTGCTCGACGGCGGTGAAGATGTCGGCCGAAAAGGCGTAGACGCCCCCGTTGATGAGTCGGTAGTCACCGTCGCGGGGCTTTTCGACGAGCTTTACGATGTCGCCGTCCCGCACTTCGACGGCGCCGTACCGGCTCGTCTCCTGCCGTTCGACGACGGCCAGCGACGCGTCACCCGTCCCCGCGAAGCTGTCGGCGACGGCCGACACCGTGCCGGCGTCGATGAGCCGGTCGCCGTTGAGAACCAGCACCGCCCCGTCGACGGCCTCCCGGGCCTGCAGGAGGGCGTGGCCGCTGCCCAGTTGCTTGCTCTGTGTGACGTACGTGACAGGTACGTCCCGGTAGGTCGGTCCGAAGTGGTTCTGTACCCGGTCGCGCTTGTAGCCGACCACGACGACGAGTTCCTCGACGCCGGCTTCGACCAGCGAGTCGAAGACGTGTTCGAGAATGGGACGGTTCCCGGCGGGTAGCATCGGTTTCGGCCGATTACGCGTCAGTGGGCGAAGGCGAGTTCCCTCGCCAGCGGCGAGAACCACCGCTGTATCGATGTCCATACGGGTACCACTGCAAGCAGGGATTTGAATATGGCGGGCATAATCCCTCGAAATTTGTGTAAGCAGGTGACTGATAGTAATTATTGTAGATTATTTCCGGATAGCACGACCCGGGGTCGGTGCACACCGGTAAATCGCTACACGGATCACTGTGAAACATTGTGCGCGGCCCAGTGGCCGGTGACATCGTGGCCGCCGTCGGGCGAATCCGACTCGGTCGGACACCGCGTTCCGTGCGCCCCGTTGCTCGGCGGTCTCCGCGTCGCTTCGAGACCCCTCCCGCCGCTCGGGCTCTCGCTACTGCTCTACGGCTCCCTACGGTCGCCGTTTCGCTTCGAGGTCACTCGCAAGCTCGTGACCTCGCTACTGCTCGCGGGTCACTCCGTTCCCCGCCGCGCTTCGTCGAGGAATCTCGCTGCGCTCGATTCCTCGCTACTGCTCTCCCATCCGATCCCCGGCGACCCGACGGCCCTTCGTCGTCAGCGCGACCTCCGTGCGCTCGCGGAGGACGCTGATGACGTCGAGCTCGATGAGCCGGTCGAAGATAGCCTCGGTCTTCTCGACGTCGATGCCGACGAAGGTGGGGATGTCGAAGGGCGACACACCCGAGTGCAGCGCCATGATGACGCGTTTCTCCGTCGAGGAGAGGTCCAGGTCCGCGCGGTTCTGCTCGGCGCTGTCTTCGAGCATCGTCCGGAGGACGGTGGCGTGGAACTCCTCGCCGGCGAGGTGGGTCTCGACGCTGATGTCGCCCTCGCTGTGTTCGACCTGGATGACCGTCCGCTCCTCGCCCGAGACCTGCTTGTCCTCGACTGTGAGGTCACCGATGTCGGCCCGGTCGATGTCGACGGCCTGTCCGTCGGCCATCGCGAGTCTGAGCGCCTCGTCGGAGACTTTCAGCCGGCCCTTCGTCCACTCGGAGTTCTGGACGACGCCGCCTTCGAGGGCGGGGTGCTGGACGAGGACGACGGCGCCGTCCAGACTCGCCCGGTAGAAGTCCGTCTGGAAGGCCTCGTGGTTCGACGCCGACACCAGAAAGACGTCTTCGCCGACGTGGAGCGCGACGTACTCGGAGACGCCGGCGCTTTGCTGGTTCACGTCGAACCGGTCGGCGATACGGTCGATATCACTCAGCGCGAGCTGTGTCTTGCTGTCGGCGATGAGCGCGATGCGTTCGGTGGTGAGGATGACACGACAGTTGCGCCACTCGGCGTCGGTGAGGCGCTGGCCCTGCGAGACCGCCTGCAAGTACTGGCCCTGCGTGTCGGCGATCTTCTTCTCTGTGTCGCTCATACCCCGCGTGTGCCGTCGTTATCGAGGCCGGCGCAAATAGGTTCCGCCGCGAATGTCGATGCTGAGAACGGGGCGGCAACACCGCCGGTAGCGCCAAGGCTTATCACCACACCGCCGTAGGTGTGAACGATGACAGGGGGCGACGAGGCCGGTCGAGCCACCGCGCTGGACGACCGGCCCGCCATCGACCCGCCGGCGTGGTTCGTCGAGCAGGCGAACGTCTCGGAGTCGTCGGTGTACGACCGGTTCGAGCGCGAGTGGCCCGACTGCTGGCGGCGGGCGGCCGACCTGCTGGAGTGGCACGAACCGCCCACCGACGTGCTCCGCGGGGCCGACGGCCTCCCCTTCGAGTGGTTCCCCGACGGGACGCTGAACGCCTCCCACACCTGTATCGACCGACACCTCCCGGAGCGCAAGAACCAGCTCGCGCTCATCTGGGAGGGACACGTCGGCGAGTCCCGGAGCTACACGTACCGGGAGCTGTACCGCGAGGTCAACGCCGTTGCGGCGGCGCTTCGCGGGAAGGGGGTCGAAGCCGACGACGTCGTGACTATCTACCTCCCGAACGTCCCGGAGCTCCCGGTCGTGATGCTCGCGTGTGTCAGGCTGGGCGTGATTCACAACGTCGTCTTCGCGGGCTTTTCGGCCAACGCGCTCGCCGAGCGACTGGAACGAACCGGGTCGTCGCTGCTCGTCACCTGTGACGGCTACTACCGGCGGGGCAGCGCCGTGGCCCAGAAGAACAAGGCCGACAACGCCCGCATCGCCGTCGAGCGAGACGTCGACGTGGTCGTGCTGGACCGACTCGGACTGGACGTCCACCTCGGCGAGGGGTACGACGACTACGACCGACTGCGCGCGGAGTACGACGGCGAGACGGTCGACCCGGTTCCGCGGGACGCGACCGACACCCTCTTTCGCATCTACACGTCCGGGACCACCGGCCAGCCAAAGGCCGTCGACCACACGACGGGGGGGTATCTCTCCCACGTCGCGTGGACGAGCCACGCCGTCCTCGACGTCAAGCCCGAGGACACGTACTGGTGTTCGGCCGACATCGGCTGGATCACCGGCCACTCCTACATCGTCTACGGCCCGCTCGCGCTCGGAACCACGACGGTACTGTACAACGGTACGCCGGACCACCCCGAGAAGGACCGCATCTGGGAGATCGTCGAGGAGTACGCCGTCGACGTGTTCTACACCGCGCCGACCGCTATCAGAGCGTTCATGAAGTGGGGCGAACGTCACCCGGCGAGTCACGACCTCTCCAGCCTGCGCCTGCTGGGCACCGTCGGCGAACCGATCGACGAGCCGGCCTGGCGGTGGTACCGCGAACACATCGGCGGCGGGGAGTGTCCCGTCGTCGACACCTGGTGGCAGACGGAGACGGGCGCGATTCTGCTCTCGACGCTCCCGGGCGTCGACGCGATGAAACCGGGAGCGGCGGGCAAGCCCCTGCCCGGCATCGAGATGGGAGTCGTCGACTCCGCGGGCGAGCCGGTCGGGACGGGCAACGCGGGCGAACTCGTCGTCACCCGTCCGTGGCCGGGGATGCCCCAGTCGCTTCGCACCGGCGAGGGCTGGGGTGCGGCTGCGGCCCGTGGGGAGGGGTGGCACTACTCCCCGGAGGACGGGGCGACGGTCGACGGGGACGGATACCTCACGCTGCTCGGTCGTATCGACGACGCCATCAACGTCGCTGGACGGCGGTTCAGCACGATGGAACTCGAATCGGCTATCGCGAGCGTCGACGGCGTCGTCGAGGCCGCCGTCGTCGGGGCGGACCACGCGACCACCGGGACGGCCGTCTACGCGTACGTCTCGCCGACGGGCACCTGTGCCGAGGCGGACCTCCAGATGCGGATCGAGCGGGCCGTCGAATCGGCCATCGGTAGCGTCGCCGTCCCCGAGGCGGTGGTGTTCACCCCCGAACTCCCGAAAACGCGCTCCGGGAAGGTGATGCGCCGGCTGCTGACCGCCGTCGCCAACGGCGAGGCGCTGGGCGACATCAGCGCGCTCCGGAACCCCGAGATACTCGGGGAGTTGCAGTCGGCGACGCCCGAGTGAGTCGCCGTTTCGGTTTGTTCGACGCTGCCGAAACGCTGCTGGAGATTTCGATCGGTTCGACACTGGAACACAGCACGAACCCGGCTCGAAAGAGCCGTCTTCGACCATACACTTATTTCGCTAGCTCGTGAATAACCGAAGCATGTCTACCGGGGCCGACGTGCTCGGAGCCCGAGGGTACGAGCGACTCCGACGCGCCGCCGAAACGCACCGCGAGGACCTCGTCGTGCGGCTGGGGGCCGAAGTCGGGCTGCGCCCGACCGAGATGACGGGCGTCCGACTGGCCGACATCGCGACCGCCGGAGACCACCACTTCCTGGCGGTTCGTGACGGCGAGACGGCGACTCGCGAGGCCTACCTGCCGTCGGACGTCGAACACGACGTGCGGAAGTTCGCCAGCGCTGCGGGACGTGACGACGACGAACCGCTGCTGTCGGTCTCGGCCCGTCGCCTCCAGATGCTCGTCGGCGAGGTGGCCGACCGCGCCGGTGAGACCGACCCGCGACTGGCGGACGTGTCCTCTCGTGACCTGCGCTGGCGGTTCGCGGCGAGCCTCCTCGCCGAGGGCGTCCCCGTCCACGTCGTCTGTGCGCTCGGCGGCTGGAAACGCCTCGACCGCCTCGACCCGCTGCTCGACGACCCCGACCGCGAAACCGTCGTCAGCGCCGTCGACGGCGTCGAGACCGACGCGGCGCCGGCTCGCCTCCGCCGGACCATCGGCGTCGCAAGCGAGGTCGGTGCGGCGCTGTCCGAGGCCGCGACCGGCGAGGAGATAGCCCGGACGCTGTGTGACCGGCTGGCGGCCACCGAGGGCTTCCGGTTCGCGTGGGTGGCGGAACACACCGGTGACGGCCTCACGCCGCGTGCGATAGCCGGGGTCGGCGAGCAGCGAGTCACCGAGCAGCGACGGGCACACGCCGGTGTGGCGACCGACGCGATAGACGCCAACGACGTTCGACCGGTCGAGGGAGCGAACGGACCGGTCGTACTCGTCCCGCTCGTCCGCGAAGACGCCGTGTCGGGCGTGCTGGCCGTCGGCACGACGGCCCGCCTCGGCGACGCCGAACGGGAGGTCCTGCGGGCGCTCGGAACCCACATCGGCGCGGCGCTGTCTGCCGTCGAACGGAAACGCCTGCTACTGGCCGATACGGTCACCGAACTCACCTTCCGATGTACCGACGCCGACGCCGTGACCGTCGGGCTCTCGGAGACGCTCGGCTGTCGGGTCGAGCTCTCGGGCGTGGTGCCGGTCGGTGGGCGGTCGCTACTGTACTATCTCGTCGTCGACGGCGCGCCGACGGACGCGGTCCTCTCCTACGTCACCGACGACGCCGCCACCGTCGACGCCCGCCTCATCGAGGACTACCGCGACGGAGCGCTACTGGAAGTCGTCGTCACGGCGGCACCCACGCTCCCGCTCGTGGAGAACGGGGGCCGTATCCGGGACCTAACGGCCAGACACGGCGACGCGGTTATCACGGCGGAGCTGCCCACCGACATCGACCTCCGCGACGTCGTCGATACCGTCGTGGGCGCCTACCCCGGGACGACGCTGACCGCCAAACACGAGACCGAACGCCCGGTCGAGACGGACAGGGGGTTTCGCGAACACCTGTCCGACCGACTCTCCGACCGACAGGCGACCGTGTTACAGGCGGCCTACCACAGCGGCTACTTCGAGTGGCCACGCGGGACGACCGCGGAGGAACTCGCCGACTCGCTCGCCATTTCCGCTCCGACACTCCACAACCATCTCAGGAAGGCCCAGCAGAAGCTCTTGACCGCTTTCTTCGCCGAGGAATCTGAAACTCCCTCGAAGGAAGCAGAACGAGAAGTGTAAGCTCACTGTTTCGATAGTTAGACCCCCCGTTTATCAACCGCCACGGGATTGTCTATGATAGACCATGTCAGATGAAGAGGTCCAACTGGAGGCACGACTCGAAGCACAGGACGTCTTCGAGCCACCGGAGTCGTTCGTCGAGCAGGCCAACGTCGCAGACCCCGCCATCTACGACGAGTTCGAGGACGAGTGGCCCGGCGCCTGGGAGCGGGCGGCCGAGTTGCTCGACTGGGACTCGGAGTGGGACCAGGTCCTCGACGACAGCGACGCCCCGTTCTACGAGTGGTTCACCGACGGCGAACTGAACGCCTCGCACAACTGTCTCGACCGGCATCTCGACGAGCGCGGCGAGGAGGCGGCCATCGAGTGGATCGGTGAACTCGGCGAGAAACGCACCTACAGCTACGCGCAGCTCCACCGGGAGGTCAACGAGTTCGCCGCCGCCCTGCGCGAGCTGGGCGTCGAGGAGGACGACGTGGTCACGATGTACATGCCGATGATTCCGGAGCTCCCCGTCGCCATGCTGGCGTGTGCCCGCATCGGCGCGCCGCACTCGGTCGTCTTCGCGGGCTTCTCCGCGGACGCGCTGGCGACGCGGATGGAGTCGGCCGACTCCGAGTTCCTCGTGACCTGTGACGGCTACTACCGTCGCGGCGACCCGCTCCCCCACAAGGAGAAGGCGAACGAGGGGCTCGAAGACGTGGGCCACGAGGTCGAGACCGTCGTCGTCGACCGGTTAGACGACGACTACGACCACCCGATGAAGGAGGGCGAGCACGACTACGACGAGCTCGTCGCCGCCCACGAGGGCGCCGAGGTCGACCCCGTCACGAGAGACGCCGAGGACATGCTGTTTCTCATGTACACGTCGGGGACGACCGGCCAGCCGAAGGGGGTCAAACACACGACGGGCGGCTACCTCTCCTACGCGGCGTGGACCAGCCACGCCGTACTGGACGTAAAGCCCGACGACACCTACTGGTGTTCGGCCGACATCGGCTGGATCACCGGCCACTCCTACATCGTCTACGGCCCGCTCGCGCTCGGAACCACGACGGTGATGTACGAGGGGACGCCCGACTACCCCGAGAAAGACCGGCTCTGGGAGATCGTCGAGGAGTACGACGTGACCCAGCTCTACACCGCCCCCACGGCCATCCGCGCGTTCATGAAGTGGGGCAAGGAGTACCCCGACAGCCACGACCTCTCCAGCCTGCGCCTGCTGGGCACGGTCGGCGAGCCCATCAACCCGCGCGCGTGGAAGTGGTACTACAAGCACATCGGCGACGAGGACTGCCCGGTGGTCGACACCTGGTGGCAGACCGAGACCGGCGGGATGATGCTGACGACGCTGCCGGCCATCGGCGAGATGAAACCCGGGTCCGCCGGCCCGCCGCTGCCGGGCGTCAGCGCCGACGTGGTCGACGTCGGCGGCGACCCCGTCGGGGCCGGCGAGGCCGGCTATCTCGTCGTCAACCGACCCTGGCCCGGGATGCTCCGGACGCTGTACAACAACGACGAGCGCTTCATCGACGAGTACTGGCGGGAGTACTCGAACCCCGACCGCGACGAGTGGGTCTACTTCCCCGAGGACGGCGCGAAACTCGACGAAGACGGCTACATCACCGTCCTCGGTCGGGTCGACGACGTGCTCAACGTCTCGGGGCACCGTCTGGGGACGATGGAGATAGAGAGCGCCATCGTCGGCGTCGAGGGCGTCGCCGAGGCGGCCGTCGTCGGCGGCAAACACGACATCAAGGGGGAGGCGGTGTACGCCTACGTCATCACCGAGGACGGCACCGAGGAGAACGAAGCGCTCCGTGAGCGCATCATCGAGGGCGTCGAAGACGCTATCGGCCCCATCGCGCGGCCGGAGTCGGTCATCTTCACGCCCGAACTCCCCAAGACCCGCTCGGGGAAGATAATGCGTCGACTCCTCGAAGACATCGCCAACGGCGAGGAGCTGGGCGACACCAGCACGCTTCGCAATCCCGACGTAGTCAGCGACATCCAGTCGAAAGTCGGCGGCGACTGAGAGGAGCGTCGTGCCGAGCGGCCGGTGTTCGCCGCCCGGTGGCGGCGATATCCGGGCTCGACGGCTCCTGCATGCGACGGACCGGTTCTTCGAACAAAGGGGGCACGGTGGTGGGGCACAAACCCAACCATGCCAGATAACAACACACACGAACGGGCGGACGACGAGGCTGTCACAGCCGACGGTAGTGAACCGAGTGCAACGAGACGGACCTCGTCAGCTCCGCGCACTGACGGAGGGACGACACAGGCCGCACAGCGCCATCAGAACACGAACTATCTCGACGAGGAGGTGAACTTGCTGAAACCGAGCACGCCCTACATGCGTGACCACCTCAGAATCGTCTGGACCGGCTTCGTCGCCTGGGCGATTATCGTCTTCGGGCCGGTGACGCTGACAGTCATCGCTCCCGACGCGATGACGACGACGATGCCGGTCATCGGCTTCCCGTTGCACTACTTCCTCGTCGCCTTCGGCGCGCCGACGGGCGCGCTCATCCTGTCGGCCATCTACGCCCGCCAGCGCGACAAGCTCGACGACAAGTACGGTATCGATCACAGCACCGCCGGCCCCGAGGAGGGCGGAGCCGGCGAGAGCGGTGAGGCCGCGGCCACCGACGGTGGTGAGCGACCCGAAGAGTCGCGAGCCTCGTCTGACCAGCGGTCAGACCGCGGGGGCGAGCAATGACGATCCCGCTGCAGGCCGAAGCGCTCGACATCTCGTTTAAACTGCTGCCGGCCATCATCGTCTTCCTCATGATGGCGTCGTTCCTGGTCATCGGCTACGTGTTCAAGGTGGCAGACACCGAGGGCATGTGGGTCGCCGGCCGCGGCATCGGCAACATCGAGAACGGGATGGCCATCGGCGCGAACTGGATGTCCGCCGCCTCGTATCTCGGGCTGGCCGGGCTCGTCGCGCTGTCGGGCTTTTACGGCCTGGCGTTCATCGTCGGCTGGACGACCGGCTACTTCGTCCTGCTCATCTTCCTCGCCGCACAGATGCGGCGGTTCGGGAAGTACACGGCCCCCGACTTCGTCGCGGACCGATTCA
Source organism: Halomicroarcula saliterrae (assembly GCF_031624395.1). Lineage (NCBI taxonomy): Archaea > Methanobacteriati > Methanobacteriota > Halobacteria > Halobacteriales > Haloarculaceae > Haloarcula > Haloarcula saliterrae. The sequence continues at coordinate 467,715 of NZ_JAMQON010000002.1, forward strand.
ACTCCCCGACGGCCCGCGCGCTGGCCGCGTTCACCACGCTGCTCATCGCGTACGTCTACTCCGTTGGCCAGGCCCGCGGGATGGGCCTCGTCGGCCAGTACGTCTTCGGCCTCGACATCATCCCGATGATAATCGTGATGATGACCATCACCGTCGGCTACCTCGCACTGTCGGGGATGCTCGGCGCGACCAAGAACATGGCCGTCCAGTACGTCATCCTCATCGTCGCGTTTCTGGCCGGCGTCTACGCGGTCGGCTTCACCGGCGGCTACTCGACGGTGTTGCCACAGATAGAGTACGGCGCGCTGTTCGACGAACTCAGCCGACAGTTCTCCGCGCCCTTTATCGGCGGTAACAGCTACTACCTGTGGGTGGCGACGGCGTTCTCGCTCATCTTCGGGACCTGTGGCCTCCCGCACGTGTTGGTGCGGTTCTACACGGTCAAGAGCGAGCGGACCGCTCGCTGGTCGACCGTCTGGGGACTGTTCTTCATCCTCCTGCTGTACTGGGCCGCTCCCGCGATGGCCGCCTTCGGCGTCGACCTGTTCGCGGCGGTCAACAACATCTCGCCGCAGGCGGTCTTCACCGGCGAGCAGGCGATGTCCGGCGCGGAGGGCGACGTCATCGTCGTGCTCGCCGCGCAGTTCGCGGACCTCCCGACGTGGTTCGTCGGGCTGGTCGCCGCCGGGGCGATGGCCGCGGCCATCGCGACGACCGCGGGGCTGTTCATCACGGCCTCCTCGGCCGTCGCTCACGACATCTACGCCGAGCTCATCAACCCCGACGCGACCCAGCGACAGCAGGTCCTCATCGGGCGAGCGACCATCGTCGGCATCGGCGCACTGGTGACCGTCACCGCCTTCAACCCACCGGCGCTCATCGGCGAACTCGTCGCCTACGCCTTCTCGCTTGCCGGTACGGTGCTGTTCCCGATGTTCTTCCTCGGACTCTGGTGGGAGAACACCAACCGACAGGGCGCCTTGGCCGGGATGTCCGTCGGCCTGTTGCTCTGGATAACCTCGATTATCAACAGCGTCCTGCCGGCCTACGTCGGCGCTCTCGGCGCGGCCGCCGGTGAGGGCGGCGCGCTCGTCCCGATATACGCCCAGTACGTCCCGCCCATCGGCGCCGCGCTGGTCGGGACGCCGCTGGTCTTCCTCGTCACCATCGCCGTCTCGCTGGCGACGCCGGAGCCGCCACTGGAGACGAAGAAGATGGTGCGGCAGTGTCACAGCCCCGAACCGATGGGCCAGCAACAGACCGCCGAGGACATCGTCTCGAACACCGGCGGCGACACCCCTGCGGACGACTAACCATGTACGACAACATCCTCATTCCGACTGACGGGAGCGAGACCGCGAACGTCGCGGTGTCCCACGCCGTGGACCTCGCCGCGCAGTACGGGGCCCGCCTGCACGCGCTGTACGTCGTCGACATCGACGCCGTGAACTTCGGCCTCGGCACCGAGCAGGTCGACCGCATCAAACAGGGCAACTTCGGTGAGATGCACGACCTGCAGGAGAAGGCCGACGACGCCACCGGGGCCGTCGTCGACGCCGCCGCCGAACACGACGTGACGGTCCACGAAGAAGTCCGCGTCGGCACGCCCCACGAAGTCATCGCCGGCTACGCCGACAACAACGACATCGACCTCGTCGTCATGGGCAGCCACGGCCGCTCGGGCGTCCGCCGGGCCCTGCTCGGGAGCGTCACCGAGCGCGTCCTGCGCTCGACGCACATCCCGGTGCTCGTGGTCGACGAACAGCGAACGGAGTGACGTCCATGGCTTCCGGGAAACACCTGCTCGAAACCGTCGGCCGACACGTCGACGAGCACCGCTCGGGGATGGTCGTCGACTTCGTCTTCGCGCTGGCGTGGGTGACCGTCGTCACCGTCCTCTTCGACCTCCTGCCGGGCGGGCCCCAGTGGCTCTACTACCTCACGCTGCTGGGCGGCGTCGTGGCCTACTTCGGCTTCTTCTGGTCGCTGGAGGCGGTCAGAGACGAAGGGGGCTGACTCGGCCCCCGGGGCAGTGAGTCGCTGTACGGGGCCACCGAACGCCTTATTTTTGCGGTGACGAGCGCGATGATAATGAGCCGAGCACAGTGTCTCGTTTCGTCTCCGTCCTGATTATCGTCGGCTTCGCCATCGCTACACAAGTGTCGCCGCCGGGCGTCTCCGTCCAGCTACTCGCTGCGCTGAGAGTTCTGATGGTGGTGCTCCCGTTCTCGTACTGGCTGGTCTACGTCCGAGGGCTCTCTCTGACGGGCTTCTGAACAGCGCCCACGCCGTACGGATCGGGCAGCGCTATCGGTCGGACCCGTTCCGTTTCGGGGCGGCTCGTTCGGTCGCCGCCTCGCTACTCCCCACTCATCGCTTCACTCGCCATATTCCGCCCCTGGGCGTTCAGACTGACCTCCGTCCGCGTCCGAACCTTGTCCACCGCCCCGACGTCCAGCAGCGTCTGGTATATCTCCTCGACGTCGTCGGGCGTCGTTCCGACGAAATCGGCCATCTCGAAGGGCGAGACCCCCGAATAGAGCGCCATCAACACCTGACTCTCCATCTCCGAGAGCTCGTAATCGTCCTCGCGTCCCTCGACGACGGCGCCGAACAGCGCCTCCAGCGCCTCGGTGTGGTGGGGCATTCCCGAGAGGTGGGTCTCGACGCTGCGACCCTCCTCGTCCGTGTGTTCGACCTCGACGACGGTTCGCTGGTCGCCGAGCACGCTGCTCTCGCCCGTCTCGATGGTCCCCACGTCGTCGATATCGAAGACGGTCGAGCCGCCGCCGGGGAACTGCAGGCGGACCTCGTCGTCGTCCAGCCGGAACCGCGCCTTGCTCCACTCGGCGTCGTCCTGGATGACGCCGCCGACGACGGCGGGGTGGCGCGCGAGGATGACCTCCCCCTGAAGCGTCGCGCGGCGGTACTCGAAAGCGAAGTCGGAGACGTTGCTGGCGTCCACGAGCAAGACGGTGTCACCGACCGAGAGGACCGTCGCGCCCGGCGGCACGTCCTCCGGCACGGCTGCGTCGGGCTCGTCGGGTACGGAGATATTCGAGTGCGGGATGGGCGTCTTGCCGTCGTTGGTCGCGAGCACCACCCGCTTGTTGGTGACGATGAGGCGACACGACTGCCACTTGGGGTCGGCGACCGGTTCGCCCTCACGGACGACGTACTGGAAGTCGCCGGACGCGTCGAGTACCTTGTGTTCGTCACCACTCATGGCCGCAGTCGTCGGAGAGTTGTCGCCGACTCGTATATAACTTCCACCGGTCACGGCGGGAGAGCGTCCGCTCGGGCTACCGAAACCACGAGCGGTCAGAAAGTCTCGACACCGCTGACTGAGCGACGACGCTACAGCGCGACGAGCAACCCGCCGACGACGCCCAGACCACCGAACACGACACACACCGTCCAGAAGGGGACCCGACGCACCAGCTGGACGAGCGCACCGACGGTCAGATAGCCCACGACGGCGCTGACCGCCAGCGCGACCGCGGCGTCGAGCGGGTCGAGCGCCGGAACGCCGTCGTCGACCAGCACGAGGACGTTGGCGCCGAGCGCGGCCGGAATCGACAGCAGAAAGGAGAGCCGCAGCGAGGACTCCCCCTCGTGGCCCCGCAGGAGCAACGCGCTGACGGTGGTGCCCGACCGGGAGACGCCGGGGAGGATAGCCACGCCCTGCAACAGCCCGACGAAGACGGCGTCGACCCAGTCGGGCCGGTCGCGGTCACCGAGTGACAGCGCGGCGGCGAACCGCTGGACCAGCCCCGTGAGCACGAGCAGGCCGCCGACCAGCGCGACGAACAGTCCCCCCTCCAGCCCGGAGACCGCGGCGTCGAGGACGAGATACGCCGGCAGTCCGGTCAGGCCCGTCGCCGCCGTCGCGACGAACAGAAAGGAGAGGTCGGCCGTCTCGTCGGCGAAGGGGCGACGCGAGAGCTCGCGGACGGACCGCAGGATATCCCGGACCTCGCCGCGGTAGTACGCGACGGCGGCGACGGCGGTGCCGGCGTGGAGAAAGAGCGCCAGCCGCGTCGCGTCGTCGGGGTCGAAACCGGAGAGCGCCGTCGAGGCGAGCGCGACGCCGCCCTCGCTGGAGACCGGGAGCCACTCCAGAACCCCCTGTAAGACACCCAGCAAGATAGCGATGAGAATCGGGTTCATACCCACTGAGCGGACAGCCGGGAGTAAAGTCGGTTCGGTATCGGAGGACGTACCCGAGCTATCAGTACTTATACAGCGGCTGCGTAACGGGTGGTATGCAACTGGGTGGGATCGAGGCCGCGCTGGGCTCGCTCCCCGTCTGGCAAGGGTTCTCGCTGCTGGTCGTCACCGGGCTGGTGCTTGCCCTCGCCGTGCGCGCCGTCGGCGACAGGTATCTCAAGTCACTGACCAGCCGCATCGACAGTGACATCGACGACATCGTCCTCGGTGGCGTCCACCGGGCGCTGTACGTCAGTCTCGCGCTGGCCGGCGCGTACGCCGGGACGCAGGTGTACGACATCGCTCCGGGCATCTCGGTCCCGCTGGAATCGGGGACGCTGTCGGTCGTCATCGTCGTCTGGATGGCGACGCTGCTGCGAGTCGGTCGGAAGGTGTCGACGGCGGTGACCGACACCGAGTACATCGACCGCCAGATGGTTCCCATCCTCCAGAACGTCTGGAGCGCCGTCGTCGCCGCCGTCGCCGTCTTCCTCCTGCTCGTGCTGTGGGACGTCGACGTGACGCCGCTCTTGGCCTCGGCCGGCATCGCCGGCATCATCGTTGGCCTGGCCGCCCGGGACACGCTGGCGAACTTCTTCGGCTCGCTGTCGCTGTATCTCGACGGGACCTACAAGGTGGGCGACTACGTCGTCCTCGAAACCGGCGAGCGCGGTCGCGTCGAGGACATCTCCGTGCGCTCGACGGTCATCCGGACCCGCGACGACATCCTCGTCACCGTCCCCAACGCGAAGCTGTCGAACGCCGCCATCGTCAACGAGTCCACGCCCAAGACGAAACGCCGTATCCGGGTACCCATCGGCGTCGCCTACGGCACCGATATCGACGCTCTGGAGGAGCTACTGCTGGAGATTGCCGACGCCGAGGGACTCGTACTGGAACGGCCCAAGCCCCGCGTCCGCTTCCGGGAGTTCGGCGGGTCCGCGCTGAACTTCGAGCTACTGTGCTGGGTCAACAATCCGGCCCAGCGAGCGCGTGCGACACACGGGCTCAACAGCGCCATCTACAAGCGATTCCGGGCCGACGGCATCGAAATTCCGTTCCCACAGCGGGACGTGTCGGTGTCCGTCACCGACGTGCCCGGGGAGCTGTTCGGACAGCCTGACGAGCCGTCCGCCGAACCGTTCCCGACCGAGACAACCGAACCGAGCCACCCGGCGTCGGAACGCCGTTCAGACGGCGGGCACGAAGACCGGTGACACAGTCCGGGTTCGGTCGCTGATTCGGAAAACAACGCGGGCGGGACTTTCTGGCTGTCGAAGCAGCCGATATCGAACACTGTGGACACGGCGTCGAGGTCGAAACGCAGTTACCGACCGCCCTCCACACCACGACAATGACCGTACTAGAGGACGCCGAGGCCGCGCTGGCCACGGGGCCGCTCTGTGATTCCTGTCTCGGCCGGCTGTTCGCCGAGCGGAGCTTCGGGCTGGCCAACGCCGAGCGGGGGGAGGCGCTGCGGGTCTCGCTGGCGCTGGAAGCCGACGAGCCCTTCGAGCCGAGCGAGGACTGCTGGGTGTGTGAGATGGAGAGCGACCGCGTCGACTGGTGGGCCGAGCAGGCCGCCACCGCCGTCAGGGGGTACGACTTCGACACCTATCAGGTCGGGACGAAGGTGCCGCCGCTGCTCGAAGAGAACGACGCCCTGCTGCGCGAGGACGTGGGCTTCGACGAGGAGTCGGGCGAGGCGCTGAAGACCGAGCTGAACCGCGAGGTCGGCAAGCGCATCGGCGACCTGACCGGCGCCGAAGTGGAGTTTGGCCGCCCGGACGTGCAGTTCACGCTCGACCTGTCGACGGACGACATCGACGTCACCGTCAACTCCGCGTTCGTCTACGGCCGCTACCGCAAGCTCGAACGGGACATCCCCCAGACGAAGTGGCCCTGCAACGACTGCAACGGCACCGGGCGCTGGCAGGGCCAGCCCTGTGACGGCTGTGACGGCTCCGGCTTCCGCTACGACGAGTCCGTCGAACAGCTCTCGGTACCGGTCGTCGTCGACGCGATGGACGGGGAGTCGGGCACCTTCCACGGCGCCGGCCGCGAGGACGTGGACGCGCTGATGCTGGAGTCCGGTCGCCCCTTCGTCATCGAAGTGGACGAGCCCCGCGTTCGCGACGTGGACGTCGACCAGCTCGAAGCCGACGTCAACGAGTTCGCCGACGGCAAGGTCGAAGTCGAGGGGCTCCGGCTGGCGACCCACGACATGGTCGAGCGCGTCAAGGAACTGGACGCCTCGAAGACCTACCGGATGGACGTGGAGTTCAGCGAGCCGGTCACCGACGAGGCGCTGCAGGCGGCCCTCGACGAGCTCGAAGGGACGACCGTCCATCAGGACACGCCACAGCGTGTCTCCCACCGGCGGGCGGACCTCACTCGCACCCGGGACGTCTACGCCGCCAGCGGCGACCTGGTCGACGACACCCACGCCGACATCCGCATCCACGGCGCGGGCGGCCTCTACGTGAAGGAGCTGATTTCCAGCGACGAGGGGCGCACGGAGCCGAGCCTCACCGGACTGCTGGGCGTCGACAGCGTCGTGACCGCGCTGGACGTTGTCGACGTACAGGGCGAGGACGAGCCGTTCGCCGACGAGGAGTTCTTCCGGGACTGACGGCGGTGGTCAGAGCAGCCCGAAAAACGGGAAGCCGACGTCGGCCCACGAGATGGCGTGGACCAACGCGACGACGAAGAGATTCCGCGTCCGCTGGTAGGTGAGGCAGAACGCCAGCCCCTGGCCGAACAGGACGAACAGATACGCCGCGAGGAACTCCGGGCCGCGAGCGACGCCGTACAGCCCGTGCAAGAGCGAGAAGAGCGCGGCTCCGAGCACAACCTCGGAGGCTGGATGGAACGTGTCTCGCAGCTTCCCCTGGACGATACCCCTGACGAACTGTTCTTCGACGAGCGCGGGCACCAGGTACAGGCCGAGGAAGACGACGGGCCACAGCAGCGGCCACCTGCCCAATCCGACGTCGGCACCAGTCCCGCTGAGCAGTTCGAGCGAGAGTCCGAGCAGCGGCAGTGCGAACTGGGCCGCCTCGGCCATGATATCGAGCCCGGCGGTCCCGAGGACAACCCACAGCGTATCGTGTCGGGTCGGCAGCCGTATCTGGACGTACTCCCATCGTTGCGTGGCGGCGAGATAGGCGACGATAACAACGCCGAAGGCGACCTGGGACCCCTTGGCCCCCATGAGATACGCGATATCCGGGAACCGCGGTGCGACGATACCGTTCACCAGGGGTCGGTACACGGAGTAGACGAACAGTGAGAAGACCGACCCGAAGAAGATCAGGGCTATCGCGCCGCTGAGCGCGCCGACTCGGGTATCCGGACCGAAACGTTGCCGTACGCTGTGGAGCCAGTCTGAGCGGTGTGCCATGTGTCCGTTACGACCGCTGACAGCGATATCAAGCCAAACGACAGTTAACGCCAATTTTTGGCCGTATACGGCCGTATACCCTGGGATGGGGGGAACGTGTACGCCCGTACACCCGGACACGTCGTCCGCCGAACGGCGCGCCGACGCGTCCAGAACAGTAAAATAAAATGCACAACTCGTCTGGGCTAAGCCATGTCGGATGCAGTGTCCTCGCTGCTCACGCGGACCCAGCGAGACCGGATTCGGTCGGGGTTCGCGGACGTCGAACGTGCGAAACGCCGGCGAGACCAGCGGAAGATTCGTACCCGTATCGCCGCCGGTATCGACGACTTCGAACTGCTGGTCGACTACCCAGACAGACAGTTAGAACTGGCCTTCGAGGAGCGGGCGGACGAGACGCTCGAAGCGCGGCTGGCCGACGCGTATCTGACCGTCGAGCGCATCCGAATCCTCCGGGGCATCGACCGCGACGCACTGCGACGGCGGGCCAGCGCACGACGCGACGCCGTCGCGACCGACGAGACTCCTATGCTGGCGGCGGTCCCGGTTCGGACCACTGACGAGTGGCGCGACTACGTGGCGGACGACCTCGCGGCGGAGTACCAACCAAGTCGGTGGAAGCGCCTCTCGGACGCCCTGCTGAAGATCGGGCTGGCGCTACTCGTCTTCGTGAGCGGACTCGCCGTCGTCGCCCCGGACTTCACGAACGGCTACGGGAGTCTCCCAGGTATCGTCGGGGCGAGCCTCTTGACGGTCGGGCTCGGCATCGTCGGCGTCCGCGGGCTGAAGTACGACCTGGTCCCAGCGACTCGGACGTTCGTCGCTGACCCGTCCGGCGCTCTCCGGACGGCGTGGGACCAGTTCTAGCCACGCGTCGGATCACAACCGCTTTACTCGACGCCGCGAACGCACCAGCTATGCGATTCGGCGTCGACGAGGCCGGCAAAGGACCGGTGCTGGGGTCCATGTTCGCCGCCGCGGTGCGAGCGGCCCCCGAGGCCCTGCCAGACGGCGTCGGTGACTCGAAGGGTATCGCGCCCGACCGGCGTGAGCGGCTGGACGGAGCGATTCGCTCCGTCGCCGAGCGCGTCGCCGTCGCCGAGATTCCCGTCGCCCGCATCGACGATCCCGAGACGGACATGAACACGCTGACCGTCGCCGCCCACGCCGAGGCGCTGGCGGGCGTCGCCACCGACGGACTGCCGGGGACGGTGGACGCCGGCGACACCGACGCCGGACGCTTCGGCCGGCGGGTCGCCGACCGCGTCGACGCCACCGTCGACCTCGACGCCGAGCACGGCGCCGACGAGACCGACCCGCTCGTGGGCGCGGCCTCCATCGTCGCGAAGGTGGCCCGCGACAGCCACGTCGAGACGCTCGCCGAGACCCACGGCGCGGTCGGCTCGGGCTACCCGAGCGACCCGACGACACGCGCGTTTCTGGCCGGCTACGTCGAGCGCCACGGCGAGCTTCCCGACTGTGCCCGGACCTCGTGGTCGACCTGCGACGACGTGCTCGCCGCCGCCCAGCAGTCGACGCTGGGGGAGTTTTGAAACGCCTGTAGCCGCCCGACCGGCCGCCCGGGCGGGACTGAAAGGGGCTTTCTGTCGGTTCACAGGCGGAGAGTGATCGATCGGAAAAGTGTTCGCGTCGTTTGCTACTCGTCCAGCACGAGGTTCCGCAGGATGTCACCGTAGGCCGGTCGCGTGATTAGCACGCCGATGAGGACACCGACGATGGTGATGATGGCGAACCCGGAGAGGTCGCCAAGCGGGAACGCGACCATCGGCAGCATGGCGACGATGGTCGTCGCCGCCGCCGCGCCGATGACCCAGAACGCCTTGCGGAACCGGCTCTGGAACACGCGGCCCGTGTCGACTTTCCCCTGCTGGAGAATCTCGTCACCGATGATGATGAGGTCGTCCACACCGGTCCCGATGACGGCGATGAACCCGGCCAGATGGGAGAGATTGAGCGGGTACTGGGCCAGGGCGACGAAGCCAAGCAGGATGTACACCTCCGAGAGCGCCGTCACTATCATCGGCAGCGCGACCTCGCGCCGTCGGTAGCGGCCGTAGACGACCAGACTGACCGCCAGCACCGCGAGCAGCCCCGTGATGAGCGAGTTCGTCTTGAACTGGTCGGCCAGCGCCGGCGACAGCGAGTTCCGGTTGCCGGCCTCGAAGTCCAGGTCGGACTTGAGACGCCCCGCGTCGAGGCTGAGTTCCAGTTCGCGGGCCTCGTCCATGGAGGTGGTCTCCATCTGGAACTGCGGGTCCGTCGCGAAGCTCCCGTCGGCGAAGGACTGCCCCAGCGACGGGCGCACGCCGCCGATAAACACCGGCTGGCCGTTCAGCGTCGTGACCAGACAGGTCGAGTTGATGCTCTCGACCGAGTCGTGGTTCTCCGGGCGGGCCCCACAGGACACCCCGTTGCCGAATCCGGCCTCGGCCATGTCGTTCTGGAAGCGCTCGGCGGCGCTCTGTTCGATGGTCACCGGGACCACGGGACCGCTGTTCTGTGGGTTCTGTGCGTTACCGATGCGGGCGAACTCCTCCTGGCTGAGGACCTGCTGGTGGGTCCAGTTACCCGTCGTGTCGTTCTGGTAGACGGCGTAGACGCGGACCACGCCGCGCTCTTCGAGGATGTCGATGAGCTCCTCGGCGTCGCGTCCCGGCGCGGTGATGCTGATGAAGTTCCGTCCGCCGGGGGAGTTGACCTCCTGAACCCGGCCGCCGCTGAGGGCCGACGTGGTTATCTTCTCCTCGATGTCCGAAACCATCTCCGTGCGGGTCGCGTCGGTGACGCCCTGGCGGACGGTGGACGGATTGTACCCCTCCGCTTCGAGCGCGGTCCGGAACTCCGCGCGCGTGACGTTCTCGTTGAACAGCTCGACGGTGCCGTTCTGGCCCTGCTGGGTCGCCGGTCGGATCTCGACGTCTATCGGGTCGACGCCGAGCCGGTTGGCGATAGCCGACTGGGCCCGAGCCTGCTCATCCGGGGCGACGTCGACGCCCTCGGCGGTCATCCCGACGACGGGCGCCTGAATGCGGGCGCCGCCGGAGAGTTCGATACCGTACTGGAGGTTCGTCAGCTGGTCGCCGCCGGCGCCCTCGCTGTCCGTCGACCCCGGCGGCGCCCCGGGGACGAACAGCGCGACGGTGCTGACGAGCAACAGGACGACCAGCACGCCGATGCGCCAGTTCTCTCTGAGCGCGCTCATCGGTTGATCCCCTCGTACTTGTACCAGCGAAGCAGCGTGACGTTGAGCATGTAGGTGTTCATCAGGTCAGCCGTCAGGCCGAGCACCAGCACGATACCGATGGAAGCCATCAGCTCGATACCGAACAGCGTCGCCGAGATGGCCATCACGGTCATCGCGGCGATGGAGGTGAGCGTCATCGTCACACCGGTGCGCATCGCCCGGTAGGTGGACTCGTAGAACCCGCCCGACCGCCGGAGGACGTGGTTGTTCAACAGGATGTCCGAGTCCACCGAATACCCGATGAGCATCAGCAGGGCCGCGACGGTCCCCAGGGAGAGCTTGATGCCGACGAGGTTCATGATGGCGACGGGGATGACGATGTCCGAGAAGGCCGAGATGACGATGGCGATACTCGGGACGAAGGTCCGGAACAGGGCGAAAGCGAGGAGGCTCATCCCGAGGAAGGCGACGCCGACGCCGATGACGGCGAGGCGCTGGTTGTCCGCGCCGAAGACGGGCGAGGTCGTCCCGCTCTGGAGCACGGTCATCCCGTCGGTCTGCTCGGCCGTCGCGGTTATCTCCGATATCTCCGCGGAGTCGTCGAACGTGATGATGTACTGGTCCTGCCCGGAGACCTGCTGGACCGAGACGACCGAGTCCCCGAAGACGTCGGTGGCTTGCTGTTCCGAAATCGGTGACGACGACTGAACCGTGAGCTCTGATCCACCTGTGAAGTCCACACCCAGCGCGACCGGCGAGCCGGTCATCACGGCGGTGACCGCGAGCACCCCCAAGGCGACCGCCAGCACCGCGAGCGGGACCGCGGCGAGCTGGCGATTGGAGTACTGCGTGTAGTCGACTTCCGGGACCTCGAACGCGACCATGGGCGTGGGTGTGGCACGCCTCCGAATAAGCCTTCCGTGTTGCCCTAATTGGGCTTAGATTGGATATGAGACGATATTCTGATTTCAGCAAGGTCAGCAAGGCCTGTACTTCCGCTGTCTATTCTGCACCGAGAGTGTATTTTTCGTAAAGAGTTGGCGAAAACCGACTATGTATAAATACCGACCCAGAATAACACAGTCGAACTTATTTTCATGCGGTTTTTGTTGTTCACTAACTTCCAAACCGACTTGGGAAATCAAGAATCTATTCGAGTGCGGGATAGAAAGTGTGAGGAGAGATAGTCGATTCAGCCTATGATGACGTTGAATCTTGTTTGAAAAAATTGCTTGTATGTGACATGACGGCCGACCCACGTCAGCTATAAACTTTAGTTACATAAGTTGTGTAAAATGTGGTGTGGCAACGCGAAAGAATATCTCCATCCGTGACGACCAAATGAGTGGGCTCAGGACAATCACCTGAAGATGTCCTCGTTCGTCCAAGAGACTTGGACGAACTTATCGAGAAACGAGAGTCATAGATGCGCTACAACTACAAGTATCGGCTTGACCCGCCGGAGGCCCTCACCGAGACGCTTCTGTACCACGTCGATACTTGTAGACAACTCTACAACCACGTCCTATACAAGCTCAACGAGGAAGACGATATTCCAAAACGTTACAAGATACAGGGGACACTTCCTGACCTCAAATCGTGGTGGGACGACCTCGGAGACGTGTACTCGAAAGTGTTGCAGATGGTCGTTAAGCGTGTCTACGACAACCTCGCCACGCTCAAAGCGCAGAAAGAGAACGGGCGCGCTGTTGGAACGCTCAAGTGGAAACCTCCTCGGGAGTATCGGTCGCTCACCTACAATCAGTCCGGCTTCAAACTCAAGAATACGAGTGGTCGGCCTGTCCTGTGGTTGAGCAAAATCGGTGATATTCCGATTCAGCTTCACCGCGACATCCCAGAGAACGCGACCATCAAACAAGTCACAGTCAAGCAAGAACCCACGGGCGAGTGGTTCGCCACGTTCGGTATCGACGTGGAAGAAGACGCTCCTGAGAAACCAGAGAACCCAGAACGAGTCGTCGGGATTGACGTTGGTATCTTGACGTACGCACACGATACTGATGGAACCGCTGTCGAGTCACCAGACTTCGCCGACGAGCGCGAGCGGTTAGAACGCTCTCAGCGTAGCCTCTCGCGGAAGGAACACGGCTCGAACAATTGGGAGAAACAGCGCAAGACGGTCGCCCGACGACACGCCGACCTGAAACGGAAGCGCAGGGACTTCCTCCACAAGTTGTCGAACTACTACGCCGCTGAGTACGACCTTGTAGCGGTCGAGGACTTGGACGCGAAGGGGCTGGTCGAACTCCCCGGTAACTCTCGGAACCGTGCCGGGGCCTCGTGGGGAATGTTCCTCCGAATGCTCGAATACAAGTGCGAACGGGAAGGGACGCACTTAGTTTCCGTAGACCCCCGAGGAACCACCAAAGAGTGCGCTTCGTGCGGAACGGAAACGGACAAACCGCTATGGGTACGTGAACACTCGTGCCCGTCATGCGGGTTCAAGGCAGACAGAGATGCAAATGCGTCGTGGAACATTCTTTCTCGCGGTCTCGAAAAAGTAGGAGTGGGACACCCCGAATCAACGCCTGTGGAGACTGCGCTCCCTGCGGATACACCCGTATCTGCAAAGCGCGTCGTGGAGACAGGAAGCCCCTCCCTCAAGGAGCGAACCGCGTCAGCGGTGAGCGAGTAGGGTGGGGTAGTTCACGCCTTCTTAATCCGCGCGGACCGGACGGGGAACGAACCGGCCCATCAGTCCGGGAGATATCGGACGCTGACGACGCCACTCGCCGCCCGAATCTCGACGCGGTCCACGCCGAGTCGGCCCGCCCGGGCCACTGTCTCCTCGTCGGCCGCCACCTCCTCGGCGGTCGCGTCGGCCTCGTCGTCCGGGACCGTCAGGACGTGGAGCTCGCCGGTGCCGGCCCGCTCCTGTGTCGTCAGCTCGCCGACGGGCTGGTCGGCGGCGAGGGCTTTGGCCTGCTGGGTCGGTTCGAGGGCGACGACCTCGACGGGAATCTCGTGCTCGGCGGCCAGTTCGACGAGCTCGTAGGTCACCTCCATCGGCGGCTCCGCTTCCAGCGTCGCCTCGATGACCGTCCCCGCGTCGAGGCCGGGGTTCTCCGAGAGCGTCAGTACCTGCGAGTCGACCACGTCGCGGAGTGTGACCGACGACTCGTCGGTGTGGGTGACGAGGAAGGTCCCTGCTTTCTGGGTCATGCGACGGGGTAGGTCAGGGCCGTTTTTCCCCGTTTCGACCGAGCACCGGCGGGTGGACGCAGCGTTCGTTGTGACCCTACACAGCCGGACGTCCCGTCTCTGTCGGTTGAGCCGGGTTCGGCGAGCCACCGCCCGCTTATCGTAGAATTCGATGCACTACGTACATCAGGCCGACGGCGACGAGCGGCGGCGCGAGCCCGGCAATCTGGGGGAGTCCGTAGAGCGTGGCGACGATAGCGCTCTCGCTCGACTGTTGCAGCGCGGGCGGCACCGAAATCACCAGCCCGACGTACAGCGAGGCGACGAAGCCAAGCGCCGAGAGGGCCAGGCCGCGGTCGTAGGCCACCGAGGACGCGGTGCGGCGGTGGCGACGGGCGACCAGCAACACGGGCGCCAGCAGCGGCGCGACGACGAGCAGGCCGACGAAGAGGAAGAACGTCCGTGAGAAGGTGAACGTCCCGCCGCGGGCACCGCTGCTCCCGGCCAGTACGCCGATGAGGCCGAATGTGAAGATGAGTGCGATAGCCACTGTCAGGAGCAGGGCGACCACGACGTATCCCTTGAACAACAGCGAGTCGCTGGAGCGAATCGCATAGGGGAACGCGCCGGGGAGCCCGTTGTAGCTCCGCTCGGTCTCGGCCGGTGCGTCTGTCATCACCGACCGTTGGACGACGAGGCGGTTAAGCGCCCCGCTGTCGACCGAGCGCACTTCCCCCGCAAATATGTAAGAGGCCGTCGAGTGGTCGGGTATGCACGTAGATATCGGTGCGGCGCTCGGCGAGGTAGCGGAGCCCGGCGTCGACGAGGACGAACTCGACGCGCTCGACGAACGAGTCGCCACGGCACACGAGACCATCGCCGCGGGCCGGGAGAACGGCGACTTCGGCTACGCCGCGCTCAATCTGCCCGAGGAGACCGACCCGTCGGTCATCCGCGAGGCGGTCGAGCCGGTGACCGACGCAGAGTACGTCGTCACGGTCGGCATCGGCGGCTCCGCGCTCGGGGCCAAGACCGTGACAGCGGCGCTGGCTGACCGCCCCGACCGCCACGTCATCCTCGACAACGTCGACCCCGAACACATCGAGCGCACACTGGCGGCGCTCCCGCTCGAAGACACCGCCATCAACGTCGTCTCCAAGTCCGGGACCACGGCCGAGACGCTGGCGAACTTCCTCGTCGTCCGGGAGACCTACGAGGACGCGGGCGTCGACTGGACCGAACTGACCGTCGTCACCACCGGCGAGTCCGGACCGCTGGCCCAGCTCGTCGAGGAACACGACCTGCCGCGGCTCCCGGTCCCCGACGGCGTCCCCGGCCGCTTCGCCGCGCTCTCGTCGGTCGGGCTGGTCCCGGCCGCGATCTTGGACCTCGACATCGAGGGGCTGCTCTCCGGGGCCGGCGCGGCCGCCGACGACCTGGGGCCGTCGCTCTATGACTCGCCCGCCTACGCCTACGGCGCGGTCTGTTACGCACTGGAAGAACGGGGCGCCGGCGTCAACGCCGTCATGCCCTACGCCGAGCGGCTGGAGCTGTTCGCCGAGTGGTTCGCCCAGCTGTGGGCCGAGAGCCTCGGGAAGGACGGCCGCGGCCAGACGCCCGCGAGAGCGCTGGGTGCGACCGACCAGCACTCACAGCTCCAGCTCTACCGCGCCGGCCCGCGCGACAAGATGGTCACCGTCGTCCGGCCACGGGAACGCGCCGACGTACCGGTGCCCGAGACGGACCACGACTCGCTGTCCTATCTCTCGGGCGCGGACCTCGGCCAGCTGCTGGACGCCGAGTACGACGCCACCGTCGCCAGCCTCGCACAAGCGGGCCGCCCCGCCGTCGAAATCGAACTGGAGCGACTCGACGCCGAAGGGCTGGGTGAGCTCCTGTTCGCCATGGAGGCTGCCACCATCCTCGTCGGCGAGCTCGCGGACATCGAGACGTTCACCCAGCCCGCCGTCGAGTGGGGCAAGCGCGCCGCTCGCGGCCTGCTCTCCGGCGAGGAGACCGAGGAGACGAAGACGGTCGCCGAGCGGCCGAGCTACCGGATCGACTGAGCGGGCTCGGAGCCGGGTCGCCGTCCGTCTACCTAATCGGTGGGGTCTTCAATCCCGCTCGCGTACGCACACCAACACGCAATGGCACTCTCACCGCCGTACGTCTCCGTCGCCGACGGCCGCACGATTACGACCAGCATCGTCCGGGCGCTGGCCGTCGTCCTGGCGGCGTTTTTCTTCGCCGCCATCTTCGGCCAGCTCGGCGCGGCGCTGCTGGGCGCCACCGCGCCGCTGGACGCGAGCACGACACCGGCGACGGTCTACGCGGCGGTGAACGCGATATCGTTCGTCGGGTTCCTGCTGGCGGCGGTCGCGTACATACAGGTCAGAGACGACCGGTCGCTCGTCTACTTCCGGACGCCCCGGCTGTCTGACTTCGGGTGGGCGCTGGTCGGTCTCGCGGGTATCCTCGCCGGCTCGCTCCTGATGGGCGTCGTCGTGCAGGCGCTCAGCGCGCTGGTCGAGACGCTGTTCGACGTCGGCGTCGAGACGGGCCAGAACAGCATCATCACGCAGGGCCGCCAGAACCCCGTCCTCTTTCTCTACATGGTCCCGGTGGCGCTCTTTTTCGTCGGTCCGGCCGAAGAGCTCGTCTTCCGCGGCGTCGTTCAGGGGCTCTTCCGGCGGGCCTTCGGCGTCGTCCCCGCCGTCGCGCTCGCGAGTCTCCTCTTCGGACTGGGCCACTATCTCGCGATCAGTTCCGGGAGCGCGTGGACGTACATCCTCGTCGCCAGCGCCCTCGGCGTCGTGCTCGGCGCGGTGTACGAGTACACCGAGACCATCGTCGTCCCCGCGCTGGCCCACGGGCTCTGGAACGCCGGGTTGTTCGTGGTGAACTACTACGTCGCGACGACGGGCGCCACGCTACCGTCGTAAGCCGTGCGACAGCTGTCTGACGGGTGTTTAAGCTGTACGCGGCCTATATCCATGGCATGTCAACCCGGTACACGGTCGTGTGCGAGGACGGCCAGGCCCGGGCTATTCAAATGCTAGCCCATCGCTACGGCATCACCGAGGAGGAAGTGCTGCAACAGCTCATCGAGCTCGGGCTCGAAGACATCGAAGAGCGGCCGGTTTAGGCGGGGTTCTTTCTGGAGAGCGAGGAGCCACACACCGGACAGCGGTCGTGGTTCTCGTCGAACTCGCGGCCGCAGCCGGCACACTGGAAGCGCCACTCCCGCGTCTCGCTGATGCCGTCGCGGGCGATGACCTCGACGCGCACGTCCAGTTTCTCCGCGACGTTTTGCATGGCGTAGTCGTCGGTGACGAGCGGGCAGTCGAGCTCGAAGGCGGCGGCGACCAGCCGGATGTCGGTGTCCGAGAGCTCGGCGAGGTCGCCCGTCTCGCGAGCGGCGCGTTCGATGCGCTCGACCGTGTTCTCCTCCGGGATGTGGAGATGCATCCCCGACCCCTCCAGCGCGTCGAACCGGTAGGCGGCCTCCCCTTCGAGCTCCTCCTGTACGAGCGGAATCGTGGCTATCTGCTCGTCGGTGTGATAGTCGTTGATGAAGGCGGACGAATCGAGAACGTACATTTACCGTTGAATTATCATATGGTCTTTGACGGCTTTGACCCGTTCGACGGGGACCATCAGCCGGCCCTTGTCACTGTACTCGAAATCGGTGTTGCGAAGTGACTCCGCCGGGTCGATGATGAGGTGGTTCAGCGACCCCGAGGAGAGGTCCATCGTGATGTTGTAGAGGCTTCCCATCTCCGCCCCGTCGCTGCCCATGACGTCCTTGCCCGAGAGGTTCTCGGCGAGTAGTTCAGCCATACCCCCCTTTCTGAGCGAGATTACATAAACGCCACGGGGCGTCTGACGGACGCAGTACAATTTTAACCCCAGAGTTCACACGGAGAGCCATGAAAGGAAACCGGCGGCACTTCATCGCCGCACTGACAGCGGGCGTCACCGGGACACTGGCCGGCTGTGGCGGCACGGAGAGCGCGACACCGAGCGAAGCGTCGACCGAGACAGACACCGACTCGCCGGTGGAGACACAGACAGACACCGACTCGCCGATGGAAACGGAGACCGAGACGGACGCGACCGGAACGCCTGACTCGGCCGGTCAGACGGTCGTGGTCGCACCGGACGGGAGCCTGCGCTTCTCACCGGAGTCGTTCACCGTTCCGGCGGGCAGCACCGTCACCTGGGAGTGGGGCGGGAACGGCCACAACGTCAAAGCCGAGACGACGCCCTCCGGCAGCGACTGGAGCGGCACGCCCGGCGACGGCAGCACCACGTATGGCAGCGGCCACACCTACAGCCACACGTTCGAGACCGCCGGCGAGTACGAATACTACTGTGCGCCCCACCAGAGCGTGGGGATGACCGGGTCCTTTACTGTCACCGAGCAGTAGCGAGACACGTCGTTTCGTGGGAGCGACTGGGGTCACAGCGGCACCATGACGACGAACTTAACTACTGTGGCCGACACCTTCCAGTAACTTCTGAGGCCCATCTATGTCTGATCAGGAAGCCACCACAGAGACGGAGCACACCCTTCGGACACCGATTGTCGCCGTACTCGGTCACGTCGACCACGGGAAGACGAGCCTGCTCGACCGCATCCGCGGCTCGGCCGTGACGGCGGGCGAATCCGGCGCCATAACCCAGCACATCGGCGCCACCGCGGTCCCGCTTTCCGTCATCTCGGACATCGCCGGGGAGCTGGTCGACCCGACGGACTTCGACCTGCCCGGCCTCCTGTTCATCGACACGCCGGGTCACCACTCGTTTTCCACGCTGCGGTCCCGCGGCGGCGCACTCGCCGACATCGCCATCCTCGTCGTCGACGTCAACGACGGCTTCCAGCCCCAGACGCTGGAGGCCATCGACATCCTCAAACGCACCCAGACGCCCTTCATCGTCGCTGCGAACAAGATAGACACAGTGCCGGGCTGGAACCCCAACGAGAACCAGCCGGTACAGGTGACGATGGACGCCCAGTCCGACCGCGTCACGTCGGACGCGAACGAGAAGCTCTACGAGATCATCGGCGAGCTCTCCGACAACGGCTTCTCGGCCGACATGTACTGGCGCGTCCAGAACTTCCAGGCCAACATCGGCGTCGTCCCCGTCTCCGCCGAGACCGGTGAGGGCATCCCGGACCTCCTGACCGTGATGATGGGGCTGTCCCAGCGCTACATGAAAGAAGAGATGGAGATCGACGCGTCCGGGCCGGGCGTCGGCACAGTGCTGGAGGTCAAGGACACCCAGGGCTTTGGCACGACGCTGGACGCCATCATCTACGACGGGACGATTCGAGCGGACGACACCATCGTCGTCGGCGGGCTGCAGGGCCCCATCGTCACCGACGTGCGCGCCCTCTTGCGCCCGCGACCGCTCGAAGAGATACGCACCGAACAGGAGTTCGAGCAGGTCGACGCCGTCGCGGCGGCCGACGGCGTGAAAATCGCTGCGCCGGACCTCGACGACGCCATCGCGGGCGCGCCCATCCGGGTGCTCCGGGACCGGGACCGCGCCGAGGTCATCGCCGAAGTCGAGGAGGAGCTCTCCGAGATAGAGGTGACCACACAGGAGGAGGGTGTCGTGGTCAAAGCCGACACGCTGGGTTCGCTGGAGGCCATCTCCAGTACGCTCGCCGAGGAGGAGATTCCCATCATGCGCGCCGAGGTCGGCGCCGTCGCACCCCGTGACGTCCGCGTCGCGGAGACGGCCAACGAGCCGACCCACCGGGCCATCCTCGCCTTCTCCGTCGACGTGCTGGACGACGCCCGGCGGCTGGCCGAACAGGAGGACGTGAAGCTGTTCGAGGACGACGTCATCTACCAGCTCGTCGAGGGGTACGACGACCACGTCACCGCGATCGAGGAGTCCCAGCAGGAGCAGATTCTGGAGAACATCACCCGCCCCGCGAAGTTCCGGGTGCTCCCCGACCACACCTTCCGGCAGAACGACCCCGCCGTCGTCGGCGTCGAGGTGCTCTCGGGCGAACTCCGGCGCAACGTCAACGTCGTCAAGTGGGATGGCAACGAGCCAAAGCGGGTCGGCCGGCTGAAATCGCTCCAGGACGAGGGCGAGGACGTTGACTCGGCCCGCGCCGGCGAACAGCTCGCGGCCTCCATCGACGGGCCGACGGTCGGCCGCCAGATAGAGGAGGGCGACGACCTCTGGGTGGAAGTGCCCGAGAAACACGCGAAGATACTCGAACAGGAGCTCAAAGAGGAGATATCCGTCGACGAGCGCGAGGCGCTGTCGATGTATCTGGAGAACCACCGGAATCGGGACCCGTTCTGGGGGAAGTAGCGAGGTCGGAGCGTAGCGACGACCTCGTAGCGAGTGCAGTGAGTAATAATATTTAATTAGTAGGCGTGTCTGTTGGGAGACAAGATGACCGAAGTGGCCTCACTCTCCACGGCTGACTTCGTGCTCGCGAGTATCGCCCTGGTGATGACGCTGGCGGCCTTTGGCGCCGTCGTCACCTCTCTCAGCGTCGCCGTCGCCTTCGGCGCGGGCTCGATTCCCGCGACCGGCTCTATCGGCTACGCGCTGTTTTACAACCCGCCGACGGACACGTAGCGCCCGCTCACTCGGACCCGGAGTGTTCTAGACTCCCGATCAGCGTCAGAACGTTTGCCGCCTCCCCGTCGGTCTGTTGTGGATAGATACCGACGGCGACGACGAAGTCGCCCTCGTGTCTGAACTTCGTCGCGTGGACGTACACGTCGACCGGTGTACCGGCGAGCGTGGCCGTCCCCTCGAACTTCTTCACTGCGGTCGACTGACCCAGCGTGGTCACGTTCTCACTGCCGACCTGACTGCCGACGCTGATGGCGGAATACTGCGAGTTGGACTGTGCCAGTAGCTCCCGTTCCGAGAGGTCCTCGATGGGGTTGAACGCCTGACCGGCGACCTCGACCTCGGGGCTTGCGACGGCGACGAAGACGCCGGCTCGCTGTGAGCCCAGCGGCCCCAGCGAGATGTCGCGCTCGTACTTCGCGAGCTGGTTCGTCACCTCGACCTGTCTGGTCTGGTCGGCCACGGTGAAGTTCCGCGTGACGTTCTGGGTGCGCTGTGCTCGCTGCTCGTAGCCCGTCTCGGAGACGGCCTCGTCGCTCGCCGTCGCCGGCGAGGCGCTGAACGCGAGTGGTTCGCTCCCGGTGATGAAGCCACAGCCGGCGAGGGGTATCGCACAGGCGACTGCCAGCAACGCGGCGTACTGTCGGTTCACGGTAGGGTCTCTTCGAGCCCGCCAATAAGTATACTGTCCGCGACCGAAAGCCAGCGGGTCACTGGCGGCTCGGAAAACGGGGTGAGTTCGACCCCCGGCGGGGTCGGTTACTGCGCCGTCGGCGAGCTGTCGTCGCCGATGACCTGTTTGACCTGTAGCGCCGCCGACGCGGCGATGCCCTGTGCGAGGTCGTCGCGCTCCTCGGCGGAGATAGTCGCGCTGTCCGGGTCCTCGGGCCGGTAGTCGGCGCTGACGACAGAGCCGACCGGCGGCTGGACCGCGATAGTCGCTCGCGGTCCCGTCTCGCTGTCACTGACCTCCGAGCCCACCACGAACTCCCCCGGCAACAGCTCCCGCGTTCGAGCCGCGACGCTCGCGAGGTCGCGGCGCAGCGTCTGGCGCTGCTCCCGCGTGAGCGTCACTTTCTCCGTCTCGCCACCGAAGGGCGAATTTCCGTACATGAAGGTTCTCTCTGCCGTAGGTAGCTGACGGATAAAAACCCAGTGGCTTGGCCACAATGTTGCCGTCGAACCGTCCACCGGCGAAAGCCGGGCTTACGCGACGGGATGGCTCTCGCCGTACGTCGCGATGACGACACAGCTCGCGTGCGTGTCCGCCGGGGCGACGGACTCGACGCGGACGTCCTCCTCGACGAACTCCCAGTCCCGGAGCTCGCGACCGGCGGCCAGCCCCTCGCGAATCTCCGCGCGGACCGCGTCGGGGTCACGGCCGTCGACCTCGTAGAAGATGCCCGGGCCGTCTTCGCTGCGCGCCCAGCCGATACCGGCCGCGGCCCGTTCGCCCGGCGCGGCGGTCGCGGCCGACTGAACCACTTCGAGGGCCTCACCGGGCGGGCCCAGGTCGGGTGCCGTCCCGGCGAGTTCGATAGCCGGGCCGGCCGGGATGACCGACGAGAGCGTCACCAGATTGTAGTTGTGGACGCCCGCTGCCGCGAGCGCCGCGTCGTACGACGACAGCGCGGTCGGGCCGGTTGCGGTCCCCCACACGACCCGGATGGTGCTCATATCCGTCCGTGGACGACCCGGCCGCTAAGGAGTTTCGCTTCGGCCACAGCCACGCGGTGAAGCCCGTCCTACCGGGGCTGGGGTCGCGGCGACAAGCCGGGCTTATCGCGCCCGCCGCCGTCGCCGTCCTCGACAACGCGGCGATAACAATAGACAAGCAGCCCTTCCCAGCGGGTGATGCAAGTCACCTATCTCGAATCGGCGGCGGTGCTGATCGAGTCCGAAGACACCTCAGTCCTCTGTGACCCGTGGCTCGTCGACGGCGCGTACTACGGGTCCTGGGCCCACTACCCCGACCCCGATTTCGAGCCAGAGGATTTCAACGACGTGGACTACATCTATGTCTCGCACGTCCACCCGGACCACTTCCACCCCGGGACGCTTGAGCGGATGGACGACGATATCCCCGTCCTCATCCACGACTACCGCTGGGACTACCTCGCGGACGCCGTCGAGGACCTCGGGTTCGAGGCGATCGAACTGCCCCACGACGAGCCCTACGACCTCAGTGAAGACACTCACATCAACGTGCTGGCGGCCGACGGCTGTGACCCCGAACTCTGTGGCAACTTCTTCGGCTGTTCGTGGTACGACACGGAGGCCGACCAGACCGGCTCCACGCAGGTCGATTCGATGGCCGTCATCGACGACGGCGAGGGGACCGTCGTCAACACGAACGACTGCCCCTACCCCATCGCCGAGTCCAGCTGCGAGAAGATCAAGGCCGACTACGGCGACATCGACCTGCTCTGTCACCAGTACAGCGCCGCGCAGTTCTACCCACAGGCCGTCACCAACTACGACCACGAGGAGAAGATCGCCGAACGGGACCGCGTCATCCGGGAGAAACACGAACTCGCTCTGAACTTCATCGACCTCTTCGAGCCCACCTACTACCTGCCCTTCGCCGGCGAGTACGTGCTGGCCGGCGACCTCGCGGAGCTCAACGAGTACACCGCGAACCCGCCACGCATCGAGGCCAAGGAGTTCTTCGAGGCGAACACGGGCGAGGAACACGAGTGTGTCTTCCTCAACTCGGGCGAGCACATCGACACTGTCACCGGCGAGCGGTCGGCCCCCTTCGAGCCCATCGACCAGGAAGCGAAACAGCGCTACATCGAGGAAGAGCTCGCCCCCCGAGAGTTCGAATACGAGTCCGACCCGATGCCGACGCTGACCGAGTTCCGGTCGTACGTCCCGCTGGCCTACGAGAACATGGAAGGCAAGCGAGCCAACATCGGCTTCGAGACGGACACGACCGTGGTGATTCCGCTGGTCGACGGCGTCTGTCTGGAGCTGTCGATGGACGGGTCGGGTTTCGACTACACCACCGACCTCGACCTCGACGACTACGACGACGGCTGGGTGAAGATGGACGTGGACCCGCGGCTCCTGATGCGCCTCTTCGAGGGGCCCCATCAGGCGTACTGGGCCGACGCCAAGATCGGCTCACACATCGGCATCAGCAAGGAACCCGACATCTACGAGCGCGGCCTCTACAACTGTCTCGGGGAGTTCCACGCCGACGGCGCCGACGTGCAGGCGACGGCGAGTCACGAAACCGACGCCAGTGTCGCCGACGACTGAGCACGGTAGCGGTGGCCGTGAGCGAGTGCCGTGGCCCTGCCACGGCCGAGCGAAGACGGGGAAGGGCAGGCTGTCCGGAGTGAGCATCCGACGACGAAGTCGTCGGTTCTACCGCGGCGCGCGGACTACCGCGGCGCGCGGACTACCGCGCCGCCTCGCGGCGCGACAGGAGCACGTCGCGATTTTTCCCCATGTTTTTGCCCGAGCGAGCGCGCCGAAGGCGCGCGAGTAAGGTGCAAAAAGAGGGTGCCCGTCAGGCGAAGGCGACCGGCTGACTGCCCGACTCCTCGTCCTGACTGATTTTATCGAGCGCGTCGTGGAAGTCCCCCTGCTCGACGGTCGTCCGGTCGTCGCGGATGGCGAACATCCCGGCTTCCGTCGTGAGCGAAGCGATTTCGGCGCCCGAGAGCCCCTCGGTCTCGGCGGCGAACGCGGCCAGGTCCACGTCGTCGGCGAGGTTCATGTCCTCGGTGTGAATCTCCAGAATCCGCTCGCGGCCCTCGACGTCGGGGTTTGGCACCTCGATGAGGCGGTCGAACCGGCCCGGGCGCAGGATGGCGCGGTCGAGCATGTCGAAGCGGTTCGTCGCCGCGATGATGCGGATCTCGCCGCGGTCGTCGAACCCGTCCATCTCCGAGAGCAGCTGCATCATCGTCCGCTGGACCTCGGCGTCGCCGCTGGTCTTCGATTCGGTGCGCTTGGCGGCGATGGCGTCTATCTCGTCGATGAAGATGATGGCGGGCTGGCGCTCGCTGGCGAGCTCGAAGAGGTCACGAACCAGCCGAGCGCCCTCGCCGATGAACTTCCGGACGAGCTCGGAGCCGGCCATCTTGATGAAGGTGGCGTCGGTCTCGTTGGCGACGGCTTTCGCGAGCATCGTCTTGCCGGTGCCGGGCGGACCGTGCAGCAGGACGCCGCTCGGGGGCTCGATACCCACGTCGCGGAACTGCTGGGCGTTCAACAGCGGCTCCTCGACGGCTTCCCGCACTTCGACCATCTCTTCTTCCAGCCCGCCGATGTCGTCGTAGCTCACGTCGGGGGAGCGCTCGACCTGCATCGCCTGGGCCCGGGAGTCCGTCTCGGCCTCGAGGATCTGCTTGACGCTGAAGGAGTCGTTGATGGCGACGCGGTCCCCGGCTTCGAGCGTGTCCCGGATGGAGGGCGAGACCTCGGTCAGCACCTCCTGGTTGTTGCCGTGCTGTTTGACGACGACGCCGTCGTCGGTGAGCTCCTCGGCCGTCGCGATGTAGAGCGAGGAGGTCTTCAGGGTCTCGTTCTCTCGTTCGAGCTGGTCGACGTCGTCCGAGAGGTCGGACTGGCGCGTTCGGGCGCTGTCGAGTTGCTCTGTGAGCTGTTCGTTGACGCGGACTATCTCTTCGAAGTGGTCCCGGAGCGCATCGAGACGCTCTTCTGGCGTCATCTCTGGGTCGAGGTCCAGGCGGGGCCGTTCCGGAAGCGAGGGACTGCGCGACATTTGACTGCCCGGTACTACACGGTTGAGACACAAAGTGCCTTTGGGTCACACACCCCGGTTCGTGTCGGCCGGCAGTCCGGTTCGGGACCGCTACCGGCCGGCCTTACTGGAGGCTGGCGAACTCGTCGAGATACTCGCCGTAGGTGTCGAGCGCCGACTCGACGGGGGCCGGCGTCGCCATGTCGACGCCAGCGCCCCGGAGCAGCTCCAGCGGGTACTCCCGGGAGCCACTGGACAGGAAGTCGATGTAGCGCTGTGCGGCGGGGTCGCCCTCTTCGAGGATGCCGTCGACGAGTGCGACGGCCGCGGAGATGCCCGTCGCGTACTGGTAGACGTAGAACGCACGATAGAAGTGGGGGATGCGCATCCACTCGCGGGCGATGCGGTCGTCGAGCTCGGCCGGCGCGTAGTAGTCGCCCTTGAGCTCGGCGTAGAGGTCGTCCAGCCGGTCCGGAGTCAGGGGCTCGCCGGCCTCGGCCATCTCGTGGGTCCGGTGTTCGAACTCGGCGAACATGGTCTGGCGATACAGCGTCGAGCGGAACCGTTCGAGATACTCGTTGAGGACGTGTCGGCGCAGTCGCTCGTCCTCGACGGTGTCGAGCAGATGGTGCGTGAGCAGCGTCTCGTTGACGGTGCTCGCGACTTCGGCGACGAAAATCTCGTACCCCGAGTAGACGTAGGGCTGGGACTCGCTGGTGTACTCCGAGTGCATCGAGTGGCCCAGTTCGTGTGCCAGCGTGTACATCGACTCCACGTCGTCCTGGTAGTTCATCAGGATGAACGGCTGGGAGTCGTAGGTCCCGCCCGAATAGGCGCCGGACTGCTTGTGCTTGGTCTCGTAGACGTCGACCCACCGCGAGTCGAGCCCCTCGGCCAGCCGGGACTGGTAGTCCTCGCCCAGCGGCGCGACGGCCTCGGTGACGTACTCACAGGCCTGCTCGTAGCTGACCTCTGGCGACTCCTCCTGGACCAGCGGGACGTAGAGGTCCCACATCCGCAGCTCGTCGCCGTCGACGGAGTCACGCTTCAACTCGGCGTGGCGGTGGAGTTTGTCGAGGTTGTCGTGGACGGTGTCGACGAGTGTGTCGTACACCTCGCTTGGCACGTTGGGCCCGTTCAGCGCGGCCTCGCGGGCGGTGTCGTAGTTGCGGGCCCGGGCCAGCTTCACGTCGGTCTTGACGGCGTTCTTGTGGGCGGTACCGACCGCGTTCCGGACGCCGTGCCACTCGTCGTAGAACGCCTCGTACACCCGCTTTCGGAACTCGCGGTCGGGGTGTTTCTGCAGCGTCGTGAAGTTGTTCAGCGTGATCGACTGGTCGCCGCCGTCGGGTCCCTCGACCGTCGGGAACTCCATGTCCGCGTTGGCCAGCATGTTGTACACCTCACCCGAGGCCCCGGTGACCTCACCGAGCTCCGCCAGCAGGTTCTCGACCTCCGTCGAGCGGGTGTGGGGTTTCATCCGGAGCACGTCGTCGAAGTAGTGCTCGTACGGTTCGAGGGCGGGCTCCGCGTCGACCAAGTCGTCGATGTCGCCCTCGTCGAGCGCCTGCAGTTCGGGGTCGAGGAACGAAGCGGCCGAACTCGCGTCGGAGGAGAGCGACTGCGACCGCGCTGTCAGCGCCTGATACGTGTCGTCGGTCGTGTCCTCGTCCCGCCGCATGCGGGCGTAGGAGGCGACGTTCGACACTTTCCGCATCAGCTGCTCGTAGGTTTCGAGCGTGGCAAGCAGGGTGGCCGCGTCGTCGGTCGCCCGGCCCTCGTAGGCCGCCAGGTCCTCGACCAGTTCCTCGGCTTCCTCGTAGGCTTCCTCCCACTCCTCGTCGTCGGCGTAGAGGGATTCGAGCGCCCACTTGTACTCCTCGTCGATGTCGTCGCGTGCGGGTACCGAACTCATGTGCGTCGGGGTAGGGAAGGCGCCGAAGTAAGCCTTTCCGGGCGACAGTACCACCAAGAACCGCTTACGATTCACCTCTCACGGACGGACCACCGGAGCCCTGCTCGTCCCGCACGACGAAGTAGAGGACCCAGAGGACGACGGCGCCGATTCCCCCCAGGAACCCGCTGAGGAACGACCCTGCGCCCCACGCGAACGCGTGACTGACGTTCCGACGCTTCGCGTCACGGTATATCCAGACGGAGACGCCCAGATTAGCGAGGAACAGTAGTCCCATCATCCCGAGGATGATGAACAGTTCTACGTTGACCGGACTGCCTGCCTGAAGTGGGACTATCACGACTTACCGCTTGAGAAGGGGGGAGTATAAAAACCGAAGCCGATTTCGCGGCCGCGAACCGGTAATTCGCGGCCGCACAGGCGGTCTATAGATATCGACTGTCCGGCGACGCCATGAACTCGTCCGATTGCAGACTGCCGGCAGTAGAGCTACTGGACAACGCGCTCGCCGACGAACAGGAGAAGCGTGGCGAGGAGGAGCTGGAACGCCGTGACGCCGACCACCATTCCGCCGACCGCCAGCACGGTGCCGGCCGGTTCCACGAGACGACCGCCGTCCTGCAGGAGCTGGAGTATGACGATGCTCACGATACTACTGAGTAGAAACGTCAGGAACAACACGGTAAGCACGAACCCCCGGAACTCTGCCGTGTCCGAAACTGTGAGAAAGCCGATGGAGAGCCGATTGTGCGGGGCTTCGGCGGCGAGGGCGCGCTTCCCTTCCGGGGACAACGGCCAGTCCGACTCCTGGTAGTTGATGTAATACAGGGTGACCGAATCGGGATACGTCTCGGCGGCGACGATGTCGACCTCCTGTAGTTCGTTCAGTCGGTTCTGAACGGTTCGTTTGCTCACGTCGGGTTTGATACGAGCCTGAAGCTGCCTGGCCGAGAAGAAGGGGCGCTCGGATGAGACCATCGTCTCGACGACGTGCTGCTGTGTGAGCGAGTTGTCGAGATTGCGGTCGAGCCGATTGTCGATCCAACCCGGTAGCTCGGACACGGTACGTCGGTAGAACGGGGGAGTGATTATAAATAGGCAGCCGGATTTCACGGCCGCGAACCGGATATCAGAGCGGTTGAAGCGGTATCCGAAGCTGAGCCTTGAGGGTGACACAGCCTGCGAGAGCGGCGCTGAGTGTATCGCGTGGCCGCCTGAAACCGGAGGAGAGCCATCGAAAGCGGACTACTCCAGTTCGGAGGCCACACACTCAGCGACCCGCGCAGCCGTCCGGCGTTCGACCCGCAGGTCCTCGAACACCGAGCGGGCGCTCTCGACGGCCTCGTCGTCAGTCCGGAACGCGACGCCCGGGTAGTCGACACCCGTCAGCACCAGCGGATAGGCGGGCGCGGGAGCGACTCCCTCTGGGCCGGGCAACGGGTCGGCGGAGAAGACGCGGTCGACCTTCGAGCGCGGCGACACGCCCCGGAGAATCTCGTCGAGCAGGCCGACGACGCGCCGGACCAGCTGGCGACAGAAGCCGCCGGCCCGGAGCTGAACGACCAGCGCGTCTCCCTCCCGGTCGAGTTCGCCGGCCAGCTCCCGCACCGTCCCGTCGTCGTCGTCCGGTGTGAGGTTGTGGTAGTCGTGGCGGCCACAGAGCGCGCCGAGCGCCTCGGCGGCCAGGTCGTCGTCGGCATCCGGCGCGTACAGGAAGTAGGTGTACCGACGCTCGCGGGCGTCGTGGGTCGCGTGGAAATCGTCGTCGACCGCCGCGCTGGCCCAGACGCGCACGTCGGCGGGGAGCTCGCTGTTGAACGCCGCGGGCGTGAGCCAGTCGGGGGCCTCGAAGGCGACGGTCTGGGCGAGGGCGGAGACGCCGGCGTCGGTGCGGCCGGCCGCGGCGTACCCCTCCGGGACTCCGTCGCGCGCACAGACGCCCAGTCGGGCCAGCCCGGCGAGCAGCGCCCCCTCGACCGTCGACACGTCGGGCTGGCGCTGGAAACCGCTGTACGGCCGGCCGTCGTAGGCGACCCGGTAGGCGCGCATGGCTCGGGGTTCGGTGGGCTTGCACTTGTGGGCGCCGGCTCCGTTTGGCCGCCGACGTTTCTTTCGGGGTCCTCCTCGGCTCCGCTCGGCCGCCGACGTTTCTTTCGGGTCCCGCTCGGCTCCGTTTGGCCGCCGACGTTTCTTTCGAGTCCCGCTCGGCTCCGCTTGGCCGCCGACGTTTCTTTCGAGTCCCGCTCGGCTCCGCTTGGCCGCCGACGGAGCGGCGGCCGGGTCGCCGAGCGGACCCTTCGGATTTAGGGGACTCGGGCCCGTAGCTGGCAACAGAATGGCATCATCCGGCGAAGACGGACGCCAGTTTCCGCGCCCGCCACAGGAGTTCACCGACCGCGAAGACCGGACGGTGACGATGGACGCGTACGACGGGGAGGCCGAACCGCTGGTGTCGATGTACACCGACTTCGACGCCGACTCCCGCTCACAGGGCGTCCCGCCGCGCAAGGAGCCCGCCATCCGCGAGTGGGTGGAGGGGCTGCTCGCCGACGGCCTGAACGTGGTGGTCACCCACGACGGCGCGTCGGTGGGTCACGCCGTGTTGATGCCCGTCGGGGACGGCAGCGCGGAGTTGGCCATCTTCGTCCACCCCGACTACCAGTCGGCCGGCATCGGCACGCGGCTCATCGAGGTGCTGCTGGGCTACGGCCAGGAGGAAGGCGTCGAGCACGTCTGGCTGGCCGTCTCACAGCGCAACCACGTCGCGATGCGAGTGTATCGCTCGGTGGGCTTCGAGACGCGTCTGCGCGAACACGTCGAGATCGAGATGGAGCGGGACCTCTAGCTACTCACGGTCTACGAGCCGATCCGCGGCGCGCTCTTCGACACGTTGCTCGCTTTCGAGGAGCCGTTCCAGCCGGCGCTCGAACTCCTCGTCCGATATCTCTCCCTTCGCGTAGCGCTCGCGGAGCTGTTCGACGCCGGATTGTGCTGTCTCGCCGGTCGCGGGGTCGCTGGTCGTGGGCTCGAACTCTTGGGCGTCGCCGGCCGACTCGACGACCGGAAGGGCATCGCCGAGGACCACAACCAGCGGCAGGACGACGAGGACGCCGAGCGTGAACACCGCCTGACCCAGCGCGGCGAGGCCGAGAACGTATGCGAACGCCGACAGACCGACCGAGAGGACGGCGACGACGCCGAGGAGCTGTTGCCTCGTGAACGTGGCGTTCATATGACAACATCCGCCGACAGGAACAAAAAAATACGGTCAGCCCCTCACTCCGCGAAGTCCGCGAAAGTGGGCCGGTCGCGGTCGCCGGGGAACTCCGAGACGGGAACCGAAATCTGCTCGCCGTCGTCCATCTCCTTTATCGTCACCTCGTCGTTCTCCAGGTCGCGCTCGCCGACGATGACGACCGTCTCTGCGTTGACGCCGTCGGCGTAGCTCATCTGCGCGCCGAAAGAGCGGTCCGCGATGTCCGTCTCGACGACGTGACCCCTCTCGCGCAGGTCGCGGGCGATGCGGGCTGCCGTCGGCCGGGTGTCGCCCACCTGCAGGACGTAGTAGTCGGTCGCGAGCTCCTCGGCGGGCCAGACCCCGGCCCGCTCACAGAGCAACTGCAGCGTGGCGTGGCCCGGCGCGAACCCGACCGCCGGCGTGGGCTGGCCGCCAAAGCCCTCGATGAGGTCGTCGTAGCGCCCGCCGCCGAACACCGAGCGGGAGACCTCGCCAGTGGCGTCGAAACACTCGAAGACGACGCCGGTGTAGTAGTCCAGTCCGCGGGCGGTCGACAGCGAGAGGGTGAGCTGGTCCCGGACGCCGAAGTCCTCGGCCGCGGCCAGCACCGCCCGGAGGTTATCGGTGGCCTCGGCGACCGTCTCGGAACGGTCCGCCAGCGCGTCGAGGTCGTCCTCGCCCGTCTCCAGCAGGTCGTCGAACGCCTCGGCGTCCTCGTAGGAGAGGCCCGCCTCGTACAGCGCGTCGAGGTACTCGTCGCGGTCGACCTTCGCGCGCTTGTCGACGGCGCGGATGGCCTCGCGCGTGTCCACGCTCCCCTCGAACGATTCCAGCAGCCCCGAGAGGATGTCCCGGTGGGAGACCCGGATCTCGAAGTCGTCGTCGGCCAGCCCGAGGTCGGTGAGCATCTCGACCGCGACGGCCAGCACCTCGGCGTCGGCGTCCGGTTCCGACGACCCGAAGATGTCGACGTTGGTCTGGTAGAACTCCCGGAATCGGCCCTGCTGGACCTGTTCGTAGCGCCAGAACGGCCGCGTCGAGACCCACTTTATCGGCTTCGAGAGCGCCTGTTGCTTGGCGACGAACATCCGGGCGACGGTGGGCGTCAGCTCCGGCGTCAGCGCCACGTCGCGACCGCCCTTGTCCTCGAAGCTGTAGAGTTCCTCGACGATCTCCTCGCCGCTCTTGTCCGTGTACATCTCTGTCGGCTCCAGCGCCGGCGTGGCGATCTCCCGGAAGCCGTAGCGCCGGGCGGTCTCCTCGATAGTGTCCATCGCCCAGCGCCGCGAACCCATCTCCTCGGGGTAGAAGTCACGAAATCCCTTGACGGAGTCGTACATATCACGCCGTACAGCCAGGGCGCGCTTGAAGCTGTTCGTTCGGCTTCGCGCCCGGTCGTCCGTGACTGGACGCTCCGACCGACTGCGATGGAAAGAGTTACCCAGTCATACCGCAGGACTCCGACCAGTGACCGTATCCGACGACAGCGAGTTTATGACAGTGGACCGGACGGTCGGCAGAGTACAGAAGCTGGGGTCGGTGTCGCTCTGTCTCATCGCCGGCGGACTGAGCGCGTACACGGCGGTAAACGGGGTCTGGTCGGTCACGGCGCTGTTCCTTCTGGGGTTAGCTCTGGCCGCCCAGTCCTACAGGATGGTGGAAGACGGACGGACTGTCGTCGACCGCACTGACTGACACCGGCGTCACATAACACCGCACCGACTGACAACTATACACAGCGCTCTACCGGCGCACCGATAGCAACAGCCGAGTCGGCGGAGACAGCGGCTGCGCCGCTATCGTGCGGTCGGGTGGGCGTCGAGTGTCAGCGGCTCCCGTCGGACAGCCCGCGAACGCGAGACTGCGTGTGGTCGGGGAACACCTCGTCGACAGTGCCGTCACCGTACTCCTCGACCAGCATCGCCCGGAGTTCGACCTCGTAGTCGGCCTTCGCGACGGTCTCGCTCGGCCCCGTCTCGACCACCAGCCTGTCGGCGACCATGTCGTCGACGGCCCCGCGGCCGATACCGGCCAGCGGGGCGAGATAGTCCACGTCGAAGCGGTCCTCGACGCTCTGGGCCAGCGGCCGCTCGACGGTCGGGACGCGGTCGTCCCGGCGGGTGCCGTCGGCGACGGCGTCCACTCGCTCGGTCCACTCGCCCGCCGCGACGCGCTCGACGGCGTGTTCGTGGACCAACTGAACGCCGTTGCGCGGGTAGCCGTCGGCGTACATCCGCTCGACGGCCTCGCTGGCGACAGCCGGGTCGAGTTCGACCGTCTCGTGGGCGAAGCCGAGCGCCGCCGCGGCTTCGCGAGCGGGTTCGGGGTCGACGACGCCGAACGTGCCACTGACGAGCGTCACGTCGTAGAACGGGTCGAGCAGGAGCGCCGCCAGTGAGGAGTCCTTCCCAGCGCTGAACAGCAGGGCCGAGCGCATCTACCGACGCTTGATATCGAAGCTCTTCGAGTCCGGCGTCAGCTCCGAGAGGAGCTGTTTCATCTGCTCCTCGTCGATGGTATCACCGACGCGGCCGCTGCGGGCCAGCGCGACGATCTGCTGTTCGACCTGTTCGCCCACGTCGGGTTTGGACATCTTGACGGTGTTGAGCCGCTTGCGCGCGCCGTCGGTCAGGTGCTGACGGAGGATGGCCTTGCGCTGGGCGTCGGCCTGCTGCTGGGCGGCCTGCTGGGCCTCGGCGTCGCCCTCGCCCTGTTGCTCTTTGAGCTGTTCCATCTTCTGCTTGCGGAGCTCTTCGAGTTCCTCGTCGCTGGGGTCGCCACTCATACAGTCATCTACCGCAGTGGGCCGGAAAACGATTTCGGAGCGGGCTCTACGCGTAGCGTTCGAGCTCGGGGCGGTCGAGCGATTCGAGCACTTCCCCGGCGGTGTCGTCGAGGAGGCTGCGGCCCTCGCCGGTGACGCGGCGGCCGTCGGCCTCGCTGGTCTCGATGTAGCCGGCGTCTTCGAGCTGCTGGAGCGCGGTGCGGATGATGGAGCCCGAGCCCTCGGCCTTCTGGTGTGGCCGGACGCGGTAGCGGGTCGTGCCCTGTTTCGAGGTGCCGTACTCGGAGCGGAGCGCGTTGACGCCCATCGGGCCGTCGACGGCGACCTTCCGGAGCAGGCTGGCGGCGCGTCGCTCCCAGAAGTCAGGCTGTTCGGGCGGGAGCTCGCGGTCGACGCCGGTCTTGGCGACGGCGGCCCACTCGGGGGCCTCGATGTCGGCTTCGTCCTTGAACGTCTCGGTGAGGGCCTCGATGAGGTCCTCTGCGGGCACGTCGTAGAGTGTCGTCATTGGCCCTTGCTTCCCGTTGGCGTCATTTAAGCGCATCGTTGTCCGGTCCGGGACGTGAACCGTCGACACGCCACGTCGCTCGGGAGTCGCTCCGTTCGACTACTCTCTGGCGCTTGCCGTCGCGTGGTCGGCACCGAGCGCGCTCGCGACACCGGCCCCCAGAAGCGTCGGGAGGAGATACGTCGCCCCGCGGTGGATGAGCACCGCCGAGGCCGCGACGGCACCGGGGACCGCGGTGGTCGAGACCAGCAGCGTCACCAGCACCGTCTCGATGGCGCCCGAGCCGCCCGGCAGCGGAGCGAGGCTGGCGATGCTCCCGACCGGGACCACCAGAAACGTCGTCGCCACGGGCACGGTGTAGCCCACCGCGTAGAGCGAGAGCCACAGCGAGCCGGCCAGACAGGCCCAGCCCAGCGCTGAGAACCCCAGCGTCTGCAACAGCGTCCGGCGGTCAGTCGCGATGCGGTCGATCGCGGCGAAGAAGCTCTCGATGCGGGCCTGGATGCTCGCCGCCGTCGGCGGTGACCACTTCGGAACGGTGTGACCCAGCCACCGGATGACCGGCGTGAGCAGACGGACGACGGTGGCCTCCAGCTCGTAGCGATAGCGCCAGCCGACGAAGGCCGCGACCGGCAGCCCGACCGCCAGCGCCGCGACGGCGGCGGCGGCGAAGGCGAGGTTCCGGCCCAGCTGGACGGCCCCGGCGGTGACGAAGGTGAACCCGGCGATGGCGAAGCCGACCGAGGGGACGAAGTGGGCCGTATCGACGCTGGCGATAGCCGCCAGCCCGGTCTCGTACTCGCTGTCCGCCGCCGAGGAGATGAGCAGGGCGCTGAGGGGCTCACCGCCGGCCTGTCCGAAGGGAGTGACGTTGTTCGAGAAGACGGCGCCCGCGTACACGAGCACGGCCAAGTGCGAGTGTACTGGGCTCCCCAGCGCCCGGAGCACGGACCACAGGGCCAGCCCCCACGTCGTGAGCCAAGCGGCGGCGACGGCGACGACGAGGACGAGCACCGCCGGGTCCGCGGTCAACAGCGCCGAGACGGTCCGGTCGACGCCGACGACCCAGACGAGCACCGCGAGTACGGCGAGCGCGCCGGCGAACCCGGCCACTGTCGCCGCGCGGTTGCCGTCCATACGGTATCGGTGGGCCGTCCGGGGTTTGAACGTACCGCACGTATCCACGGTGGTTTTTAGCCGGGGGACCGAGGGACAGGTATGGACGAACAGGCCGCGCTCGGGCTCATCGGCGACCGGCTACCGGCCGCCGGGGACGACTGCGCCGTCGTCGGCGGGCAGGTCATCACGACCGACATGCTCCACGAGCGAACGGACTTCCCCGACGGGACGACCCGCTACACCGCTGGCTGGCGGGCCGTCGGGGCGTCGCTGTCGGACGTGGCTGCGATGGGGGCCGACGCGACGGCAACGGTCGCAGTGTACGCGGCCCCGACCTTCGACGCGGACGAGCTGTCGGCGTTCGTCGACGGCGCGACGGCGGTGTGTGAGGCGGTCGGCGCGGAGTACGTCGGCGGCGACCTCGACGGCCACGAGGAGTTCACCGTCGCCACCACGGCGCTGGGCGAGACCGAGGATCCCGTCCGGCGTTCGGGTGCCGAGCCCGGGGACGCCGTCTGTGTCACCGGGACGCTCGGCCGGACGGCGGCCGCGATACGGCTGTTCGAGCGCGGCGAGGTCGGGGCGGCCAACGAGCTGTTCCAGTTCGAGCCCCGCGTCGCCGCGGGGCGGGCCCTGGCGGACCACGCGACGGCGATGCTCGACTCCAGTGACGGGCTGGCCCGGTCGGTCCATCAGCTCTGTGGCGCGAGCGACTGCGGCGCGAGCCTGACGGGGCCGCTGCCGATCGACGAGCGGGTCGACGCCGTGGCAGCGGACGCCGCCGACCGGCGCGAACTGGGCGTGTTCTTCGGCGAGGACTTCGAGCTCGTCTGTACGGTGCCCGAGGCCGACCTAGCGGCGGCGCGGGCGGCGACGCCCTGCCCGCTCCACCGGGTCGGGACCGTCACCGAGTCGGGCGTCACGCTCTCCGGGGAGCCACTGCCCGACCGCGGCTACTCGCACTGAGTTCGACACTCCGGAGCGAGCGCCTGCGCGACCGCGCTGACACACCTCAGGCGGCGACGATCTCGAACGGGACGGGCGTAAAGCAGGCGAGCCCGAGGACGAACGTGGAGACGCCAAGCAGCGTCCGTCGGCTGTCCAGGGACTCGTCGACGGTCGGGCGAGCCGGGCCGACGTATGCGAGCCCGGTCGCGAGCAGCCCCCAGAACACCCACAGCGTCCAGACGCCGAAGCCGATCGGCGGGGCGTCCTGCGTGAGATAGAGAAAGCCGGCCAGCGCGAAGAGTCCGCCGGGGACGGCCGCGGCGATGGTCTCCTGGCGCTGGCCGACGATAGAGCGGACGATGTGGCCGCCGTCGAGCTGTCCGACCGGCAGCAGGTTCAGGAAGGTGAAGAACATCCCCGCCCAGCCGGCGAAGACGACGGGATGGACCGCTTCGCCGGGCCCGACCTGTGCGCCGACCCCCAGCGCGGTGACGAGCGCTTCGAGCCCCTGCATGAGCAGCGGGTCGTGGAAGCTGATGGCGTACTGGGCACCGCCTTCACGGACGCGCTGGGGGACCTGTATCGGGTCCAGCGTGAACCCGACGAGGGTGACGACGACGGTCGCGACGAGCCCCGCGAGCGGCCCGGCGACGCCGATATCGAACAGCGCGCGACGCGAGGGAATTCGCCCGCGGATGTTGATGACGGCGCCCATCGTCCCCAGCAGCGAGGGAAACGGAATGAAGTATGGCAGGGTCACGTCGACGCCGTGGTACCGCGCGGCGGCGTAGTGTCCCAGTTCGTGGATGCCCAGCACACCGAGCATCGCGACGGCGAAGGGCCACGCCTCTAACAGCCGCAGGGGCTGCTCGGTGACGGGGATGTAGTACCAGCTGCTCGCGCCCACGAACAGCGTCGAAGCGATGGTCACGACCAGCAGAGCGACGTTGAGCCACGGGAGTCCGCCGCCGTCGCGAGGCTCGGCCACCAGCGCGTACTGCTGGCGCCGGGGGACCACGACCCCACCGTCGGCCGGGAAACCCGGCTGGCGTTCGAGCGTGAGCGAGTAGCCCGACCGGGAGAACTGCGGGCTGAGATGCTCTACGACCGCACTGGGACGGACCAGCGGCTCACCGAAGTATCGAACGGTTCCGTCGGTCCGGTCGACGGCCGCGACGTGGAACACGCCCGCGAGTTCGTCGGGGGACGGCGGCTCGTCGCCGTGACCACTCATCGGCTACCGATACACGACGAGGACACTAATATTCGCTGCTCCGGACCGCAGCGATAGGGGGACCAGGGTGGGATGAGAGCTATGCGGGCTCGATACGCCACGTGGTCGCGCTCGTGTACGACCACTTCTCGACGTGGATCTCCGTCGCGCTGTCCTTGAGCTTGACCATCAGCGCACCGATCTCCTTGGGGGAGAGTCCGACTTCGTCTGCGATGAACTTGCTCTTGAAATACATCTCACCGTCAGCGGCCTTCTCGGCGAGGAAGGACCTGAGTCGCTGCTCTTTCGAGGGCTCTTCCTCACCGGAGGGCTGCGTAGTAGCGCTCATCTATGTCACCTCGACTCGACAATGGTCTGGGGAGAGTATATAAAGAAAGGAAGGTTCGCGTCGCTTCGGGGGCTTTCAGGCCAAATCACCGTAAATCGTACTTTTCATTACCGTTTCTAAGGCCCCGAGAAATTTTATACTCGCATCTGAGGACTTCGTTTGGGTCGGATTTGTCGGCCAGATTCGAGCGGATAAAACGGCTGTCCGTGCCGGGTTTCGGACTGTTTGCAGGAATTTGTTGCCCGTTCTTCGTCTGACGCTCGTCAGCCACCTCGCCGGGCCGACCGCAGTCCGGCTTGACAACGCTTATGCCTGTTTCGTGGTTACGCCGGGCCAATGAAAGTCGTCGTCTCTGTCGGCGGGAGCGTCCTCGCCCCCGACCTCGAACCGGACCGGGTAGCCGACTACGCGGCCGCCCTCCAGTCGCTCGACGAAGCCGGCCACACGCTCGGAGCCGTCGTCGGTGGCGGGCCGACCGCCCGGGAGTACATCGGAACTGCTCGCGAGCTCGGTGCCAACGAAATCGAACTCGACCAGCTGGGTATCGCCGTCACCCGGCTGAACAGCCGGCTGCTCATCGCGGCGCTGGACGACCGCGCGGCCCCGGCACCGGCCGAGAGCTACGACACCGGTCGCGAGGCCATCCGCCGCGGTGACATCCCGGTGCTCGGCGGGGTCGTCGCCGCCCAGACCACCGACGCCGTCGCCGCCGCGTTCGCGGAGTACGTCGGTGCGGACCTGCTCGTCTACGCCACCTCCGTCCCCGGCGTCTACGACGCCGACCCGAGCACCGACGCCGGCGCGACCCGGTTCGACCAGCTGACCGCCGGGGAACTGGTCGATATCATCGTCGAGACGGAGATGAACGCCGGCAGCAACGTCCCGGTGGACCTGCTGGCGGCGAAGGTCATCCAGCGGTCGGGCATCCGGACCGTCGTGCTCGACGGCACCGACCCCCAGCGCGTCGTCGACGCCGTCCGGAGAGACGAGTTCGACGGCACCGAAATCCTCCCGGAGGCGTAGATGGCCGAAGACCCATACGAGGTCGGGAGCGCGAGCGGGCGGGCGTTCTGGGCCGACTCGGTCGCCGACGCTATCGAGGCCCGCGACCCCGACGAGCCCGTCGTCATCAAGGGCGGCGTCTCCCCCTCAGGTGTGCCCCACATCGGCCACTTCAACGAGATCATGCGGGGCTACTACGTCGCCGAGGCGCTGCGTGACCGCGGCCACGAGGTCCGGCAGGTGTTCACCGCCGACGACAAGGACCGCCTGCGGGCCGTCCCCCGACAGCTCGCCGACCTCGACTGGAACGTCGTCGGGCTCGGCGAGGTCGACGCCGGCGCGCTCGGGCGCAACCTCGGGAAACCCTACACGGATATCCCCGACCCGTTCGACTGCGACTGTGGCTCCTACGGCGCCCACTTCACGAACCTGCTGAAAAAGAGCGCCGAGCTCGTGGGCGTCGACGTGGAGTTCGTCTCGAACACCGAGCTGTACGAAGACGGCGAGTTCGAGCCCGTCACGCGCCGAGTGCTGGAACGGGCCGACCGCGCCCGCGAGGTCCTCGCCGACTACCAGAACAAGGTCGACGACGACTACGTCCCCTTCCTGCCCCAGTGTGCCGACTGCGCCAGACTCACCGAGGGCGTCACCGACGTCGACCTGGAGGCTGGCGAGGTCCACTACGTCTGTACTGACGTCGAGGCCGGCGACCAGACCATCGAGGGCTGTGGCCACGAGGGCGTCGCGACGCTCCGGGACGGGAAGCTCCCGTGGCGCTTCGAGTGGCCCGGCCAGTGGGAGATTCTGGGCGTCGACTTCGAGCCCTTCGGCAAGGACCACGCCGAGGGCTCCTGGCCATCCGGCGAGGATATCGCCGAGAACGTCCTCGACATCCAGCCGCCGGTGCCGATGGTGTACGAGTGGTTCACGCTGGAGGGCGAGCCCCTCTCCTCGTCGTCGGGCAACGTCGTCACCGTCGACGAGGTACTGGGGATTCTGGAGCCCGAAGTGTTCCGGTACTTCTTCACGAAGAACCCCCGCAAGCAGCGGGACTTCTCCGTCGAGAACGTCGACCAGCTCGTCGACGAGTTCGACCGGCTCGAACGCGTGTACTACGGCGAGGTCGAGCCCCGCGACGAGGACGAACGCGAGTTCGCCGACCGGGCGTATCCGATGGTCGTCGACGAACCCCGCGAGGAGCGCGTGCGTATCCCCTACACCTTCGCGGCCGTCCTCGGGATGACCGAGGACCCCGAGCTGCGCGAACAGATCGCCCGCAAGGAGGGCCACATCCCCGACGACGCCCCCGAATGGGCCGTCGAGGCCGCGCTCGCCCGCGTCGAGCGCGCACAGCACTGGGCCCGCCGTACCGGCAACGAGTTCGACTACGAACTCAAGCGGACGACGATGCCCGACACCGACTTCGGCCCCGAGATGGAAGCCGCGCTGGACGAACTCGCCGACTTCGTCGCCGCGGGCCACGACGGCGACGAGATTCAAAGCGAGATCTACGAGACGGCAAAGCGCAACGACATCGAGATAGCCGACTTCTTCGCCGCGGGCTATCGCCTGCTGTTCGACGACACCGAGGGGCCACAGCTCGGTCAGTTCATGGCGAAACTGGACCGGGAGTTCGTGGTGCGGCGGCTCCGGCGCGAGGCCTGAGACCGGCGTTACAAGCGCTTGCAACGACCGGCTAGACCCCTAAGTGGGTCGCCCACCGTCGTTCGGATATGTCAACCCGGCCTGCGGCCCGTGACCCGAGCGAGCGGTCAGCGAACACGACCACCTCGACGGCGTTGCGCCTCGGTCGGCTGCTGTACGGCGGCGTGCTCGCGCTGATGGCTGCCGACGGCCTCCGGAACGCGGAGGAGCGCGCCCAGTACGCCGACTCCAAGGGCGTCCCGATGCCGGCACTCTCGAACACCGTCGCCCACTACACGCTGTTGTTTGGCGGCCTCGGCGTCTCGCTGTGGCGGCTCCCCAGACTTGCCACAGCAGCAATCGCGGCGTTCTTTCTCGGCGTGACGCCGATGATGCACGACTTCTGGTCGGTTGCGGACCCCGACGAGAGACAGCAACAACAGATCCAGTTCCTGAAGAACACGGCGCTGTTCGGGACGGCGCTGGTGCTGCTCGGTGTCGCGAGCGCGGAGTGACAGTCCCGGAACGCGACTCCGACAGACCAGTACTCGCTCCTGTCCGCGCGAGCGAAGCGAGCGCGGTTCACCGGCACCGAGACCGGAGGTCGAGATGCCGGCGTTTTTCATCGACGTTTGTTACCCCCCGGGACAAAAGAGGTCGAAGGGAAGCGTTCTTCCCTCACTGGCCCCTTGCACAACTAAATGGTGGGCACGCTGACGTGGGTCCTCGTCGGATTTGTCGCGTACTCCCTGCTGGCGACGGCACTCAAGTCACGCGGCGTGATTCCCGAGTTCATCAGTATCAGCGGGCCGCTGACGACGATCCACACCCAGAAAGGAAAAGCGCTCCTGACACGGTTAGCCCGGCCGAAACGGTTCTGGCGGGCCTGGGGGAATCTGGGCGTCGGTGCCGCCCTCGTCGTGATGGTCGGGTCGTTCCTGCTGGTAGCGTTCAGCGCGTACCAGGCGGTGGTCAACCCGCAGCCCTCGGCGCTAAACGAGCCCCGGAACGCGCTGGCCATCCCCGGCGTCAACGACTTCCTCCCGCTGTCGGTCGCCCCGGAGATCGTCTTCGGGCTCCTCCTGGCGCTCGTCGTCCACGAGGGGGGTCACGGCCTGTTCTGTCGGGTCGAGGACATCGACATCGAGTCGATGGGGCTGGCGCTGCTGTCGGTGATTCCGATGGGCGCGTTCGTCGAACCCGACGAGTCCGGGCTGTTGCGGTCGTCCCGCGGCGCGCAGGTGCGGATGTACGCGGCGGGCGTGACTAACAACTTCGCGCTGGCGTTTATCGCACTCCTCTTGCTCTTCGGGCCGATTGCCGGCTCGATCGCCGTCGTCGACGGCTACCACGTCGGCGGGACGGTCGAAGAGACCCCCGCGGCTCAGGCCGGCATCGAGTCGGGTGACGTCATTACGGGTATCAACGGTCAACGAGTGGCGAGCCCCGGCGACCTCCAGTCGACGCTCGCCGCGACGAACGACTCGCGCGTGGAGGTGAGTTTCCGCGAGAAAGCGCCCGTCACGGTACAGCGCTCCGCGGTCGTCAGCAGCGCGATACAGAGCGCGCCTCTCGAAAGCGGGGAGACCATCGTCAGCGTCAACGGGACGAACGTCTCGACGACGGGACAGTTCATCGACGCGTCGAGGGACCACCCCGTCGCCGAGATTCGGACCGAAGCCGGCCGGACGGTCCAGATGCCGACGGGGAGCTACGTGCTGGTCGCCGCTGACGGACCCCTGGAAGCGGCCGGCGCGCCGGCCGAGCAGGGTATCGTCGTCACGGCTATCGACGGCGAGCGGACGGTAGACACGGCTGCGCTCTCGCGAGTGCTGGCGGAGACGCCGCCGGGCGAGACGGTGAACGTCACCGCCTACGTCGACGGCGAGCGGACGGTCTACTCGGTGACCGTGGCCGCCAACGACCGGACTGACGGCGCACTGCTGGGTGTCGCCCTCCAGGGCGGGGTCTCCGGTATCCAGGTGAACGACTTCGGTCTCGACCGGTACCCCGCGGCGACGTTCCTCAACGCCATCGGCGGGGAGCCCGACGGCGGACAGGCGTCGGACACCGGGTTCTTCCGGCAGATATACTTCGCCTTCATCCTCCCCGTCGTCGGGGAAGCTCCGGGCGGCGGCGTGGGCTACAACTTCCCCGGCTTCACCGGCTTCTGGATCGATTTCTACACCGTTCAGGGGCCGCTGGGGGCCCTCGGGGAGTCGGCCGTGTTCCTGCTCGCGAACGTCCTGTTCTGGACCGGGTGGATAAACATCGTCATCGGGCAGTTCAACCTCATCCCGACGTACCCACTGGACGGGGGCCATATCCTCCGGGCGTCGACGGAGTCGGTCGTCTCCCGGCTCCCCGTGCCCGGCCGCCGGAGCCTCACGACGGCCGTGACACTCGTCGTGACCGCCTCGATGATCGGCGGGCTGCTCGTGATGCTGTTCGGGCCGCGGTTCTTCGCCTGACGTTTCGTCACCCATTTACTCCCCGCCGTGGGAGAGGGGCGTATGTTCAGACAGCTCCGTTCGGAGGCCGAAGACGCACTCCGTGACGCGTTGACGGCCCTCGACCTCCCGACCGACGACCTCGGTATCGAGGAGCCGCCGGAGGACGTCGACGCCGTCCTCGCTTCGAGCGCCTCGTTCCGACTGGCCGGCGAGGTGGGCGCGCCGCCGCCGAAGGTCGCGGCCGACATCGCCGAGGCTATCGACGCCGACTCGCTGTCCTACGTCAGCGAGGTGACCACACAGGGCCCCTACGTGAACTTCCTGCCCGGCGAGGCCTACTTCGCCGAGACGCTCACCGGGGCGACCGACGCCGACTTCGGGCGGCTGCCCGACCGGGAGACCAGCGTCGTGGTCGAACACACCTCCGCGAACCCCACCGGCCCCGTTCACGTCGGCCGCGCGCGCAACCCTATCATCGGCGACGCGGTCGCTCGCGTCCTCGATTACGCCGGCTACGACGTGGACCGCCACTACTACGTCAACGACGCCGGCCGACAGATAGCCGTCTTCACCTGGGCTTACGAGGCCTTCGACGAGAGCGACCTCCCCGAACCCGAGCGCGACTCGCCGGAATACGAGATGGTCCGCTACTACCGCAAGGGCAACAGCTTCTTGGAGGAGGGCGACCCGGACGCCGTCGAAGCGGCCGAAGACGAGATTCAGACCATCCTGCGAGGACTGGAAGACGGTGACGAAGACACCTACGAGCGCGTGGCCGAGGTCGTCGACACCGTGCTGGGCGGCATGCAGGCGACGCTCGGGCGGCTCCCCGCCGAGTTCGACGAGTTCGTCAAGGAGACCCGGTTCATGCGCAACGGCGACACCGACGCGCTGGTCGACCGGCTCAAGGAACTGGACTGTGCCGTCTACGACGAGGACGCCTGGCAGCTCGACCTGCCCGACTTCGAGAAGAACCTCGTCTTCCTGCGCTCGGACGGCACCTCGCTGTACACCACGCGGGACCTCGCCCACCACGAGTGGAAGTTCGACAACTACGACCGCGCGGTCACCGTCCTGGGCGAGGACCACCATCTCCAGGCGGAACAGCTCTCGGCGGCGCTCGAACTGCTGGGCGACGACACCGAGAAGCTCCAGCAGGTGTTCTACTCGTGGGTCAACCTCCCCGAGGGCGGCATGAGCACCCGCGAGGGGACCGGTATCGACCTCGACGACCTGCTCGACGAGGCCATCGCCCGCGCCCGCGAGGAGGTCGAGTCCCGGCTGGACGACCGCACGCGGGGCGACCTCGACGAGGACGACATCGAACGCATCGCCCATCAGGTCGGCATCGGTGCCGTGCGCTACGACATCGTCTCGAAACAACCCACCAAGGGCATCACCTTCGAGTGGGACCGCGCGCTGGACTTCGAGGCGCAGTCGGCCCCCTACGTCCAGTACGTCCACGCGCGCTGCTGTGGCATCACCGAGGACGCCGGCGAGATTCCGTCGGAGCCGGAGTTCGACCGGCTCGGCGAA
The DNA here is from genome assembly GCF_031624395.1 of Halomicroarcula saliterrae. Lineage (NCBI taxonomy): Archaea > Methanobacteriati > Methanobacteriota > Halobacteria > Halobacteriales > Haloarculaceae > Haloarcula > Haloarcula saliterrae. Next base: position 511,733 of record NZ_JAMQON010000002.1, read on the forward strand.
CCCGAAGAGCTGGACCTCCTGCGCGTGCTCGCGCGGTTCCCCGCCGTCGTCGAGGAGGCCGCCGACGACCTCCAGCCACACACGGTCGCCACCTACACGCGTACGCTGGCGGAGACGTTCAACGCTTTCTATCGGGAGTGTCCCGTGCTCGATGCGGACGAGGAGACCCGCGCGGCGCGGCTCGCGCTCGTCGCCGGCACGCGCCACGCCGTCGCGAACGCGCTGGACGCTATCGGTGTGGAAGCGCCGACCTCGATGTGAGCTAGTGTCTGCGACCAGTGGTTTCGCGGAGTCGACAGCAGAAAGCCCGGCGGGCTGACCAACCGGCTACGGGCGGGCTTCCGAGCTCTCTCGCGCAAGAGTTGCAGCAGCCACGGAACCGATAGCAGCGGACACGCCAGAAGAGACGACGGCGTTCGCTAATTAAACAGGCCGAAGACGCCGCCGGAGCTCTCCTCGTCGGCGTCGTCGTCCACGGCGTCCTCGTCGATGAACCACGACTGGTCGACGATGGTATCGAGGTCGGCCTCGGCGGTGTCGCCCTCGAAGAAGACGCCCTGCAGCGCGTCGGTCAGCCGGAGGTAGGCGTCGGCCGCCGGGCTGTCGGGTTCGTTCCGGATGAGCGGCTCCTCGTGGGTCGCCTGCGGGTCGTCGGGGATGACCGCGAGCAGCGGGAAATCGAAGCGGTCGTTGATGTCCGCGACGTCCGTGTGGCGGGTGACGCGGGTGATGATACCGCCGATGACGGTGCCGTCGATGCGGTCGGACAGCTGGGCGGTCTTGACCGTGTCGCCGACGGCCACCTCGTCGGGGGTCGTCACGAGCACGATGCCGTCGGCCAGGCCGAGCGGGACCGCGACCTCGTGGCTCAGGCCGGCGCCGGTGTCGATGATGACCACGTCGTAGGCGGCCCGGAGCGTCTTGATGACCTTCCGGAGCTTCGCCGGGTCGGCGTCGGCGAAGGCGTCGAGCGACTGCTCGCCGGCGATGACGGTCAGCCCGCCGGGAGCGTCGGTGAGCGCCTCGCTAACGGCGGCGTCGCCCGCGAGAATCTCGTGGACGCTCTTCTCCGGTTCGACTGCCAGCATCGAACCCAGGTTGGCCATCCCGAGGTCGGCGTCGACGACGGCGACGTCGTACCCGAGCTCCTGCAGTCCCGCACCGACGTTGACAGCAGTCGTGGTCTTGCCGACCCCGCCTTTGCCGCCTGCGATGGTACAAACATACCCCGCCATAATCTGTTGTCTGTGTTCTATAGGGGCAGTCATATAAACCCGGCTGTCCGTGAGTCGTCATGACAGGCGACCAATAGCCGAGATTCCGCCCGAGTCGCCGCTGTCGAACGGGAGCCGGGGGCTGAATCTGCAAGCCGGGGAGCCCTGCAGCGAGTGGGGTCTCCGGTGGCCCGTTTCACTGGGCAGCGATTCCAGCGGGCTCGAATCGCCAGTCTGTCCCGTACCAGCCTGTAGTCGCCGTTTCACCGGGTGGCGGTGTCCCCGGTACGGAGGTCTACCCGGCTCACGCTTCCCTGTCAACAGGTTCTTAGGCAACACCGCCGAAATCGTGGTAATGAGCGAGCCCCAGGAACAGGAGCAGTCGGACAAACAGAAGTACGAGTTCAGGAAGGTAATCGAGGAACTCAAGGGGTACGAGGGCTCTGGCACACAGCTCGTCTCTATCTACGTGCCCGAGGACAAACTCCTCAGCGACGTCGTCGCCCACGTCACCCAAGAGCACTCGGAAGCGTCGAACATCAAATCGAAGGACACACGCACGGCCGTTCAGGACGCGCTGACGTCCATCAAGGACCGGCTGCGCTACTACGAGGTCCGCCCGCCCGAGAACGGGATGGTGCTGTTCTCCGGCGCCATCGACAGCGGCGGCGGTCGGACGAACATGGTCACCAAAGTGCTGGAGTCCCCGCCCGACCCCATCGAGTCCTTCCGCTACCACTGTGACTCCGACTTCCTCACCGAGCCCCTGGAGAACATGCTGGCGGACAAGGGCCTGTTCGGCCTCGTCGTGCTGGACCGGCGGGAGGCAAACGTCGGCTGGCTCAAGGGCAAGCGCGTAGAGCCCGTCAAGTCCGCCTCCTCGCTGGTGCCGGGCAAACAGCGCAAAGGTGGTCAGTCAGCCCAGCGATTCGCCCGCCTGCGCCTAGAGGCCATCGACAACTTCTACCAGGAGGTCGCCGGCATGGCCAACGACCTCATGGTCCCCGACCGCCACGAGATGGACGGGGTGCTGGTCGGTGGTCCCTCGCCGACGAAAGACGAGTTCCTCGACGGCGACTACCTCCACCACGAGCTCCAGGACATGGTCCTCGGGAAGTTCGACATCGCTTACACCGACGAGTCCGGACTGTACGACCTCGTCGACGCCGCTCAGGACGTTCTGGACGAGCACGAGATGCTCCAGGACAAGCAGGTCATGGAGGAGTTCTTCAAACAGCTCCACGACGGCGATAAGGCCACCTACGGCTTCGACCAGACCCGCCAGAACCTCAACATGGGCGCCGTCGAGGAGCTGCTCATCTCCGAGGACCTGCGGAAGGACGTCGTCGCCTACACCTGCGAGAACGGCCACGACGAGTACGAGCTCATCGACACGTCGAAGTCGACCCCGGACCACGACTGCACGCGCTGTAGCGAGACGGTCGACGCCGACGCGGGCGAACGCGAGGACGCCATCGACCACCTGATGCAACTGGCCGATCAGCGCGGGACCGAGACGGTGTTTATCTCCTCGGACTTCGAGAAAGGCGAGCAGCTGTTGACGGCCTTCGGCGGCGTCGCGGGGCTGCTACGCTACTCTACCGGCGTGTAAACCGCGCAAAATGGGGGTGGGGTGGGAGTGAGTGGACTCGTCGTCGGTCCACAAGCGGACACACGCTTCCGTCTGCCGCGTTTCATACATGCGGTTGGCTATATAAAATTTCAGTACCTTACTCGTTAGGAAAGAGGTCACAGGAGCTGTTCGAGCTGGTGACGACGGCGAGCGAGGTCGACGTGGGCGTCGTCGCCGTAGCTGTCCGCGAGGCGGTCCACGACCAGTAGCGGGTCCGTCCCGGCCCGTTCGACCCGTTCGAGCAGCGCCGTAATCTCCGCACGGTGGAGGGCCAGCGAGTCGAGCAGCCCCACCAGCAACGCCAGGGGGACGGCCGCGTCCGCGTTCGAGGGGAAGGCGTCGTCGAGGGCGGTCAGGTCCGGGACCTCGGCCGGCGGCTCCTCGACCGGCGCCATCGCCAGACAGCCCCGGCAGAGACCGACCCCGACCGTCCCGTCGGGCAGATACTCCCGCGACTCTACCGGGACCGGGAACGGCAGTAAATCGCCGCCACAGTGTGAACAGGACATACCCGTACTCCGAACGCGGCGGGGATGAGTCTGATGGGTACGAACGCAGCCTGATTCCCGAGACGGGACCGACTCGCAGAACAGTGAGCGGGAGGACGCCGACCGCGTTCAGTCGTCCGCCGTGACCGGCTCGACTTCCGTTTCTTCCTCTTTCTCTGCGGCGAGGGCGTCTTCCTCTTCCTCCTTTTTGGCCTTGATCTTCTTCATGCGGAAGATCTCCTCTCGCTCCTGCTCTTCGAGTTTCTGTTCGATGTACTCCTTGTTGTCGTGCAGGTCCGGCAGGAGCTTGAACTCCAGGGCGTTGACGCGGCGCTTGGTCGTCTCGATCTCTTCGAGCATCTTCTTCATCGCCGTCTCGACCTCGGCGGCGAGGATGATGTTCTCGATGAGCTCCTCGTATGCGTCCGCGGCTTCGTCGATGCGCGCTGAAGTGCCCATCACGCCGTAGCCCCGTTCGTCCAGTGACTTCTTGACGCCCGTCGAGTCGATCTGGGGGACGACGACGCCCATGATGTTCTTCGACTGTGTCGTCAGCTCGGGGTGTTCCTTGAGTGCGGCCGCGGCGCCCCGCACTGCCACGTCGCCTTCCATCGCCCGCGCCATGTTGATGGCCTCCTGGGCGCGGTCGTAGGAGTCGTCGAGGTCCTCACGGACGTCCTGGGCCTGGTCGAGGATGTCCATGAACTCCATGATGAGGCCGTCACGCTTCTTCTCCAGCGTATCGTGCCCGCGCTCGGAGAGCTCGATGCGGTCCTCTATCTGCATCAAGTTCTTCCGAGTCGGTTTGACGTCCTTCGCCATTACCGGGGCGTTTCGGGCGTAGCCAGTTAACCGTTTTCAGTCGGTCCGAGCCGCGGCGCTGCTCGTGGTCGGCTCCCCGAAAAAAACGCGTGGCCCGTAATCGCCGTCGGCCACCGGGCCTGTGTGACTCCCTCTAGTCGTCTGCCGGCGCGGCGCCCGTGGCTCGGGACTCGGCGGCGCCGTCGAGCACGCTGTGGCTCCGCAGGAGGATGAACCCGAAGCCGACCTTGGCGACGAGGTCGATGACCATGAAGCCGGCCGTCTCGGTGAAGATGCCCACGAGTTCGAGCCCCTCGGTCCCGATGAGCCACCAGACCGGGTAGACCAGCCAGACGACCGCCACGAGGTTCCGCAGCGTGCGGAACGTGCTCTGGGTATCACTTGGCAGGTTGGTGACCCGACTCGATAGCGAGCTGAACAGGAAGTACAGCAGGACGAGCAGGAACGCCGTGCTGATACCCCACCAGATCAGCCGCTCCGCGCCCGCTTCCAGCACGCCGCTGCCGGCCGACAGCGTCGCGACCAGACCGGTGCCGATCATCAGCACGTCGAGGCTGACCAGCGACGAGATGGTGTTACGGTCCGCGCCCGCGAGCAGGGCGAGGTCGAACAACAGGAGCGGCGTGGTAAACAGCCAGTCCGTGTACCGGGCCCAGTAGATGGGCCGTTGCTCGCCGCCGATCTCGATGAACGTCAGGCCAAAGCCCAACGCCATCGCGAGGTAGTTGACGAACGCGATCGCCGTTATCAGTATCGTGGCGATGTAGAACTTCTGTCGCCGGTCGTCCGTCTCACCCCAGCCTCGGCCGATGAAATACAGCATGCCGAGAAACATGCCTGCTGTGCCGAGCCATAGCCATATCTGTTCGCTTCCTGGTTGTGGCATAGTGCAACTGTCCTTTGGGTTCGGCAGGTAAAGTTTAACACACCCAATCAGTTTGGTAAGAAGCGGCTAGAATTGCGATAGCAGTCGTCGAGAGCGGTAGCGACGATCCGAACACGACGCCCCAGTCCCGGTCTCACCGAGCGGGCTCGCCCGAAAGAACGGGATATGCGACAGAAAACCGACGGCGGTCAGTCCGCGGCGACTTCTTCGGCGACTTCTTCGCGGTAGTGTTCCTCGATGAGTTCCTCGTCGATACGGTTCAGGGCGTCCTTCGGGAGCATCGACAGCAGGTCCCAGCCGAGTTCGATGGTGTCGTCGATGTCGCGGTCGGTGTCGAAGCCCTGGTCGACGAACTCGTCCTCGAAGCGGTCCGCGAAGTCGAGGTACTTGTTGTCGAGGTCGGACAGCGCCTCGCGACCGACGATGTTGACGAGGTCGCGGAGGTCCTCACCCTCCGCGTAGGCAGCGAATATCTGGTCTTTCACGTCGGCGTGGTCGGCGCGGGTCAGCCCCTCGCCGATGCCGTCGTCCATCAGCCGCGACAGGCTGGGCAGGACGTTGATCGGCGGCTGGACGCCCTGACTGTTGAGGTCGCGGTCGATGTATATCTGCCCCTCCGTGATGTAGCCGGTGAGGTCCGGAATCGGGTGGGTGTCGTCGTCGCCCGGCATCGTGAGGATGGGGATCTGTGTGACAGAGCCCTCACGCCCCTCGATACGGCCGGCCCGCTCGTAGAGCTGTGCCAGGTCAGTGTACATGTACCCGGGGTAGCCACGGCGGCCCGGGACCTCCTCGCGTGCGGCACCGATCTCCCGGAGCGCCTCACAGTAGTTGGTCATGTCCGTCAGGATGACCAGCACGTGGTAGTCCTTCTCGAAGGCCAGATACTCGGCCGTGGTGAGCGCGAGTCGCGGCGTAATCGTTCGCTCGACGGCGGGGTCGTCCGCGAGGTTCATGAAGACCACGGAGCGTTCCAGCGCGCCGGTGCGCTCGAAGTCGTCCATGAACTCGTTGGCCTCCTCGGCCGTGATACCCATGGCGCCGAAGATGACGGCGAACTCGGAGCCCTCGTCGTCCTCGCCCTCCTCTTCCTCCGGCACGGACGCCTGTCGGGCGATCTGGAGCGCCAGGTCGTTGTGTGGCAGCCCCGACGCCGAGAAGATTGGCAGTTTCTGGCCGCGCACGAGCGTGTTCATGCCGTCGATGGCCGACACGCCCGTCTGGATGAACTCCTCGGGGTACTCCCGCGAGAAGGGGTTGATGGCCGCGCCGACGATGTCCTGTCGCTCGTCGGGGACGATCTCCGGTCCGCCGTCGATCGGCTGGCCGGTCCCGTCCATGACCCGCCCGAGCAGGTCCTCGGTGACGGGCATCTTCATCGTCTCGCCCAGGAAGCGAACGGAGGCCTCGCGGTCGATGCCCTCCGTCCCCTCGAACACCTGGATGGCGACGTAGTCGCTCGCCGATTCGAGCACCTGGCCACGGCGCGTCTGGCCGTCGCCGGTCTCGATCTCGACGATCTCGTCGTAGCCGACCGGCTCGTCGGTCTCGACGAACACCAGCGGGCCGCTGATCTCAGTGATTGTCTGGTACTCTTTCATTGTTAGTACAGCTCCCGGAGCTCCGACGTGATGTCGTCCTCCAGTTCGTCGATGTACTCGTCCCAGTCCTCTTGGACGCCGATACGGTTGAGCCGCGGGGCGCTCTCGATGTCGGTTATCTCCTCGACCGGGACACCGGCGTCGAGCGCCTCGAAGGCGGCGTCGTTGTACACCTTGATGGCGTTCATGATGCGGTACGTCTTCTCGGGCTCGCAGTAGGTGTCCGTCGGGTGGAACGCGTTCTGCTGGAGCCACGCCTCGCGCAGGTAGCGGGCGATTTCCAGCGTCAGCTGCTGGTCCTCCGGCAGCGCGTCCTTGCCGACGAGCTGGACGATCTCCTGCAGCTCCGCTTCCTCGTCCAGCGTGTCGATGGCCCACTGCCGCGTCTCGGGCCAGTCCTCGCGGACGTTGTCGACGAACCACGGGTCGAGCTGCTCACGGTAGAGCGAGTAGGACTCGTTCCAGTTGATAGATGGGAAGTGCCGACGTTCCGCGAGGTCGGCGTCCAGCGCCCAGAACGTCTTGACGATACGCAGCGTGTTCTGGGTGACCGGCTCCGAGAAGTCCCCGCCCGGCGGCGAGACGGCCCCGATAACGCTCACGGAGCCCTCGGTGTCGTTGATGTTCTGGAAGTAGCCGGCCCGCTCGTAGAACTCGCTCAGGCGAGCGGAGAGGTACGCGGGGTACCCCTCCTCGCCGGGCATCTCCTCCAGTCGGGAGGAGATCTCGCGCATGGCCTCGGCCCACCGGGAGGTGGAGTCGGCCATCAGCGCGACGTCGTACCCCATGTCGCGGAAGTACTCCGCGATGGTGATGCCGGTGTAGACGCAGGATTCACGCGCCGCGACGGGCATGTTCGACGTGTTCGCGATGAGGCAGGTCCGGTCCATCAGGGCGTTGCCCGTGATGGGGTCTTCCAGTTCCGGGAAGTCCTCGATGACCTCCGTCATCTCGTTGCCGCGCTCGCCACAGCCGACGTAGACGACGATGTCCGCGTCGGCCCACTTGGCGAGCTGGTGCTGGGTGACCGTCTTCCCCGAGCCGAACGGGCCGGGAATCGCGGCCGTCCCGCCCTTCGCGATGGGGAACAGGCCGTCGAGCACGCGCTGGCCCGAGATGAGGGGTTCGGTCGGCGTCTCCTTGTCGACGGAGGGACGCTGCTGGCGCACCGGCCACTCCTGTCGCATCTGGATCTCCTCGCCGGAGTCCAGTTCGACGACCGTCTCCTCGACGGTGAAGTTGCCCGACTCGACGGCGGTGACCTCGCCACCGTCGGAGTTGGGCGGGACCATCACCTTGTGGTCGATGCTGGGCGTCTCCGGGACGGTGCCGACGATGTCGCCGGCCTCGACCTCGTCGCCTTCGGCGACTTCGGGCTGGAACTCCCAGGTCTTCTCCAGGTCGATACCCGGCGCGTCGACACCGCGGTCGAGATACGCCGAGCCCATCTTCTCTTCGAGGACGTCGAGCGGGCGCTGGACACCATCGTAGATGGCGTCGAGCATCCCCGGCCCGAGGTCCACCGAGAGAGGGGCACCGGTCCCTTCGACCGGTTCGCCCGGGGAGACACCGGAGGTCTCCTCGTACACCTGAATGGTGGTGATGTTGCCTTCGATCTCGATGACCTCACCCATCAGCCCTTCCGAACCGACGTAGACGACGTCGTTCATCCGGGCGTCGAGGTCCCGAGCCGTTACGACCGGTCCCGAGACGCTTTCGATAATGCCGTCCTCGCGGACGTCGGATTCTGTTGCTTGACTCATAGTTAGTCCTCGTCCATCAGGTCGATACCGATGGCTCGTTTGATCTGTTCACGCAGCCCGCCGCTGCCGGCGCCGTCGCCGCCGAGCGTCACCAGCACCGGTTCGACGCTCGTCTCGGCCGTTTTTCGGACGCCACGCGAGAGATGGTCCATGTCGTCGTCGTGCATCACGACGATGCCGACGTCGTCGTCGGTGAGCATCTCCGAAACGGCGTCGTCCAGCTGCTCGCCTTTCGCCTCCGCGGGGATATCCGCGAACTTGCGAACGCCCGCCAGCCGAAAGCCCGTCGTGAACTCCGGACTCCCGACCACTGCTATCTCCTGGCTCATAGTATCACCAGCTCCTGTTCTATCTCGTCGGGGCCGAGGCCGGCCTCGCGGCCACGGGCGATAGCCCGGATGTTGTCGACCTCGCGCTCCTTGGCGAGGATGTACGAGAGCACCGGACATACCGATAACGGATAGCGGTTCGACAGGGTGTCCGCGTACTCGAGCAGCGCCGCGTCCAGCGCTCGCTCGAACTCGACCAGGTTCCCGGCGTCTTCGAGCGCGGACAGCGCCGCGTCGAGGTCGTCGCCGTACGTGCTGTCACGCACCGCGGCGACGAGCCCCTCGACGTTCGCGGTCAGCTGTGCGAGCGTCTGCTCGTCGAACAGCTTGCCGCCCTCGATGTAGTACTCCGTGGGGTCCGTCTCGGCCCCGCTGCGGGCCAGCCGCAGCGCGTTCCGGAGGTTCCTGAAGTCCACCTCGGCCTGCAGGAACTGGACGTACAGCCCGGTCGCGCTGTCGGGCTCCGGATTGCTGGGCAGGCCATCGAGCAGCATCTCGTAGAAGGCGCGGTCGACGGCGTTCTCCAGCGGGACGAGGACGTCCTGTTCCTCGTACACCTCGTAGGCGTCGGCGAGCGAGTCACCGAAGATGGTGTCGTCGAGCGACTCGACGACCTCCTCGATGGAGCTCGCGGCGAGGAGCTGGTCGATTCGCTTGTCGCCGAACTCCCCGGCGCGGATGAGGTCGTCCTCGACGTCGGCCGACTCGGCGCCGGCGTAGAGGCCGCGGATGACCGTCTTGACGTTCCACGCGTCGAACTTGCGGAGGTACCGCGCGATGTAGTTGTACAGCGCGCCCTCGGACCACTCCAGCAAGTCGTCGAAGTGTTTCGCGAGGTTGCGGTTCAGCGCGTACTCGACGAGGTCCGACCCGCCGTAGCGCGCGCCCAGCGCGTTCATCTCCGTCTCGTACTCCGTCTCCTCCATGAAGCGAGCGATCTCGCTCGTCCCCATGCGGACCAGCTTCCGGTAGTCGTCGTCGTCGAACAGCGAGGCACGGCGGGAGCGAACCCGAGCGATGACGTACTCGTAGTTGCTGCTCCGGCCGCCGGATGCCGTCCTGTAGCTGCTCATTGGTCTTCGAAGAGTCGGTCGCTGATTGCTTTGAGGTTGTCCTCCCAGACCGACTCCAGCACGGAGTCGAACGTGTTGTCCACACGGACCCGGGAGGCCTCGCTCTCGACAACTACTCCGCCCAGACAGTCCCGTGTCCCGGCGAACGTTGCGTCGTCGTACTCTGTGAGGATATCCTCGATGAGCGACTCGTCGTCGCTTCGCCCGTGGACCCGGAGGTCGGCGCCGTCGTCGAACTCGTCGACGGCGGCGTCGAGCAGCGCGCGGGTCAGCTCCTCGCGGCGGTCGCCTTCGAGGCCGGCGATGGCCCCCTCGACGTCCTCGTGGACGTCTTCGAGCACGTCCCGGCGGGCGCCCAGTCGGGCCTGCTTGGCCTCGAGCTTCGCCGAGGAGAGGCGCTGTTCGCGCTCCTGGGATATCTCCCGTTCGACCTCGGCCTCGCGCTCCTCTCGGATCGACTCCGCGTCGGCCTCGGCCTCGGAGACGATCTCCTCGGCGCGCTCGTCGGCGTCCGCCCGAATCTCCTCTGCACGCGCGCGGGCCTCGTCTCGGATGTCCTCTACGACTGTATCAAGGCTCATTGTTGAAAAGGGGGTACGTTAGTTAGGAACGACGAAGACGACGACCAGCGCGAGAATGACGAGCGTCTCGGGCAGGACTGTCAGGATGAGTCCACGGCCGAACATGCTGTCGTCCTCGGCGACGGCGCCGACTGCGGCGGCACCGATACCTCGTTCTGCGTAACCCGATCCGAGCGCGGCCAGCCCGACGGCGAGGGCGGCGGCAGCCTTGTTCGGGATAGCCGGCGCGGCAGCGGTACCTTCCTGCAGTACAGCGGTGACAAGGGGTGCGATGGTTTCGATCATGTTGTTGAAGTCCTCTGTGAAGTTGCTCGTGTCCGAACAGGCGTATGTGACGCCACGGAGTTCATAAAGGTTCCCAAAACGGTTCGTCAGGACGCTGTTCGGGCGGTTTAGGAGGGCCTATACCCGTGTTTGTGAGTGGCACCCACTCACCCGCCGAGTGAAAATTTCGTCCGCAAGCCACCGAAAGGAAGCGGCAACGCCGCGGCAGTCAGTCGTCGGTCGTGTACGTCCGCTCGTAGCCGAACGGACTGTACTTCTTGCCGCCGCCCTCGAAGAACTTCCCGAAGAACTCCACGTATTCGAGACGCACGGCCTGCAGGCCGGCACTCGTCACACCGAGGATGAGCACCAGCGCGTGGCCCAGCACGAGCACGAGCAGGCCGCCGACGACGCCGGCGATGCCCGAGTGCATCAGACCAGGGAACATGACGCTCGTGACCTCGTGGCCGTGGTAGGTCCCCTGTTCGAGCATGTACGCCGGCGAGTGGTTGATACCGAAGTGCCACTCGGGACCACTGCTCGTCTCGACGATGTAGACACCGAAGAACAGCAGGTTGACGACGAACGCCATCCCGGCCTTGGCCAGCAGCACCGCAGCCAGTCGGGTGTAGGAGAGCCCGTTGACGAACACCTGCAGGAAGACGGCCTCCACGAACTCCGCGAAGTCCGCCGTCGCGATGAGCGCCAGACCGACGCCGAACAGCACCAGCCCGGCGATGCCGACGGTCGACGAGAAGCCGGCGAAGCCGAGGTGGAACGGGTTCCCGTTGAAGACGGCCTCGCTCCCGATGAGGAAGTACGGCTTGCTGCCGGCGGGGAAGTCACTGAACACCCAGCCCCAGAAGCCAAACAGCATCAGGAGCCACGAGCCGCTCTCGGTGATGGCGTCCCAGAGCCCGTGCTGGAGGTTCTTCACGAAGCCGAGCGTCCACCCGATAGCGAGGTGGGCCATCCCGGCCAGCACGCTAATTATCAGCCAGCCAAGCGCGTAGTCACCGTATGCGGGCTGGAGCCCCTTGTGGAACGGCGCGCCCTCGAAGCCGAACGCGGGCCAGACGACGTTCGAGATAGTGTGCAGCCCGAATATCTCGCCGTACAGCACACCGAACAGCATTGTGAACCCACCGGCCCACATCGCGACGCCGCCGAGGCTCTTCATCACGTCACCGCTCGCTTTCGAGTAGAGCCCGTAACCGGCTAGGAAGTACAGTATCCCGTACCCCAGGTCCCCGATCATGAACCCGTAGAACGCCGGGAACGTCAGGAAAAAGAGGACCGTCGGGTCGAACTCGCCGTATTTCGGGCGGTTGACGACCTCGACGAGCGCCTCGAAGGGGCGGGCCGCGCCGGGGTTGTCCTGAATGACCGGCGGGCTGGAATCGCCCATCGTGACCACGCCGCCAGCCTGTTTCGTCCCGCCGTCCGCGACGGCCTCGCGGCCGGCGTCCTCCTCGTCGGTGAGTGGGGTGTCCTCCTCGGTTGGCTCCTCACCGCCCTCGACCTCCTCGTGGGAGTGGACGTGTCCGTCGCTATCGTAGGCGGCGACCTCGAGCTTCTCGATGTCGATCGCCTCGCCGACGGCCGTCCCGACCCGCTGCTCGAAGAGCTCGTACTCGTCGTCGGGAATCCACCCCTCGGCGATGAAGGCGTTCTCCGTCGTCGCGAAGGTCAGGGGCGCCTCGGCCTTCTGGACCTCGATGGTGAGTTTCTCCTCGGCCGCGAGCAGGAAGCCCGCGTAGTCCAGTCGGAGCTCGTCGAGCTCGTTCTCGACCGTGTCGAGCTTCGATTCGAGCTGCTGTTTGCGGTGGTTCAGCTCTTCGAGAAACTCGGTCGGGTCACCGTCACCGTCGGGGACCGCGAGCGCCGAGAACGTCGCGCCGACCAGCGCGTCCTGCAGGTCGCCGTCGTCGGCACGCGCGAAGACGGCGACGACGCCGTCCTCGGAGAACAGCTCGTAGGTCTCGATGTCGCTGTCACCGAGCGCGCCGTCGATTTCCTCGGCGTCGCCCTCGCCGACCTCTACGGCGAGGGTGTCGTAGCCCCGGAGCAGGTCCAGGTCGATACCGAGCTGGACGAACGGCTCCATGGTCGATATCTGGTCTTCGACGGCCCGGAGGTCGTCGCGGAGCTCGTCGCGCCGGTCGTCGAGCTCGGTGACCTTCGTGCGGACCGCTTCGAGGTCCTCGTCGAGGGCCTCGTCGGTGACCAGCCGCGTCGGGCCGGCGTCCTCGGCGTCCACGTCGAGGATGGATTCGAGGGCACGGACCGTGACGAGCTGGTCCGACGCCTCGTCGGCGCCCTCGACGGGGTCGCCGGGCTCGAAGCCGTCCCACGAGCCGTCGTACTCCGTGACGTGGAGCATATCCAAGTCGTGGACCGCCTCGACGACAGAGTCCATGACGCGTTTCGACCCCGTCACGGAGACGCGGCACATCTTCTCAGGTCTGAGCATGTACCGCCTCCTCGAAGAGGTCTGTGACGTATTCGACCACCTCGTCCTCGCGGCCGGCGGCCTGCTGTTCGAGCTCCTCGCGGGCGTTCTCGCCCTGTTCGATGAGCTCCTCGCGCTCGGCCTCGATGTCGTCGCGGGCGTCTTCGAGGCGGTCCTGTGCCGCCGCGTCGGCCTCCTCGCGTGCCTGTTCGCGAATCTCGTCGGCCTCCTCGCGGGCCGCCGCGAGTCGTTCCTCGCGGTCTTCCTCGGCCTCGGCGACGATGTCGTCGGCCTCCTGCTCGGCCTCCTTTATCCGGTCTAGAACTTCTGGCCGTGGCATTTTCTAATCGTACGAACGTAGCCCAAGCGGCTATTTGGTAGTTGCGAAGTTTTCGCGGAGCCAAACGCCGCCTCGACTCGCCACAGAATCCGGGGAATTATCACTATCTGGGCCCAAGCACCGCCAATGGGAGTCCTCGAGAACAAAGCTCGTGCGCGGACGTTCTACAAGTACCTCTCGAAGGTGTACGACCAGATAAACCCCTTTATCTGGAACGAGCAGATGCGCGACGAGGCCATCGGCATGCTGGGGCTCGAATCCGACGACCGCGTCCTCGACGTGGGGTGTGGCACCGGGTTCGCCACGGAGGGACTGCTGGAACACGTCGACAGTATCTACGGGCTGGACCAGAGCACCCACCAGCTCTCGAAAGCCTACCAGAAGTTCGGCAAGCACGGCCGCGTGCGCTACCATCTCGGCGACGCCGAGCGCCTGCCGTTCAAGGACGACAGCTTCGACGCGGTCTGGTCGTCGGGCTCCATCGAGTACTGGCCCAACCCCGTCGACGCCCTGGAGGAGTGTCGCCGCATCGCGAAACCCGGCGGCAAGGTCCTCATCGTCGGTCCCGACTACCCCAACTCCTCCGTGTTCCAGAAGGTGGCCGACGCCATCATGCTGTTCTACGACGAGGAGGAGGCCGACCGGATGTTCGCCGAAGCCGGCTTCGAGGAGTTCGAACACCACATCCAGCAGTCCCGACCGGGCAGTCCGCGGGCGATTACGACCATCGCCGAAGTGCCCGAGTAGCCGAGCAGCGCGGCGGACCCGCCGCTGCCCGCAACTGCAGGCAGACCGCTTTTTCTCCTCCTGTCCCTGTCTACCCGTCGTGTTCTACCACGACGACGAACTCCAGTTCGAGGTCGAAGTCGAGGAACCGAACCCCCAGTTCGCGAAGATGCTCCAGCAGGCCATCGGCGGGGTCGAGGGGGAGATGCGCGTCGCCCTGCAGTACATGTTCCAGGCGTTCGCCATCCCCGCGGAGAAAGCGGAGATGCGGCAGTTCCTGATGGAGACGGCGACCGAGGAGCTGGGCCACATCGAGATGCTCGCGACCGCGGTGTCGAAGAACCTCGAAGGCGCCTCCGACGAAGCCCGCGAGGCCGCTCGCGAGGACGCCGTCATCGACGAGATGCTGCGCTCGGGCCAGCCCCGACAGGCCCTCTCGTCCGGGTTACACGCGATGCCGGTCGACAGCAACGGGGTCCCGTTCTCGGGGAACTACGTCGTCGCCTCCGGCAACCTCGCGGCCGACATGTACGCGAACATCATGGCCGAGTCGACCGGGCGACTGCTCGCGACGCGGCTCTACGAGTTCACCGACGACCCCGGGATGAAGGACATGCTGGAGTATCTCATCGCCCGGGACACGATGCACCAGAACCAGTGGCACGCCGCGCTCGAAGCGCTCGGCGAGCACCGGCCCGTCCCGAACAGCTTCGACCAGGAAAAGGAGAATCAGGAGTACAACTACACGTTCATGTCCACCGCCCGCGAGGAGCGCGAGGACCCTGACCAGCCCTGGACGCAGGGCGACGCCCCGGACGGAAAGGGCGAGTTCAGCTACACGCCCCAGCAGCCCGGCGGCGGCAGCCCGGACCTCGACGAGATGATAGACGAGATGTACAACGAGGTCAACTGACCGGCGCCGCGGAGCGGAGAGACAGACCGGCGGTTAGTTGCTGTCGCAGTGGCCGGGAGCGGCCGACGGGCCGCGACCCGGGGAAGGGCAGGCCGGCCTGAGAATGTCCCGCTCGCCGCGTGCGAGCGGGTTCCCCGGAATCGAGCGGAGCGAGATTCCGGCCCTTTTTCATCGACGTTTTTGCCGGGAGCCCTCCCACAGCGGCGCTTCGCGCCGCGAGGAAGGGCGACCGGGAAAAAGGTCGTTGGTAAGCCTTTACCCGCGTGGCGGTGTACGTACCCGTAACAATGGTACTCGACAATCTCGGGAGCTCTCTCCGGGGCACGCTGGACAACCTGCGAGGGAAGTCCCGCATCTCCGAGGAGGACATCGAGGACATCGTCAAGGAGATACAGCGGTCGCTGTTGCAGGCCGACGTCGACGTCGCGCTGGTCCAGGAGCTGTCGAACAACATCAAGACGCGCGCGCTGGACGAGGAGCCGCCGGCGGGCACCACGCCGCGGGACTGGGTGCTCCGCATCGTCTACGAGGAGCTGGTCGAACTGGTCGGCGAGTCCACCGACCTCCCGCTCGAAGAGCAGACCATCATGCTCGCCGGCCTCTACGGGTCGGGGAAGACGACGACGGCGGCGAAGATGGCGTGGTGGTTCTCGACCAAAGGCCTGCGCCCGGCCATCATCCAGACAGACACCGACCGGCCCGGCGCCTACGACCAGTCGAAGGAGATGGCCGAGCGCGCGGAGGTCGACTTCTACGGCGACCCCGACGAGGACGACCCCGTCACGATCGCCCGCGAGGGGCTCGCCGCGACCGAGGAGGCCGACGTTCGCATCGTGGACACGGCGGGTCGTGACGGGCTGAACGAGGAGCTCATCGAGCAGATAGAGCGCATCGAGGACGAGGTTCGGCCCGACCGGAACCTGCTGGTGCTCGACGCGGCGATGGGCCAGAGCGCCAAGAGCCAGGCCGCCGACTTCCAGGACGCGATCGGCATCGACGGCGTCGTCATCACCAAACTGGACGGGACGGCGAAAGGTGGGGGCGCGCTGGCCGCCGTCGACGAGACCGACTCCACCATCGCCTTCCTCGGTTCGGGTGAGACGGTCAAGGACATCGAGCGCTTCGAGCCCTCCGGCTTCATCTCGCGGCTGCTCGGGATGGGCGACCTGAAACAGCTCACCGAGCGCGTCGAGCGGGCGATGGAGGCGACCGGCGAGGACGAAGAGGACTGGGACCCGGAGGACATGCTGGAGGGGCAGTTCACGCTGAAGGACATGCGCAAGCAGATGGAGACGATGAACAACATGGGGCCCCTCGACCAGGTGATGGACATGATTCCCGGCATGGGCGGCGGGCTCATGGACCAGCTGCCCGACGACGCCATGGACGTGACCCAGGAGCGGATGCGCGATTTCGACGTCATCATGGACTCGATGACCGAGGAGGAACTGGAGAACCCCCGTGTCATCGGGCAGTCCCGCACCGAGCGCATCTGCCACGGCTCGGGCAAGCCCGAGGAGCGGGTCCGGGAGCTGCTCGAACAGCACAAGCAGATGTCCCAGATGCTAAAGCAGTTCCAGGGGATGGGCGACGGCGACATGGAGCGGATGATGAAGCAGATGCAGCAGGGCGAGGGCGGCGGCGGAATGGGGGGTATGGGCGGTATGGGGCCGTTCTGAGCCGGCGAGTCCGTGCGCGCTATTCTCTCCGGGCGAGGACGATGGCGTACAGTATCAGACACATCCCGACGAGTTCGGCGGCCTCACTGCCAACCGGGGCCAGCCTCCCACCGAAGAGACGAGCGGCGAGGATAGTGGCGATGGTGCTCACCACGGTCAGCATCGCGATGCCACACCCGAGCGCCAGCATCGCCCGGCTGTCGTTGCGTCGGTAGCCGTAGAGCGCGAGCGAGAAGATGACGAGCCCGACCAGCAACGACAGGAGAGCGAGGGCCTGTGCGACGAGGAGTACACTGACCCCGGCCATTACAGCCCCTCCCAGAGGTCGGTGAAGGCGTCGGCGAACTCCGCGGTCGTCGATTTCGTCCGGAGACTCACGTCGAAGCTCCCGTCGTCAAGCGAGACGAGCAGTTCGTCTAACTGGGCCTCGTAGCGTTTCCGGTGGTCGCCATCCGGGTCGGGGACGACCTCGGCGTCGACGAGGCCAACCGCTTCGAGGGCTTCCAGTCGGCGGTACACGGTCGAGAGCGACATCTCGCACTCGTCGCTCAGAGCAGGTGCGGTCATGGGTTCGTGGCTCGTGGCCGCCAAGAGCGAACGCGCGTACTCGTCGTCGAGGAGGGCGAACACGGCAGCGGGGTCGTCGGCCACGATTCGTCGTTGAGAGGGCGAGATAAAAAGCACCCACCTGCGTTCGCTGGACCAGCGAACGCCGTAGCAGCGTCAGTCGCGCTCCGATGACCACCTCGCTCAGCACGCGGACCGGTCGGCCGAAGTTGTCCCTGTCGCTGACGGCGAGCGGTAAGTTCAGTCGTCGTCCCCGGAGGGCGACCGGGTCGCTGCCGGGCGGTGCTGTCCAGGGCCGGGCTCGGACCAGTCCGGTCCGATTGCAGCGCCGCTGGCGAGCGTCTCCCGCCCGTGTCGGACGAGCACCGCGAGGGCGACGGTCCAGAACCCCGCCGCCAGCAGGGCCTCGTACGGGACCGGCAGGCTACTGCTCTCCCCGACGAGCATCACCAGCAGTCCCGCGGCGGCGTTGAGCGTCCCGTGCATGACCACGACACCGAGGAGGTCGCCGCCGGAGCTGTTGTAGTACCAGGTGAACACGATGGCGTAGGCGAGGACTCCCGCGGCGTACAGCGCCGGTTGCTCGCCGTAGACGCCGAAGTAGAACATCGGAGCGTGCCAGAGCGCCCAGACGGCGCCGACGATGAGACTCGCCGTCAGTGCGTCGAATCTGGCCTGCAGGTGCGGGAGCGCGAAGCCGCGCCAGCCGAACTCCTCCTGCCCGCCCCCCAGGAGCGAGGCGAACACGACGTTGACCCCGAACAGGGCGAGTGCGCGCTCCGGGTCCGCGGGGGCGAACTCGCCGGTGAGAGCGACGGCGACAGCGACGAGGGCGAGCGCGATACCGACCGGGACGACGACGGCGAGGGCGGTCCACCGTCGGGAGGGAGGCCAGATGACAGCGTCACCGAGCCACGCGCGGACGGTGCCGCCGCGGAGCCGCGTCACGACGGCCGCGGCCGCCAGCGGACCGAACGCCCCCGGGACGACCGCGACGAGCCGGAACCGTGGACCAGAAAGCGCGGAGAGCGCTGGGAGCCAGA
This sequence comes from Halomicroarcula saliterrae, assembly GCF_031624395.1. Classification (NCBI taxonomy): domain Archaea; kingdom Methanobacteriati; phylum Methanobacteriota; class Halobacteria; order Halobacteriales; family Haloarculaceae; genus Haloarcula; species Haloarcula saliterrae. The sequence goes on from NZ_JAMQON010000002.1 coordinate 530,107, forward strand.
CCGCCCACGAGAGGGCGATAGCGAGCACGAAGTAGGTGCCAGCCGGGTAGTTGTGCGCCAGTCCCGCCAGCCGCCCGTCGGAGCTATCGGTCGCCATCCTCACTAGGAGAGACGCGCGGCCGCCGGATAGGCGACCACGCAGCGTCTCAGGCGCTGAAACACTCGACGGGGTTTATGAGCTGGTGCGTGAGACGCACCCGGCACTGTCGCCTCCGGCGTCACCGTGTGGTCGCTGGGCCAGCGAGCGCGGTCACGCTCACTCGCGGTCGTCCGCTCGGGCCGCGCGCTCGCGGGCCGCCTCGCTCTCGTTGAACTCCCCGACCAGCCCGTCGAGTGCGCCCGACTGTACACCGACCGCAGGCGCCGTCAGCGGCGAGAGGCTGACTGCGCCGTTGATAATGGCCCGGCGGTCGCTGCCTTCCGGGTAGCGTTCGGCGAGGTCGGTGTCGCTCTCGAAGGGGTTCTCCCAGCCCGCGGTGTCGGGCCAGACCACGTCGCGCAGCGCGATGTCGCCGACGGTGCCCTGGTTGGCCTGCTCGTCGACGGCCGTCTCGGTCTCGTGTTCGACCTGCAGGTCGTAGTCGTGGTAGGGTTCAGTCAGGACCATTTCGGGGTCGGCCACGTCGACCGGAACGTTCAGGTTCAGGAAGTCGGCGGTGTCGAAGATATCGCCCGAGAGCGCCCGGACGACCACCTCGCTCATGACCCGGGCCGGTCGGTCGAAGTCGTAGTCGTCCGCGGGGTGGACGAAGAAGTCCTCGCAGTGGTACGCCGAGACGGCGACGCCGGGTGTCCCGAGAAAGCCCGCTTCGACGCAGGCCCCGACCGTTCCCGAGCGGCCGACGACGTAGTTGCCGGCGTTGGGGCCGTGGTTACAGCCAGAGACCACCAGGTCGAACGGCTCGTCCAGCCCGCGCAGCCCGTAGGCCACGCAGTCGGCCGGCGTCCCGTCGAGCGCGTACCCCCACGGGTGGCTCTCGCGGGCCGTGCGGTGACTCCGGGTCCGTCCGACACCGCTCTGGTTCTCCATCGGCGCGACCACTGTCACGTCCGCGAACGCGGTGAGTTCCTCGTAGCAGCTGGCCAGTCCGGGCGCGTCGATACCGTCGTCGTTCGTCAGCAGGACCCGCGGCTCCTTCATTAGGGGTAGATAGGAGTCAGCCCGTGTGAACACTTCGGTCGCTAGTAGCGGTCGTTTGAAACGACGGTATCGGTGCAGTACGTGTCACTGTGAACAGCCAGAAAGCCCCCGGCCCCTTTCAGTCCCATCCAGCGCTGATTGACCAGCCGGCTACGGGTGGACTGAAAGGGGCGACCCGTTCGGCGAAGGCGGGCGAGGTAAGCACCGGAGCCGACCACCGGGAGGCGAGGAGCACAGCGAGCCCCCCGAGTCGAACGGGTCGGGGCTTTCTGGCTCTCGGAATTGGCAGCGGAAGAGGCAGAAGCCATAGCGGTCTCGCCGATACGAACACCCACATCTGCGACGGCGCCAAACACGGGTTCTTTTTGCGACTGGATACGCTTGAGTGTCGTAATGACCGTCCGCGAGGTGGCCGAGGAGGCCTACCGGGAGTCACTGCCCGTGTTGGCACTCAGTGCCGCCGGCGGACTCTTCGCGGGGGTCGTGCTGGGCGGAATGGACGCGGAACTGGAGCGGGTCGCGGGGTTGCTCGTGCTGGTCCCGGCGCTGCTGGCGACGCGGGGGAACGTCTACGGCTCGCTGGGGGCGCGGCTGGGGTCGGCGCTCCATCAGGGGCTCGTCGAGCCGACGTTTTCGACGGACGACGAGCGCGTGAACGCGGCCGTGGCGGCGGCACTGGCAAACGGCGTCATGGTCAGCGGCATCGCCGCGGTACTGGCGGTCGCCCTGCTCGGAGCGCTGGGTCGACCGTCGGCCCCGCTGTCGACGCTGGTGGCCATCGCCCTGCTGGCCGGGGTAATCTCGGGCGTCCTGCTGACCGTCGCGGTCGTCAGCGTGGTGTTCGTGGGCTACCGGCGCGGGCTGAACCCGGACACGCTGGCGGGGCCGGTGGTGACGACGACGGGCGACGTGGTCGGTATCGCGACGCTGCTGGTGGCGACTCGCCTCGTCCTCGCGCTGGGGGGCGGGTAGCGTGGCGGCGTCGGCGTGGACGGTGCGGGGCATCGTCCGCCGGATGCTGCCGGTGCTGATCGTGTTGACGGCCATCGAACTCGGGAGCGGCATCGTCCTCGATACGTTCGAGTCGACGCTGCTTCGCTACCCGACGCTGCTCGTGCTCGTCCCGGTCACCATCGGGATGGCCGGCAATCTGGGGAGCATCCTCGCGGCGCGCCTGTCGACGGCGCTGCATCTGGGGCTGCTCTCCTTCGACGCCGACGACGAGCGGCTGGCGGGCAACGCGGTCGCCACCATCGCGCTGGCTGTCACCGTCTTCCCGCTCGTGGGCGCCGGCGCGTGGCTGTTGCAGACAGCGCTGTCAACAGCTCGCCTCACGCTCCCGATGGTGGTCGCGGTCGCGCTGACCAGCGGCGTCGTGCTGGCGGCGCTGGCCGTCGCCGTCACGACGATAACGACCTACGCGGCCTACCGGTTCGAGCTGGACCCCGACGACGTGGTCATCCCCGTCGTGACGAACGTCTGTGACGTGCTGGGCGTGCTCGTGCTCTTTGGCGTCGTGCGGCTACTGGTGTAGCTTGCGCGCGCCGCGGTGGGTCAGTCCTCCCGCTGGGTCGCGAGGGCCTCCTTCGGCGCGCCGCAGTTGGGACACTCCGCCGGGAGGCCGTCGTCGAGTTCGCCCATCTCGCCACACTCCGTGCAGCGCCACATGATGTAGCCCTCGCCGAACTCCTGGCCGGGGGTCTCCTCGTCGGTCGTCGCCGCGTCGCCGTGTTCGACGGTCGCATCGGCCACCGTCTCGACCCTGAACCCCTCTTCGGTGGCGTCGCCGACGATACCGACGAGCACGCCGTCGTCGTTGTATATCTCCTCGTTGCGCTGGACCGAGACGTCCTCCGAAGACGTCGAGTTGGTGTCTTCCATCGGCTGGCTTACCGTCCCCGTCGGTGCAGTCCTGACGCTTGGAGCTGCAAGCCGCCACGGCCGAGCGGATGGAGTTTCGTCAGTCGCTCTCGGCCGTGGCGGACTCCCCGCGGTCGCTGGCTGCCTCGGGTGTGAGCCCGTGTGTGATGGCCTCGCCGGTCTCGCCGTCGAAGAGGTGGACCATCTCGCGATTCAGCACGATTTCAGTGCGCTGGCCCTCGGCCTCGTAGGTCGACATATCCGGCATCGGCGGAATGCTCATCAGGAGGCGTTCCTCACTCGTGTTCTCGCCGGCCTCGACCGAGCCGCTGTCGTCGCCGGCGTCCGAACTGGCCGGCCCCGTCTCGCCTTCGGCGCTGGCCACCGGACCGGCCGTGCTGGCCGCGTCGCTCCCCGCCCGGCCCTCGTCTGGCTCCCCCGACGCAGCGACCGACCCACCGCGCGCGGCCTGTTCGGGAAAGCGGGTGTAGACGAAGATGTCGTCCCCGACCGGTTCCAGCACGTCAGTGATGACCTCGATGGGGTCGGAGTACGTCCCGTCCATCTCGCTCGCGTCCTGCACGTCGACCGGCCCGGAGTCCGTCTCGAAGGTCGCCCGCTCGGCGATGGTGATGTCCTCCGGCCGGACGCCGACGGTGACGGGCTGGCCGGCCTGGGTCCCGGGCAGGTCGCGGTCGACAGCGAGGGTGAAGTGGTCCGTCTCGACGCCCTCGTCGGTGAGCCGACCCTCGATAAAGTTCATCGACGGCGACCCGATGAACCCGGCGACAAAGCGGTTCTTCGGTCGGTAGTAACACTCCAGCGGTTCGTCGAACTGCTGGAGCTCCCCCTCGTTCATCACCGCGATGCGGCTGGACATCGTCATCGCCTCCTCCTGGTTGTGGGTGACGTAGATGATGGTGGTGCCCAGTTTCCGGTGGAGCTCCTGTAGCTGGGTCCGCATGTGGACCCGGAGCTTGGCGTCCAAGTTGGCCAGCGGCTCGTCCATCAGGAACACCGCCGGCTCGCGGACGATGGCGCGGGCGATGGCGACGCGCTGTTGCTGCCCGCCGGACATCTCGTCGGGCATGCGGTCTAACATCCCCTGCATCTGGACCATCTCGGCGGCCTCGTCGACCCGGCGGTCGACCTCGTCACTGTCGGTGTCCCGCAGGCGCAGGCCGTAGCTGATGTTGTCGTAGACGTCCATGTGGGGAAACAGCGCGATGTTCTGGAACACCATCGCGATGTCGCGGTCTTTCGGCGGCAGCCCCGTCACGTTCTCGCCGTCGATGTAGACGGCCCCGCTGGTGGGTTCGGTCAGCCCCGCCACCGTTTCGAGCGAGGTGGACTTCCCACAGCCCGAAGGCCCGACGAGCGTGACGAACTCGCCGTCCTCGATTTCGAGGTCGAGGCCCTCGACTGCAGTCGTATCGTCGTACTCCTTCCGAACGTCGTCGAAGGTTACGTCTCCCATTAGTGGTCTCTCCGTGTCATTCTTTGAGTCCGCCAGCGGTCAGGCCGCTGACAATCTTCTCCTGTGCGATGACGACGAGGATGGCGATGGGAACGACCCCCACCAGGCTCGCCGCGGCCATGAGGTTGTACGAGGTCTGGAACCGGCCCTGGTAGCTGAGCAACCCCCAGACGATGGTGCCCCAGTTCTGGGCGCGGCCGTCGGTCATCAGGAAGGCGAAGAAGTACTCGTTGTAGACGGCGATGAACGTCAGCACGCCCGCGGTGGCGACACCGGGGGCCGACAGCGGCATGATGACTTTGAACAGCGCGCCCAGACGGGTGTTGCCCTCGATGCGGGCGGCGTCCTCTAACCCGTCCGGAATCTGGCTGTAGAACGTCGTCAGGATGAAGATAGACAGCGGGAGGAAGAGGGCGCTGTAGGGTAACACCATCGCGCCGGGCCCGTTGAACAGCATCGGGCTCGTGACTTCGGTCCCGCCGGGTAGCGTGAAGAACGTGATGTTCGCGGTGAACAGCTCGAACAGCGGCAGCAGGAACGCCGCCGGGGGGAAGTAGCTGATGGCGAGAAAGATGAGCATGAGCGGGGTCCGCCCCGGGAACTCGAAGCGCCCGAAGGCGTAGCCCGCGAGACTCGCCAGCAGCAAAACCAGCGCCGTCGTCAACAGGCCGATGATGAGGCTGTTCAGCATGTAGATGTGGAACGGCACCGTGGTGAACACCTCGACGAACGCGCTAGGGTTGAAGCCGTTGGGCAACAGACCGACGTCGGTCAGGTTCCCCTGTGGCGTCAGCGCGACGACCGCGAGCCAGTAGAACGGGAACAGCGTCGTCACCAGAAACGAGATGGCGACGATGTAGAACAGCACCTTGTAGGTCCGTTCCGGGTTCGAGATGCTGCCGCTGGCCCATTGCTGGACGAAGTTCTTGTCCTCGTCCTCGGCCCCAGTGGTGGTCCCTCGACCGGTCTCGGCACCCATCAGAAACCACCTGCCCCCTCAACGTCGGCGAACTTCACGATGTAGACGGAGACGACGAGACCGATGATGGCCGCCGTCACGAACGCCACCGTCGCGGCCGACGCGTACCGGCTGGAGCTGAAGGCCTGGACGACCAGACAGGACAGCGACGGCACGGTGCTACACGAGGAGACGGTCTCGATGAGGCCGAACACCCGCATCGCGCCGATGGTCCGGAACAGCATCGCGACCAGTACCGACGGGAGCACGAGCGGCAGCGTGATGGTCCGGAAGCGCTCGAACTTCGAGGCGCCGGCCACGTCTGCGACGTCGTACAGCGACCGGTCGATGCTCTGGAGCCCCGCCAGGATGATGAGCGCCATGAACGCCGAGGTCTTCCAGACGTCGGCGACGATGACGATGATGAGCGAGTCGACGCTGTTTGCCTGTGGCGTCGACGAGAAGACGCCGAGCTGGTTCAGCGGCTCCACGAGGAAGCCGATGGTCGGCTGGAAGAGGAGGAAGAAGATCATCCCCTGGATGACGATGGGCACCGCCCACGGGAGGATGATAGCGACCCGCGCCCAGCGCCGGCCCCGGAACTCCTGGTTGAGGATGAGCGCCTGGCCGAAGCCCAGCACCGTCTCGAAGAAGACGCTCACGACGGTGAAGATGACGGTCACCGTTAACGCGCTCGTGAATATCTGGCTCGGGTCGAAGAAGGGGCGGGGCAAGGCGGCGTTTCGCTCCCCGGTGAGGAGTTCGACGTAGTTCTGCAGCCCGACGAAGGGCCCGATGCGCTCTGGGCCGTACAACAGGTCGGCGTGCAGCGACATCTGGAACGTCCGCAACAGGGGCCAGAAGGCGATGACACCGAAGAGTATCAGACACGGCGTCAGCAACAGGTACGCGAACTGGGTGTCGCTCAGGCTCTCAATCCAGCGCCCCGGGGAGGAAAGCGAGAGGGACCGTTCCGTTCCGGTTTCGGTGGCCATCTCACCCGCCTCCCGAGGTCGCAGTGCCCTGTGAGCCGGGGCCACCGCCCGCGGCGTCTTTCCGCTCCGATGCCTCCTCGATGGCTTGCAGTTGGTCTTTGAGCGTCTGCATGCGCTGACTGGGGGTTCCGTCGCCGCTGAACGCGGCGTTGGCTTGCTGTGCGATCTTCGTCGACTCCTGTGGCCACGCGACCGTCACCGGCCGCGGGGTCGAGTTCTCCACCGTCAGCTTCAGCGTCTCGACGTACCGGCCCATCACGGGCACCTGTCGCATCCGCTCCGTCTCGAACAGCGCCGGCCGCGGCGGGAGCCAGCCGAGCAGCTCGAAGAGGAACAGCTGCATCTCCGGTTCGGTCATCGCTTCCATCACTTCGAGTGCCCGCTCGCGCTTTGGCGTGTTGGGGTTGAGCGCGACGTGCCAGCCACCGAGCGACGAAGTCGTGCCGCCGTACCCATCGTATTTGGCCTGTTCCTCCGTCACGCCGTAGGGCATCGGCATCACGCCGAGGTCCCGTCCGTAGGCGTCCTCCGCGCCGCCGATGGCGATAGCGTAGGGCCAGTTCCGGTGCATCACCACGTTCCCGTTCGAGAAGGGGCGACGCGAGGTCTCCTCCTGCCACTGGAGGACGGCCCGCGGAGCGATGTCGCCGGTGACCGACGCCAGCGGGTTCCGGGTGTCGCCCTCGATGAAGGTCCGCACCATCCGCGTCGCGTTGACCACCGGGTCGCTGTCGACGGTGACGGGGCGCTCGCCGACGGGCCCGAAGAGGTTCTGCTTCTCGCCGAAGTACGACCCGCCCCAGGAGCCGGTGAACTCCTTGAAGTCACAGCAGGCCAGCCCCTCGTAAGAGTTCGCCTGAAACGAGAAGCCCCACCTGGTGTCCGTGGCGTCCATCGTCTCCTTCGTCACCTCCGAGAAGCGCTGCCAGCTGAGGGGCTCGGTCGCCCAGTTGTTCCGCTCGGGCGAGAAGCCGGCCTCCTTCACGAGGTCCTTCCGGTAGAGCATCGTCCCCGTGGTGGGGAAGAGCGGCACCCCGTAGAGCCCCCCGGTCCGGTCCTCGATGGACCGGACGAAGGTCTCGAAGTACTCCTGCTGGATAGTGTCGGCCAGCGCCGGTCGAATCTCCGAGATGTCGACCAGTTGGTCCCGGAGGATAAAGGGGATCGACCAGCCGCTGTCCATCATGAACAGCGCCGGCTGTTCGAGGTTGCCCGACAGCCAGCGGTTGTACTGCTGTTTGCGCGACCCGGACGAGGAGACGCCCGCGATGGCCGTCAGCTCGATCTCATCCGAGAGGCCGACCTCGTGGAGTTTCCCCGCTATCTGGCCGATGTTCTCTTTGACGTCGGTGTTGGCCGCTATCTCTATCGTCTGGGGACCGGCCGAGCCCCGCGAGAGACAGCCCGCGAGGCCCCCGCTCGCCGCCAGCCCGGTCGCGCCGAGCGCTCGCACGAACCGACGCCGGTCGACGGCCCGCGACCGGTCGCCGTCAGTCGGAGCCATACCTGTGGTTGCCGCGCGACGCGTGCAGTCGGTCAGAGGATGTTCCCATCGCTTTCAGTACCTCGTATATATCATATTCGCTGTCATGTTGCATGGTGCGCTTGCATTGGCAGGCCGGGACGCGACCACGGCCTCTGCCGCGTGCCGGCTCGCGTTACAGAGGGGTTCGTGCCGGGTCCCGTCGCCGGTGAGGGTGTCGAGACCGGCCGTCTGCGGCGAGTCGCGCCTCATCGGCGCCGGCTGCTTGCGAAGGCAAGGCGACGGGACCGACGCACATATGTCGCTGTTAGCCGAACTCCCACCAGTGAGTTCGCTGGTCGCGCTGCTCGCCGACGTCGCCTCGCGGGTTCTGCGAATCGCCCTCTTCCTCTCGATAGGCGTCTTCCTCGCGAACCTCGCGGTGTCGTTCGGGCTGGTCGAGAAGATAGCCGTCGTCTCGCAGTATCTCACCGGGCCGGCGAACCTCCCCGACGAGGTGGGGACCGCCATTCTGACGACGACGGCCTCGCCGACCGCTGGCTACGGGATGCTCGCGGACTTCCGCGAGTCGGGCGTGCTCGACGACCGCGCGACGCTGGTCGCGGTGACCATCAACACGTTCTTCGGCTTCGCCCAGCACATCGTCACGTTCTACGTCCCGATTCTGATTCCGATTCTGGGCGCCCGCGTCGGACTGTTGTACGTCACGACGCGGGGACTGGTCGCGCTGGCCATCACGCTGACGGGTATCGCCGCGGGGGCGCTCTTGCTCGATAGCTCGAACGTCGACCGCGGGGTGTTGACCGACGAGATGACGCCGGACGGCGGTGAGACGGATGCGGACGAAACGGGGCCGCCGACGAAGGCACAGCGAGTGTCCGAGGCCCTCGGCGAGACCCGCGAGAAGCTCGGCGAGATTCTCCCGCGGCTGGCCGGCATCTACGTCGTCGTCGCCCTGCTGGTCGCGTACTCCGAGGAGATTCTGGCGCTGCTTGGCGGCTCCGGACAGGCGCTGACGACCGCCGCCGACGGGCTGACCGGGCTGCTCGGTCTCCCAGGCGCTGCGGTCCCGGTCGTCGCCGCTTTCGCGCTCGATACGACCTCCGGCGCGGCCGTCATCGCGCCGCTCATCGAGAACGGCACCTTCACGGCCAGAACGGCGGTGGCGACGATGCTCGTCGGCGGCATCGTCTCCTTCGCCGTCTCGACGTTCAAACGCTCCATCCCGTTCCAGTACGGCATCTGGGGCCGGGACTTTGGCTCGAAGGTCATCGCGGTGAATACGGGCCTGAAGATAGGGTGGATTGCGCTGGCGCTGGTCGTGCTGTTGGCACCCTGACGATGTCCGACACGGTTCCCGTCCCCGTTCTTTGCTCTCCTGTCAGCTCGATACGGGGCGTTCACCTGTCGAAGAGGAGTTTCAGGACGAACATCACGACGAACGCGGTCACTGCGACGGGAAGGCCGGATTCTATGGAGGAGCCGCCGAGGACGACAAATCCGAGTACTGTCCCGACTGCAACTGCGAGACCGTAGGCGACAGGGCGGCGAAAACTGGACATAGTGCCGTGTCACGTCTCATCATGGAAAGTGTTCCGTAGCGGGGACGTGACCCCGGTAGGCCGAGGACGCCTACGCGTACGTGCCGGCCTCGAGGGCGAAAGCAACGCTGTGTGAACCTGCTGTACGACGCTAGTTATGCAGTGTCCGGAATCGGGTCCGAGATGACGACGGCGTCGCCCTCGACGACGCACTCCCCGTCCGAATCGTCGACGGCCGTCGCCAGCCGGAACCGGTCTTTCTTGAGCTGTTCGACCACCTCGCAGTGGGCGGTGACGCGCTCGCCGATGTCGACCGGGCCGCGATAGGAGAGCTCCTGCGAGAGGTAGATGGTCAGCCCCGGCAGTCTGGCGAGGGCGGCGCTGATGAGACCGGAGACGAGGGTGCCGTGGACGATGCGGCGGCCAAAGCGGCTCCCGCTGGCGAACTCGTCGTCCAGATGCAGCCGGTTCGTGTCGCCGCTGACCTCCGCGAACCGCTCGACGTCGGCCTCCGAGAGCGTCTTGGCGAAGCGGACGTGGTCGCCCACGTCGATGCCGTCGGCGATGCCGTAGCTGTCGAACTCCCAGTCGTCGTCCTCGTACAGCGTGTCGGGGCGGGTAAAGCGCCGGCGCTCGGGCTGGGGTTCCCGGGACGCGTCGGGCCGAGTGATGTGGGGGACGTACCGGGAGATATCCGTCGTCGTGAGGATGCCCACGAGTTCGCCGTCCTCGACCACGGGCAGCTTCTTGATGCCGTGTGTGCGCAGGCGGTCGACGGCGACCTCCAGGTCCGCCTCGGGGGCGATAGTCACCAGCGCCGTCGCCATCACGTCCCCGACGGTGAGCTCGCGCGTGTCGCCCTCCTCGGCCGTGACGGCGACGATGTCGCTCTCGGTGATGATGCCGACACACTCCCCGTTGCGCTCGACGACCAGCGAGCCGATACCCTCGTCGCGGAGCCGGGTCGCCGCTTCGACGATGGGGCTCCCGGGCGTGATGGTCCGTGCGGGCGTCTGCATGACCTCGCTGACTTGCAGGGCGAACATCGGCTGATATCTCTCGTCGCAGTATCATAACTCCCCGCCCGACAGCGTTGTCAGGGTGGGCCTACTGGGTGTGGCCATGAATCGTCACCTCGCGGGGGCCGTACTCGCGCTGGCGGTCGTCCTGGCCGGCTGTAGCGGCGCCGTCCCGGAGGGGAGCGACGAGGTCGGGACGGCGGCCTCGCTGCCGGGCGACACCACCCGGGTCAGCGTCACCGCCGTCGTCGACGGCGACACGATCCGCATCGAGTACCGGAACGGCACGACTGACACTGTCCGGCTGGTCGGCGTCGATACGCCAGAGGTCCACGCCGAGAACGACCCGGCGGAGTTCGAGGGCGTCCCCGACACCGATTCGGGGGCGGCCTGTCTCCGCGAGGCCGGGACGAACGCCTCGAACTACGCGAAAGAACAGCTGCTCGGTCGCACCGTCGGCATCGCCACGGACCCGAATCTGGAGCGCCGTGGCTACTACGACCGCCTGCTCGCCTACGTCGTCGTCGACGACCGCCTGTTCAACTACCGGCTCGTGGCGTCGGGCCGCGCGCGGGTCTACGACAGCGAGTTCTCGCGGGGCGACAGCTTCACCGCCGCCGAGACGAGCGCCCGCGAACAGCGCCGCGGGCTCTGGCGGTGTGTCGCCCCCGGTTCGGCGACGTGGGAGCCGGCCACGGCGACGGCCAGCCCGTCGGGACTCGCACTCACGGCTATTCACGAGGACGCCGCGGGCAACGACAACGAGAACCTGAACGACGAGTATCTCGTCTTCGCGAACCGCGGCGACGACACGCTGGTCCTCACCGGCTGGACCGTCACCGACGCCGCGGGCCGGAGCTACACCTTCGGGAGCTACGCGCTCGCCGCCGGCGATAGCGTCACGCTCTACAGCGGCAGCGGGACCGACACCGCCGGCGCGCGCTACTGGGGGTCGGGCCGCGCCGTCTGGAACAACGACGGCGACACCGTCACCGTCCGGACCGACGCGGGCAGCGTGGCGCTCGAACGAGCCTACTAAGCGCGCGGCGCCCGATAACCCGCCATGGACTGGCGCCGGTACACCCCCTCGCCGCGAGCGGTCGACTGGGGCCTCTTCGCCGCCGTCGCGACCGTGCTCGCGACCGGCGTGGCCACGATATACACGGGAACGCGAGCGACGGCGTGGGTCGTCGACCTCCACGCGGTCGCCGGCGTCGTGCTGGTCTGCCTGTTGCCCATCAAACTGTGGCGGGTCCGCCACCGGGTCACGCCCGAGCGACTCACCGCCACGCGAGCGCTCTCCGTCCTGCTCGCGCTCGACGCCGCGGGCGCGCTGGCCACGGGCGTCTGGTGGGTTTTCGGGGGGTCGCTCGACCTCGGCCCGTGGGGCCTGTTCCACCTCCATACGGCGCTCGGACTGCTCGTCGCACCGCTGCTGGTCGCACACCTCTGCAGCCGCGTTCACTCGCCGGGAACCGCGGTGCGACACGGCCGCCGCGACGCCGTCCGGTACGCCGGGCTCGTCGCGACGGGCGCGCTGGTGTGGCGGCTCCAGGGGCCGGTCAACGACGCCCTCGACACCGCGGGGTCGGACCGGCGGTTCACCGGCTCCCGCGAGGAGGGCAGCGGCGACGGCAACCGCTTTCCCGTGACCAGCTGGGTCGCCGACGACCCCGACCCGGTCGACGCGGACGAGTGGTCCCTGCGCGTCGGCGGCCGGGTCGCCACCGAGCGAGCGTACGCGCTCTCGGAGCTCCCGGCGGGGGCGAGCGAGCAGGCGCTGCTCGACTGCACGAGCGGCTGGTACTCCGACCACGAGTGGCAGGGCGTCCGCGTCGGCGACCTGCTCGACGCCGCCGACCCCGACGACGCGGCCGCGTGGGTGCAGTTTCGCTCCGTGACGGGCTATCGCTGGAGCCTCCCTATCGAGGCCGCCCGCGACGCCCTGCTCGCGACCCGCGTCGACGGCGAGGTGCTCGCCCACGGCCACGGCTTTCCCCTCAGGCTGGTCGCGCCCGGTCGACGGGGGTTCCAGTGGGTGAAGTGGGTCGAGGAACTGCGGGTGACCGGCCGCCGGGAGGTCGGTGAGTGGGTCGCTATCTTCGTCAGCGGGGTGTAGGACGACGTTACCCGCTCGGGGCGACACCGGCTCACGCAGTCAGGGCGGGGTCGAGCGGTAGGAGCGCGCTACGGCGATAGACAGTCACTCGGTTTTTGCCCGTGACGGCGGTACCGCTCGCATGGTCGAACTCGACCAGCGAGCAATCGACGAAGCCGTCCACGAGGGCGAGTCGATGCGGCCGCGCGAACTCGTGGATCTCTTCGAACGGTACCACGACGACCGACCGGGCATCCCCGAGGCGACCCTGGAAGCGTACGCACGGGAGCTGGCCGACCGCGACGAGGTCAGCTTCGACGCCGACGGGTTCCTCGACACCGTCTCCGAGCGACTGACCGACTCGGACGGCTGGGTGGCCGACGGCGAACGCCTCTACGCGCTCGACGAGGGGCGCATCAGCCAGTATCCGGCGACGTGGCACGACCGGCTCGGCGGCGAGCGCGACCCCGCCACGTACATCCGGTTTTTCGAAGAGATGGCGCCCTCGTTTCTCACGGAAGACCGAGGCGACCGACGCGGTATCAAGGCGGACCGACTCCTCGACGTCGTCTCCGTCGTCGGCGGGATGAGCCGCAAGTCGGCCAAAGCCGCCATCGAGTCGGCCCGCGACGACGGCCGGGTCGTCGAGGACGCCGACCAGCATCCGAAAGCGGGGGTCTATCTGGCGGAGTAGTCAGAGCAAGGCGTCGATAGTCGCCCACAGGTCCGGGCCGTCAGTCCGGTACTCTATCGGGACGAATCCGGCCGCTCGTGCCCCCGAAACGTCGTCTCCGTCACCGACCATCACGTACTCGTCGGCGGAGACCCGCTCGCGGAGCCTGTCGAACGGAGCGGTGTCGGGCCTGTGTGCCCCCGCGTCGTAGGAGGCGACGACGGCGTCGAACGAGTCGGTCAGACCGTGGCGGTCGAGCTTCCCGACCTGCCACTCGCGGGGGCCGTTCGCGATCACCGCGAGCGCGCTGGTCTCGGCGAGCCCGGACAGGCTCTCGCGGGCGGCCCCGGGCACCGTCGTCGCCGCGTACGTCTCCTCGCGGAGCGTGGCGACCAGTTCGGCCGGGTCGGTATCCGAGTCGGCGGCGTCGACGACCGCCGCCATCGACTGCCGGTAGGGCTCGGGCTCCAGCGCGTCGAAGGCCCGCCTGAACGACGCTCTCGCCGTCGCCAGCCGTGCCTCGGTCGGCTCGATAGCGTGGCTCGTGAACACGTCGCGCAGAATCTCGGCGTCCGAGCGGGTCCGGTGGACCAACACCCCGTCCAGCGCGAAACAGAGCGCCTCAGTCATTCCGTGTCGAGCGGTTTGCCGTCCTCGGTCGGCGGGGCGACGTAGTCGATGTAGCTCTCGGCGTCCGGTTCGCGGACGGTGACGGAGACGTGGATGTCGCCCAGTTCCGCGGGCTCGCCGACGGCGAAGTTAACCCGGCTCTCGAAGGCCGCCTGCTTCTTCAGGTCGAAGGAGAAGCTGTCGCCGGCCAGGTTGTCGAAGAAGACCGAGCGGGCGGTGTCGAGGATTTCCGCGCGGTGGAGCGCCTCCGAGAAGCCCTCCATCGTGTGGACCTCGGCGACGAGCTCCCCCTCGCGGTGTGTCGGGTCGGCCTCCGGGAACAGATTCCGGACGGCGTCGGCGACCCGCGCGGTGACCTCCGTGTCGTTGACCGGCGCCGTAATCGTCACGTCGACGCTGTAGACGGCGCTCATGACTCGGCCGCCTCCACGCCGTCTTCGAGCAGCGCCCGGATTTGCCGCTGGAACGCCGACAGCGAGTCGGTGTTCTCGATGGTCACGTCGGCCATCGCCATCGCCTCGCCCATCCCGAAGCCCAGTTCGCGCTCGTCGCGCTCGTCGAGCGACTCGCCGCCCTCGTCGACGCTCGCGTCCCGGCCCCGAAGGTCGAGCCGGTCGGCGCGAACGTCGAAGGGCGCGTCTATCTCCAGCAGGACGAACGACTCGCCGAAGGCGTCCCGAAACGCCCCGACCTCCACGTCCGAGCGGATGCCGTCGACGAGGACGGTGTCGCTGTCCTCGCGTTCGGCCTCGATGATCGGCAGCGAGCGCTCGGCGATGGCGCCGAGGCCGTTCTCCTCGCGCAGCGCCTTCGCGACCGTCCCGTGGTCGGTCGCGGGGTCCAGCCCGCGCTCGCGGCACTCCTCGCGGATCACGTCGCCCATCGTCACGACCGGCACGCCCATGTCGGCGGCGACCGCCGCCGCCTCGCTCTTGCCGCTGCCGGGGAGTCCGACGACACCGATGACTGTCATTGGAAGCGCTTTGTCGAGTACCGGCTAAAGACCTGCTGTTCTAGCTGTGGTGACTGTCGGAGCGGGAACTATTGGGAACAGCCAGACAGCCCCGCTAGCAATCTAAATCTTGACCGCTACTGCTGACCTGTACAGCCAGAAAGCCCCCGAGCTAAGGACTCCCGCGACTTGCTGCGCGCCTCGGCCTTCGGCCTGCGGTGCTTGCGTCGTCGGGGTTCGTCCTTAGCTCGGCCCCTTTCAGTCCCACCCGTAGCCGGTTGGTCAAACAGCGCTGGGTGGGACTGAAAGGGGCGGCTGTGTCGACGAAGGCGGGCGACACAAGCACCGCAGGGAGCGAAGCGACCGAGGCGCACAGCGAGCCCCCCGAGTCGACACAGCCGGGGCTTTCTCGCTCTCCGTATTGATGGCTGTGTGAATTGCAGTCGTCGCAGTAGCCGCTACGAACTTAGCTAGTCAGCGTTCCCGAACAACGACGAACTCAGCCAGCTCCCGGAGATACTCCATCGACTGGGAGTCGGGGGCGTCGACGGTGTCGAGCGCTTCGAGCGCGGCGTCGGACTCGGCGCGGGCCTTGGCGTTTGCCTCTTCGGCGGTGAGGTCGGTCACCTCGAGGAAGGAGGGCCGTTCCATCGCCGCGTCGTGACCCGTCGGCTTGCCCAGCGTCTCGGCGTCGGCGGTGGCGTCTAACACGTCGTCGCGCATCTGGAAGGCGACGCCGACCCGCTGGGCGTACTCGCCCATCGTCTCGACCGTGTAGCCGTCGGCGCCGGCCGCGATGGCGCCCAGCTCCGCGGCCGCCCGGAACAGCGCGCCCGTCTTGCGACGGGCCAGCACCATGTACTCCGTCTCGTTGCTCGGCTGGGCGACCAGCTCCGTGGCCTCGCCCTCACCCAGTTCGACCATCGACTCGGCGACGGTCTGCATCGCCCGTTCGTCGCCGGAAAAGAGGGCAAAGGCCTCCCCCAGGAGGCCGTCCGAGGCGATGATAGCCGAGCCGTGGCCGTATTCGGCCCACGCCGCCGGCGTCCCGCGGCGGACGTCCGACTCGTCGATGATGTCGTCGATGACCAGCGAGGCGTTGTGGACCAGTTCGATGCCAACGGCGAAATCGACCGCGTCGCCCGGGTCCCCGCCCAGCGCCTCACACACCAGCACGGCCACCGTCGGGCGGACCCGTTTCCCGCCCGAGAGCACGACGTGCCCGACCTGCTCGGCGAGTTCGTCGGGCCTGACGCCGTCGATGACGGCCTCTAGCCGCGCCTCGACGCGGTCACGACGCGCCTCGAGATACTCCATTACCGACGGCTTGGGCCCACGGGAAAAAGTACCTGACGACCCAGCGCTCGACGGGGAAACAGCGAAAGAAACGACAGCCGGAGACCGCCTCTCAGTTGTCGTCGTTCTGGACCGGCTGGCTCGGGCCGCCCGAGAAGACGAACTCGTGTTCGGCGGCGGTCTCGAACCGGTCGAGGATACCGCCGAGCGGCTTCGCGTACCGCTTGAGCCGGTCGGCACGTTCCGAGACCTCGTCCAGCTCGTCGGCCTGCTGTTTGGAAGTCTCCGAGGCGTCCTCGGCCTCAGACCGAATCGACTGGCTCTTGCCGGTGACCTCGTCCAGCACGTCGGCGACGGACTCGAACTGCGCCAGTTCGTCGTTGATGTCGACGTGTGGGTTCCCCTTCAGCGAGTGGAGCCGGTCGATGACCTCGTCGAGGGTGACAGCGAGCGCCTGCAGGCGCTCCTCCTGCTGGGTGGCGTCCGTGTTGATCGCGTCGACAGAGGCCGTCACGCGCTCTGCGGACTGGCGGACGTTCTCCGTGTTCGTCAGCACGATCTCACTGGAGTCGGCGACCTCCTCCGAGAAGGTCTTGAGCTGTCCGGTGGTCTTCTCGAGTTCGCCCAGCATCTCGTTGAACTCCTCGGCGATGCGGTCCATCGCGTCGTTCTCGTTGTCGACCTCCATGCGCTGGGTGAGGTCACCGTTGGCACACCGCTGCATGACCTCGCTGTAGTCCTCCGCCTTCTCCTGGAGGTAGTCGGTCATGGCGAGTGCCTCCTGTCGGGAGACCTCGGCCTCTTTGCGAGCGGACTCGGCCTCCTGGATACGGTCCCGGAGCGCGTCGCGCATGTTGGCGAACGAGGCGGTCAGCCGACCGAACTCGTCGCGGCGGTTGACCTCCAGCTCGATGTCGAGGTTGCCGGCCTCCAGCCGTTCGGCCTTCTCGGTCAGCCGGTTCAGCGCGCTCACAGTCCCGCGACCGAAGACGACGCCGATGACACCGATACCGAGGAACGCCGTCACCGCGAGCACGAGCAGGTTCGTGGTGATAGTGCTCCGGAGCGCGTAGGCCGTCGAGAGCGGGACGTGGGTCGCGACGATCCACTCCTCGCCTTCGACGGACGCGAACCCGATAGCGACGCTGCTGTGGTCCGGCAGCGTGGTGCCGTTGATGTCAGCGCCCTGGACGAACCCGGTCTCGCCGTTCAGCCCGCTCCGCAGGATGGACAGGTCGCCGGGGCTGTCGGTGTACACCGAGAGGGTCCCGTCGTTACGGTCGAGCCGTTCGGTTTCCTGGGTCCCCGCGACGATACGGCCTTCAGCGTCGATGACCTGCGAGTAGACGCCCTGTGACGGCGCTGGGAGGTTCCCGGCCAGTGCGTCCATGTCGGTCTGCATCACGAGAATAAGGTCGTCGCCGCTCTCGGTCTCGACCTCGGTGACGAACGACACCAGCGAGCGGGTCAGCGCCTCGTCCGCACGCGAGACGAACACGCCGTCGTCGTTGTAGGTCAGGTTGTCGTTCTGCCACGGCGCTTCGCGCGTGTTGAGGGGTTCGCCGACTTTGGCCTCGGACGTGCTCGCGGTGATGTTCGAGTTGCTGCGGTTGACGAGGTGCACCCGATACACGTCCTCGGGGAGCCGTTCCCGCTCGCTTTCGAGGAAGCTCTGTCGCTCGGAGTGGGTGCCGCTCCGGATCACCTCGAACTGTGAGAGCCGCCGGGTCGTGTCGCTCCGTGATTGGCGCCACTCTTCGATCTGTGTCGCGCTCTGGTTCGCGACACCGGTGTACTCCGTCTCGGTCTCGGCGGTCAGCTGGGTGTCCGTCTGGTTGTACGTGTTCGCACTCACGCCGACGATAACGACCGAAATCAACAGCAACGCAGCCAGAAACTTCGCGAGGAAGCTCCGGGCCAGAAAACCGGGGAGGACGCTGCTGGCTTCGTCTACGCTTCGCGACTGGGGTGTGTCGTCTTCGCTCATCGTTCTCTTATGAACCTCCGAATTCCTGCCCGTAGTCCCTAGTCAAGAATCTGTCGTTCGCGATGTACCGGCTGGGAATCGCCGACTCCGTGAGATACCCGTCGTCCTCGATCTTGGTCGCCGCGTCGTCGAGGGCCTTCTTCGCGGTCCGCTGGCCGCTGACGACGCTGCTCATCGCCTGAGCGGCCTCGGACATGATGTTCATGTTCTGGGGCGTATCGACCGGGACCGGCGGATACTCCCCGGGACTGTCGGGGTTGCCTCCGGGGACGTTGTTCATGCCCTGCTCGAAGGCGTTGATGTACCCCTCGCCGGGGACCGGCGGCGTGTTACCCTGATCGACCTGGTTCTTGACGTAGTCGAACCGGGCGTACCCCGCGCGGGGACCGTCACCCCTCCACTGCCGGGTCGATAGCATCAGGTTCGCCATTCGCGAGTTGGCCCACTGGATGTACAGCCACGCCGCCTCGGGGTTGTCCGAGGTCGCGGTGATACCGGTCGCCCAGACCCAGGTGTCGACGATGGGGTCGCGGCCGTCGGGTCCCTGCAGCGGCGGGAGCCACTTCGTCTCCTCCATTATCTGGGTGTCGACGATACCCGAGGTCTGTGGCGTCGAGTACATCATCCCGACCTCCCCGTTGCTGTAGGCGTTGTTGTTCGCGTACCAGTCGTACGTCCCGGGGTTGCTCGGGCCGTACTTGTTCAGCATGCCGCCGAACCGCTCCAGGGATTTGACGCCCTGCTCCTGGTTGAGCGTCGCCGTCCGGGCGTCGCGGTCGATCCACTCCCCGCCGTAGGTCTTGAACATCGTCCCCCAGTTGGCCGACGACAGCGTGGTCGAACTGGTCCGTGAGACGATACCCTCGCGGCTCACCTCGTTCGACTCGGAGATCGTCTTTGCCGCCGACTCCAGCTCCGCGAAGTTCCGCGGCTCGCTGAGCCCGAGCGTCTCGAAGGTCGGCTTGTGGATCGCCGTACAGCCGTAGGCCTCGATACCGTTTGGCAGCGCCGTCAGCTCGACGGTGCCGTCCGCGTTGGGGTACGACATCAGCTCGATGGTCTGGCGCTTGAAATCCCCCATCCGGAGCCACTGCTTGTCCGTCAGGCTGCTGTTGTTGATGTACGGGATGAGGTCCCGGACCCAAGCGTTGCCGTCGTCACCGAAGTGGTAGCCGCCCGAGGGCCACAGCCCGTTCATGATACCGTCGTAGGGGTTGTCGTCGCTGGAGAGCGCGTTCTCGGTCTCCAGCCAGAACTGGTCCTCCGAGACGATCTCGTAGTCGACGGTGATGCCGGTCAGGTCCTCGAAGTAGTCCTTGACCATCGTCCCGTCCTCGGCCTGCGTCGAGAACGTCGTCGAGTACGGGTGCAGCCCCATCCCGAAAGTCAGCGTGATATCGTCGCCAGAGAACTGGTCCCAGTCGATGCCCGCCTCCCTCGCGTGCTCGTTGAGTTTCTGCCCCCACTCCTTGATGCCCCGCTGCTTGGGCGGGATGTCCGTCGGGCCGTACTCCGTCTCGGATTCGGAGAAGATCCCCCCGCACCCGGCGAGTCCGACCGTCCCCGTTACGGCCAGTGATTTGAGTGCGCTCCGTCGTGATATTCCGTCAGTAATCCGGTCTGTCATTGTGATCTGTCGTGTGCCGAGAGGTCCCACGCCGGTCGTCATAACGACCGACCCATATACGCCCCTCTTGCTGACACGTACATCATTAATCACACATCATAAGTTTACCGGAAACACGGGTTATGGCAGTAAAGAATACCCTACTAGCAGCTGTTAGACATCAAAATTTAGCTATTTACCATACCCCCGTCGGTCGTGCGATAGCCGAGGGCGATTTCAGCGTTCGGGGGGCCGAAACGCGTCGACGAGTTCGGGGACGACGTCGAAGAGGTCCGCGACGACGCCGTAGTCAGCAACGTCGAATATCGGCGCGGTCGGGTCGGAGTTGACGGCGATGACCGTGTCGCTGTCGGCCATGCCGGCGACGTGCTGGACGGCCCCGGAGACGCCGACAGCGACGTACACCTCCGGCGAGACGACCGCACCCGACTGACCGACCTGCCGGTCCGCCGAGAGCCACCCCTTCTTTACCGGCGGACTCGAGGCGGCGACGGTCGCGCCCATGGCGTCCGCGAGGTCGAATATCAGGTCGAGGTTCGATTCGGACCCGATACCGCGACCGACGGCGACCACCACGTCGGCGTCGGTGAGGTCGACGTCGCCGGGTCCGACCGCCTCGAAACCGGTCACCGTCGAGCGGACAGCCGAATCGTCGATGTCGGGTGTGAACGGGCGCACGTCGGCGTCACCGGAGCCCTCGGCGGCGGACCACGCGCCGGGGCGCAGGGTGAGGACTGCGCGCTCGCCGTCGACGGCGAGTGTCTCGACCAGCTTCGACGCGAGGCACTCGCGCGTGACGGCGAGGCCGTCGTCGCCGCTGAGCCCGATGACGTCGGTCACCAGCGGCCAGTCGAGTCGGCTGGCGAGCGCCGGCGCGTAGTCGAGGCCGGTGACCGTGTGGGGCGCGAGGACGAGGTCGGCGTCGACGGCCTCGACGAGCTGTGTGAGCGCCTGCGTGGCCACGTCGTGGTTGAACGCTTCGCCCGCGGCTGTCGTGTGGACCACGTCGACCCCGACGCGGGCGAGCCGGTCGGCGAACCGCTCGGCGCGCCCGCCCACCACGGCGGCGTGGACAGCCCGGTCGGTCCCCGCGGTCAGCTCCCGGCCGGCCGAGAGCAGTTCGAGGCTCACGTCACGCAGCCGACCGCGCCGGTGTTCGGCGACGGCGAGGACGGTCACGGCCCCACCCCGTGTTCGCGCAGGACCGCTGCCAGCGCGGTGGCCGTCTCCTCGGGGCTCCCCTCGAAGTGTGTCACGCCGCCGTCCCGGTCGGGCTCTGAGGTGCCGGTCCGGGTGAGCGGACGCTCGATATCGGCCGGTGAGAGCCCGAGGTCGGCGAGTGACCGCACGTCGATGTCGGCTCGATGGGCCGCCCGAACCGCTCCGAGACTCGCGTATCGAGGCTCGTTGCAGCCGGTCTGTATCGTCAGGACGGCGGGCAGTTCGACCGTCGTCAGCTCCTCGACGTTCCCCTCCAGCTCCCGGCGGACGGAGACGACGCCGGCCTCGCGGTCCGCGTTCAGGTCGGTGACGACCGTCGCCCAGCCGTAGTCGAGTCGGGCGGCAAGCGTCACACCGGTCGCGGCGAAGCCGTCGCCGCCCGACCGCACACCGGTCAGTACGAGGTCCGGGTCGACCTCGGCGGCGACACCGGCGAGCAGACGGGCTTTCGTCTGTGAGTCGAGTGCAGTATCGGCCAGTCGGTCGTCCCAGACCCGAACCGCCCGGTCGGGGCCCCGGGCCAGCGCGTCTCGAACGGCTTCTTCGGGGCCGATGGCGGCGATGACGACCTCGGCGGCGTCGTGGGCTTCCCGGAGCCGGACCGCCGCCTCGATGGCCTGTGCGTCCCACTCGTGGGGGAGCGACCGCTCGTCGAGGCCGCCGTCGAACTCGTCATCGGGGACGGACACCGCCGTCACTGTGACAAGTATTTGCACACCCGACAGTGGGCCGGGCAGCGAGAAAACGGTACCGCCGTCACGGGGACGGCCCTCCCGAGGTACCGGGGCGTATGGCCGGCGCGACCGTCAGTCCTCGATTTCGGTCACGTCCTCGTCCGGGAAGGAGATGAGGTTCTCCCGGCCGATTCTGAGCTTGTCGACGCGGTCGTCCTCGTCCATCGAGGAGAGCAGCTGGGACACCTTGGCGTTCGACCAGCCGGTCTCCTTGACGATTCGGGCCTGTTTCATGCGGCCGCCGTTCTGTTCGAGCAGCCGTTCGACGCGCTCCTCGTCGCTCAACAGTTCGACGTCTATCTCGTCGCTGGCCGTCTCCGTCCCGCCGTTGGCCGTCTCGGGTGCCGCCGGTGCGTCACCGCCAGCGGTGTCGTCGGTGTCGCTCGCGCCCGCCGGCGGGAACCCGTCCCAGTCGTTCAGATAGAGGACGGCGACCGCCAGAGCGATGACCAGCAACGCGCCCACGCCGAACCACAGCGGCAGGTTCCCGCCGCTGTTCGGTCCGGGTCCGGGCGAGCCCGTCGATGCCGTCGTCCGACCGTCCGGGTCGCCCTCGTAGACGATGTTCAGGTCGCCTCGCTGAAACGTCTCCTGACCGTCGATTCGGATCGACCCGTCCTGGAGATAGGAGTCCGGAGGGGAGTTCTGTACCACGTATCCGGCCGGCGGGGAGACGACGAGCGACTGTCGCTCGGTCAGTCCGTTGAACCACGTGCCCTCCTCCGTGTAGAACGCGTCACGAACGGTGATGCGACTCCCGTTGACGGCCGCGAAGTTCGTCCACGTGAACGACAGGACGAGCTGGCCGCGTCGGTCGGTGACAGCGTAGTCCCGGGTTACGTTTGTGACCGCCATCTCTCGGCCGGTCTCGCTCCCGGTCGCAGCGCTCGCAGTGCGGAACTGCTCGACCAGCCGCCGGTCGGTGTCCCTGCTGGTGAACTCGTCCGCGAGCGACTCGAACGCCCGGCTGTCGTTCGCGTCGCCGAGCGCGTAACTGTCGGTAATCGTCCAGCGTGCGTCACCGTCGGGTGCTAGCTGAACGTGAAACGTCATGTTCTCGCGAACTAGTTCCTGCTGGGGCGTCGACTGCGCAGCCGGCCCGTCGTGTATCGGGGCCGGGGCTGTGGCTGCCGACGCCGCTGGGAACGCAACGAAGAGGAGGACGAGGAGGACGGCGGATACCCGCAGGGCCATGTCAACCAAACAGTGTACAGGCCGGCGGCAAAACCCTTTCTATCGAAGAATAAAACGTCAGATATCGCCGTGAAACGTCTCGGCCGTTCTCGGGCCGCAGTTACGAACGGAGTAATGGGGGATATTTTTGTACGGCCCGGGTGTAAGCAGTGGTGATGCGCCCGCTCCCCTCCCTCCTCGTCGCGTTGCTGTTCGTCGCCGCGACGGTCATCCCGGTCGCTGGTATCCACCCGGCGACAGAACGGACTGAGACGGTAACGGGTCCCGTCCAGAGTGTCACGGCTGTCGATAATACCACCAACCAGCTCACCGTTCCGGCCGACGCGGTCCGTCGGTCGAACTACAACGAGACCGGCATCGATATCAGCACGTCCGCCGAGGCGTGGTCGGCACAGCTCCACCACCGCCACGACTCGCTCGCGTTCGAAGCGCAGTTTCGGCAGACGGAGTCGAACCTGAAGCGGTCACAGCTCATCGATACCCGGCTCGCGACTATCGAGGCGAAACACCGGGCGCTCGACCGCCGGCAGGACACCGCGGTGAGTCGGTACGCCCGGGGGGAGATATCGCCGAAGGAGTTCCTCAGGACTCGGCTCGTCATCCACGCCGAGGCGACCGAACTTCTCGAAACGCTCGACCGCGTCGCCGCGGTCCCGGACGCCGCGCCCGACTACACGCCGGCCGACTCGCTGACGACTCGACTGCGAACCACGGAGGGTGAGCTCAAGACGCTCACCGGCCCGATCGGGAGCCGACTTCAGTCGGGTGTCGCGGCTTCCGACAGCGGGCCGATCTATCTCGAAGCGTCGGACAGCGGGTATACGCTCGCGACCGTGGCCGGCGACCAGTACGTCCGCGAGACCCGACTCGACGACGCGCGCAACGGCACCCTCCCCGACGAGTTCCTCAGTACGGCGGTCAACGACGGGAACCCGGGGACCGACCGGCTGGACATCGCCGGCGAGCGCGCGGCGAACCTGTACCCGTGGCTCTACGAGCGACAGCGGCCCAGCTTCACCTTCTATGGTACGTCTGGCATCTACGAGCTCACGGCCAACCACCCGAACGGCGAGCTGACCGCGTATCTCGACGGCGGAACGACAGACATCTTCTACGAGCAGCAGTTCCGAGACCTCTCCAACGTCCGGACGCGGGGGACCGAGCAGAACGTCACCGACTCACTCCGGGTCACCGTCCAGCGGTCCAGTGACACCGGTCCGCTGCTCGTCTCCGCCGCGAACAACGAGACCGGCGCGGTCGTCGACGGCCGCGTGCTAATCGACGGCCGGTCTGTCGGCACGACCGGGAGCGACGGCCTGCTCTGGACCGTCGAGCCGCGGGGCAGCTACACCGTAACCGTCGCGACCGATTCGAGCAGAACCAACGTCACCGTCCGAGACATCTGAGAGCACGCCACGCGGCGGTCCGGTTACGAAAAGAACAAGAGCGCCAGCCCGCTGGGGTCGGTATGGCCGTCATCGAGCAGCTCGGATTTATGCTCGTCTTTCTCGCCGTCGGCGCGGTCGCCAGCAGCGTCGGGCTACTCGATTCGGCGCGAACGGACACGCTGACCGCGGTGGCGTTTTACGTCGCCCTGCCGGCGCTGGTCTTCGCCTCGACGTTCGACCGTCCCCTGGAGGAGCTCGTCTCCCCGGCGTTGCTCGTCGGGTTCTGGGTCGTCGTGGCTCTCACCGTCGCCGTCGGCTGGGTCGTCCACCGCCAGCGTGCGACCGACGCGCGCCGGAGCGTCGCAATCGTGCAGTCCTACCACGGGAATATGGGCTTTCTCGGCCTCCCGCTGGTGGCGGCCGCCATGGGCGGCGAGGCCGCCGCGATAGCGAGCGTCATCCTCGGTGTCGGAGCGGTGACCCAGGTGCCGGTGACGGTGTTCTTGCTGATACGGCTCAACGACAGCGACGCCTCGGTTTCGGGCGAACTGCGGGCGCTGGCGACGAACCCGGTGCTCGTCTCGCTCGCCGCCGGCATCGTCGCCTCGGTCGGCACCGTTGCCGTTCCGGGGCCGGTCATCGGTGGCCTCGATGCCGTCTCGACGCTCGCGCTCCCGCTCGCGCTGGTCTGTGTCGGCGCGAAACTGGACACCGAGCTGTCCCTGTCGGCGCTGCGGCCGACGACCGGCGTCGTCCTGCTCAAGGTCGTCTGGATGCCGCTGCTCGCGTGGGCGGTGTTCTCCGCGCTCGGGCTGGGGGCGACCCCGCTGTCGGCCGCCGTCGTCATGCTGGGCGTGCCGACCGCCGTCTCGACGTACGTCTACACCAGCGAGCTCGGCGGCGACGAGTCCTTCGCCTCGATGAACGTCCTCGTGACGACGGTCGCGTCGCTGGGGACGCTGTCCGTGCTGGTCTGGCTACTGGGGTGAGCCCCGGTCCTTTTCGTGACCGACATCGTCATCCCGGCTATGGCCTACCACCAGATCGACCCCGAGGACCTCCCGGAGACGCCGGACTACCCGTGTGACCGACGGGGTATCTCGGACGCCGCGGAGCTCGTCTCGCTGCACGCGGCGACCTACGAGATGGCCCCCGGTGAACAGCTCCCGCGGGCGTACCACTACCACGAACAGCGCGAGGAGCTGTTCTACGTCGTCTCGGGCCCAGTCCACGTCGAGACGCCCGAAGCCGAGTACGTCGTCGACCCCGGCGAGGTGTTCGTCGCCGAACCGGACAGCCCACATCGGGCGTTCAATCCGGCGGACGCCGAAACCTCGGCCCGCGTGCTCGGTGTCGGCGCGCCGAAAACCGACATCGCCCACCCCTACGAGCCCGACGACTGACCGGACACGCTTTTGCCGCCAGCCCGACGAGAGTCACCCATGACACGCAAGCAGGAAGTCAGACAGGCACTCGTCGACAGTGGCGTCACGGCCGTCCTGCGCGATATCCCCGAGGAGAAGATGGTCGACGTGGCGGGTGCCGTCCACGAGGGCGGCGTGCGGGCGCTCGAACTCACCGCCGATGCGACCCGCTGTTCCGAGCAGGTCGCCGCCGTCGACAGGGAGCTGGCCGACACCGACGCTATCGTCGGCGTCGGAACGGTGATGGACCCCGCGGCCGCGCGAAACGCTATCGAGGCCGGCGCGGAGTTTATCCTGGGCCCTCATCTCGACGCGGACATCATCGAGGTCTGCAACCGTGCGGGCGTCCTCTGTATTCCCGGCGTGATGACCCCGACCGAGGCGGCGGACGCGATGGCCGCGGGCGCGGACATGCTGAAGCTGTTCCCCGCGTCGACCGTCGGGCCGGGCCACATCGGCGCGATTCAGGGGCCGCTTGGCGACGTACCCATCATGCCGACCGGCGGCGTCTCGACGGACAACGTCGCCGACTACTTCGACGCCGGGGCGACGGCGGTCGGCGCCGGCTCGGCGCTGGTCGACTACGAGGCCATCGAGAACGACGACATGGACGCCGTCCGCGAGAGCGCAGCCGCCTTCGTCGAGGCTGTCGACGCCGCTCGGGAGTAGCGAGGCGTGAACGGAGTGAACGCCTCGGACTGGAACGGGGAACGGCGTGACCCGTGGAGGAGTAGCGAGGCGTGAACGGAGTGAACGCCTCGAAGTAAGCGAGCGGCACAGCCGTGAGCAGCGGGGCTAAACGGAGAAGAACAACGCGAAGCCAAACTCCCGTCGACCGGGCGTGAAGCGACGGGCTGGTCCGGTCGCTTCAGAACGCGAGCGGTGAACAGCGTGACCCTGACAGCCGCGACGGCTGCAGTCTCACATCCCGCCGGTGGCGGTGTCGGTCGGCGTGTCCGTCGGCATGCCAGTCGGCGTGCCCGTCTCGGTCCCGCCGGTCATCCCACCGGCTTCGGCGTCCGTCGCGACGACGACTCGCGCGCCGGGCTGACCGCCAGTGGGTTCGAGATAGCCCGTCGCGAAGATGGTCTGAGCGGCCATCTCGGTCAGATCGACGCTGAAGGTGGCGACCGGCTCCTCGTCGTTGGAGGGACTGTCCGGTCGGAGTTCAATCGAGCTGGTGTCCGAGGGGACGCGGACGTAGTCCCCGGCCTCGCCGAACTGCAGGTTGTCGGCGATGACCGTGTCGCCGGCTGTCACGTCGACGGCCGGGGCGTCGGGAATCGCGTGGACCGCTCGAACACGCGTGTTCCCGGCGGTGGCCGTCGTGTCTTCGTCGGGCAGGAGCGTGACGGTGAACGGCTGGTTCTGCCCGGACACTTCACCGATAGCCGCGGCCGTCTGGGGACCGCTCTCGAGGGTGACGGCTTGGTCGAACACCGGTTCGTCCCCGCCGGTCGGCGTGACGGTGATCTGGTGCTCACCGGCGGTCAGCGACAGGTAGTCGCTCACTGTCTCGAAGGGGACGTCCTCCAGAACGGTGGAGCCGTCGACGGCGACGTCCACGTTCGGTGCGTCCGGAGCGAGATGGGCGACGCGGAGCATCGCCTCGCCGCCGGCGGGCGTCTCGGTGCCGTCACCCTCGGTTTCCGTTTCCGTGCCGGTCTCCGTCTCCGTCTGCTGTTCCGTCTCGGTCACGGTGTCCGTCGAGTCCATGCCGCCGCTTTCGGTGTCGGTCGCGGTTGGCGTGCCGCTCTGCCCGCCGCTGTCACTACAGCCGGCGAGGGCGACCAGCGCGCCGCCGGCAACTGTTAGTACACCGCGTCGAGTCTTGCTTTCTCGTTGCATCGGTTGGCTCGACAGCGTCCGGGGTTATGGTAAGTGACAGTGTACGGCACGTAAACCGGCATTTAATTCGCCACTCCGTCGACGGTGTCCGGCCCGAATAGAGGCCGCGCTCGGCACTACGCGGAAATCGGTCGAGTAACGTCCGGTCAGGGACCTCACTCGGCGAACAGGCTATCGACGATTTCCTCGGGGTCGAACGGTTCGAGATCGCCGTAGTCCTGCCCGGTTCCCAGGAAGAGAATCGGTTTGCCGGTGACGTGGGCCACCGAGATGGCCGCACCGCCCTGCGGGTCGGCGTCGGCCTTCGTCAGCACCGCGCCGTCGATTTCGGCCGCGTCGTCGAACTCGCGGGCGCGGTTGACCGCGTCCTGCCCCGCGACGGCCTCGTCGACGAACAGCGTCATATCGGGGTCGATGTTGCGGTCGATTTTGGCCAGCTGGGCCATCAGATCGTCGGAGGTGTGGAGGCGACCCGCCGTGTCGCCCAGCACCACGTCGATATCGTTGGCCTTGGCGTACTCGACCGCGTCGTAGACGACGGCCGTCGGGTCCGACCCCTGCTCGTGGGTGATAATCTTCTTGTCGAGGTTCTGGGCGTGCTTTTCGAGTTGCTCGTTCGCGCCGGCCCGGTAGGTGTCGCCGTTGGCCAGCACCGTCGAGAGCCCGCGGTCCTCGAAGTAGCGGGCGAGTTTTGCGATAGTCGTCGTCTTCCCGACGCCGTTGACGCCGGTGAAGATGATGACGACGGGCTTGTCGGCCGCCTGCACCCGCTCGTCGAAGTCGAACTGGCCGACGCTGATGACGTCGAACAGGGCTTCACGCAGCGCGTCCCGGACCAAGTTGCCCGTACTGGAGAGCCGCCGGCGCGTCTCGCCGGTGAGGTTCTCCTCCACGCCGGAGAGAATCTCGTTGGCGACGCTCATCTCCACGTCGCTGGACAGCAAGGCGAGTTCGAGGTCGTCCAGATGCTTCTGGAGGTCCTCCTCTTCGATGACGGTCTTCCCCGTGGCCATGATTTTGGCCTTCTCGGTGAAGCTCCGCCCACCGCTGTCGTCGTCTTCCTCGTCGGGTGCCAGCGTCGGAACGTCGTCGGTGGCCTCGTCTCCGGACGCATCGTCGGCATCAGCCTCTGGGGACGCATCGTCGGCGTCCGCAGCTCCGGACACCTCGTCGGCATCCGTCTCTCGGGACGTGTCGTCGGCCGGCACGTCTTCGTCGACCGATGCGTCCTCGGTCGACGCGGCCTCGGCTGGCGGTTCCGGTGTCGAGTCGGCGTCGGGCGAGGTCGCGTCGTCACTGTCGGTCGACGCGTCATCGGCCTCGGCAGTCGTATCGGCTTCGGACTCCGTGTCCGCCTCGGGCTCCGAAACGGCCTCCTCGTCGTCGACCGCTTCGTCGTCGACCGCTTCGTCGTCGACCGCTTCGTCTTCGGCCGCTTCGTCGTCGACGTCTTCTTCGACGTCGCTGGTGAACCCGCTGAGCTTGTCCTTCAGTCCGTCGAACATATCGACCTTACTCGTCGGACTGCTGCTCTTCCTGCTGTTGCATCATCTGCTGCATCTGCTGTTGTTGCATCTGCTGGGCCTGCTGTTCGAGTTCGCTCATCTCGCCCTCGACCTCGGCCTTGTCGTCCTGCAGTCCTTCGATGTGGCCGTCGAGGGTCTCTTTTTTCGTTTCGAGCGTGTCGACGGCGCCGCCCTGGTCGCGCTCCGCGGCGTAGCCGCCGCCCAGGGAGACGACGATCTCGTCGATGTCGTCGACCGTCGCGCGGACGTAGGCCTCGCCGCCGATGGGGACCTGCACCGTCGCGCCCGACTCCAGCACGTCGATGGCCTCGATGGCGTCGTCGATGTCGGATTTCTTCCCCTGCAGGCGCTCGACTTCCTCGTCGATGGCCTCCATCTCCTGTTCGAGCTGCTCGATCTCCTGCTGGAGCTGCTGCATGCCGCCGCCACCGCCACCGCCGCCCATCATGCTGCCACCTCGTCGATGGAGATCTGTGTGCGCTTGAGGTTGTGCTGGGAGCCGAAGTTACTGTAGACGCGCTCGGTGGCGACGTCCTCGTTCGGCGCCTCGACCTCCTGTTCGAACTGCTGTGGCCCGTCTCGGGCCGGGAAACTACCGCGAACAGTGTACGTGCTCATATCCTCCGGTGCGGGCAGGACAGGGAAGTATCTTCCCCTTCAGCCTTTCTCAGTCTCGCTGACGGGGCCCGATTGTGGGGTCGACAGCGCTTATGACGGTCGCCGCCGACAGTAGCGACACAGTGGGACGTGACAGGTCAGAGCGGGGCGGTAGCGGCGGGACGCTGTTCCCGGGGCAGCGCCAGCTCTCCGAGTCGCATACGGTCCTGTGGGCGGTGGTTATCCTGGCGTCGCTGTTCGACGTCGTGACCACCATGGTCGGCATCCAGCGGGGGCTCGGGGAGGGTAACGCGGTCGCCCGGGCGTTCATCGAGACCTACGGCACGCCCGGCATCGGTCTGTTGAAGTTCAGCGCGCTAGTGGTGGTCGTCATCGCGTGGGCGCGGTTCGACGACCGCCGGGCGACGGCCGTCCTCGTCGGCTTCGCGCTCGTCTCGCTCGTCGTGGTCGCGCTGAACGCGGTGACACTCGCCGGCGTCTGAGGCCGTTCGACACCTCGCTACGTCTCCGGCGCGTATATCATATCACCGCCACACATCGGACAGGACGTTCTGAGTATCTCCGTCGCGTACTCACACCGCCGACAGACGAGCGGTTTCGGCTCCGTTATCGATGGTTCCTTCTCTGACATGTCTTACAGTTCGTCATCTATCATGATAAATGTTGACATTGGTCGGGTAGTAGCGCACTCGAACGGCGCCACTACTCACGGTGTGACGAACAGCCCCGCCGCTGGCGGTCGGGACGCGACGCGGAAAACGGAGCGGTCAGTCGATGTAGCCCAGCGTGGCGTCGATACGGCCCAGTTCCGGACCGGAGGTGTCCGTGCCACAGACGTAGCCGGAGTCGTTTGCCACGAGGCCGGAACCGACCAGCGGGCCGCCGTAGTTGACGGTGCCGATGTCGGCCGGTACATCGAGCAGCTCCTCCAGCGCGTCGAGCTCGCCGTCCGTGGCCTTCGGATGACAGAGGACGCCGCTATCGGTGGCGACGGCGGCGGTGCCGACGGTGTTGACGCCGGCGACGACGCCGCGTTCGACGGGCACGTCCAGCCCGTCTCGCACCGCCTGAACGGCCTCGCGGGAGAGGTCGGGGTGGACGTACGCCCCCGAGTCGTTACAGCAGACGACGTTCCCGGCGGCGTTGATGCGGCCGGGTAGCTCCGTCACCGGAACGTCGACGACGTCCTGGATACGTTCGATTTCGGATTCACGCACACGCGAGGAGACGAGGAGCCCGTTCTCGTTGCCGGTCGCCAGCGCGCCGACCGTCGCGGAGTGACCCACGGTGGTCGGGATGGCGGGCACTTCGAGCTCCTCGCTCAGGTCCTCGGCCAGCGATTCGTCTACGTCGGGGCGAACCAGCACGCAGTTGTCGGTCGCACGGGCGAAGACACCGACGTACGACGACCCGGAGAATGCCGCGCGGAGCAAGGGTTATTCCGCTGTCTCTGCTTCGACGACTGCCTCGCCCTCTTCCTCGAAGCGGGCGGCGCGCACGCGAAGCTTGCTCGGCGGGCTCGACCGGCCTCGGGCCCACGTCGTCTCGTTTATCGAGGGGTCGATACGGACGGCGTCCTCCTCGACGGAGAAGTGCTGGGCGAGGTGCTCGCGGACGAGTCGGATCGCCTTGTCGGCCTTCTTGTGGTTCGGCTCGGCTCTCGCGTCGCGGAGCGGAATCGTGACGACACGCTCCTCAAAGTCACCGGCGCTCATTATTCGTCAGTGTCGCCCCGGCGCCAGTGTCGGCGCTTCGGGTTGCGCTGGACTTCGCGGTCGGTCTTGAGCATGACCCAAGACGGGACGCGACTGTTCTGCTTGTCGAGTTTGGCCAGACGCTTCTTCTTGGCCTTCGACTTCTTGCTCATGGTGTCGGCACTTCTGTGCCACGGCTTAAATTCCTTCCTTTTCCGCTCGCCGTGCGTCGACTGTGATAGGCGGCTTTCGTTATCATGGTGTGTAATCGGGCACGAAGCGTTAAGTGCGGAAATCGGCAGATAGCCACACGTGAATCGTCGGTCCGTACTACAGGCGGTCGGAGCGGGACTGGGAGCCGCTAGTTCCGGCTGTCTCGGTGGTGGTGGCGAAGTCATCGTGACCGTCAAGCGAGACGTCACCGTCGACCCCGGGACGGCGTGGATGGAGACGGGGATTCCGGATCTCTCGGAGTCGGGCGGCGCTATCGAATACATCGTTCGCGCGGAGACGCCGTTCGACGTCTACTTCTTCAGCGACGAGGCCGACTTCCGCAAGTACGACGCCTACATCAAGGGCGACGACCCCGACGAAACCCCGCCCGGGAACGACGAGTTCAGCCAGGCGGCAGTGCCAAAAGAGGGCTCCGGGATGTACGAGGCGGCGACGGACGACGGTGGGGGTCGCCAGTCGGTTGGGGCCTCGGGTCCGTACTACTTCGCCGTGGACCACTCGAACTACCGCATGGAGAACCGCGTCGAGGCGTTCGACGACCCGCTGACGGCCTTCGTGGACCTGGAGGTCGTCCGGAAGCGGTCGCTGCTCTAGACGAACGCGAGCGGCACCATCGCCAGCACGCCGGCGAGGACCCCGGTCAGTAGTTCCCGCTTGCCGCCGCCGGCGAGGTTCTGGCCGTACTCCAGCGCCTCGGGAACGAACTCCGTCGCGACGAGGTAGATCATCGCACCGGCTGCAAAGCCGAATCCAAAGGGGAGGAACTCCCGCGCCAGCGTCACGAAGTAGTAGGCGATGACCGCGCCGACGGGCTGGGGCAGCGAGGAGAAGACGGCCCACCACACCATCTTCGGCTCGCTGACGCCGAGTGACCGCAGCGGGATGGCGATAGCCGTCCCCTCCGGGACGTTGTGGATGGAGATAGCCACCGTCATGAACACCGCAAGCAGCGGGACGGCGAGGCCCGCGATAGCGACCGAGTCGCCCGCCCCGGCCCCGTCCAGCCCGAGCTCCGCGAAGGAGACGCCGACGGCGACCCCCTCGGGGAAACTGTGGACCGTCAGGATGCCGAGGATGAGCACCAGCTTCTTGAAGTCGGCCTGCTCGAACTTTTTGGGCCCGTGGTCGAAGCCCTCCAGGGCCTCGTGACCGACGACGACGAGGACGACGCCGGTGAGCAGGCCCGGCACCAGGAGAATCGGTGAACCGTAGTTGAGCCCTTCCCGCACCAACCCGAACACCGACGCAGCGACCATGATACCCGAGGCGAGCCCCCACAGCAACACGTTCCATCGGTCCGAGAAGTCGTCGACCAGAAAGAACGGAACGGCCCCCAGACCGGTCGCCAGCGCCGTCAGCAACCCGGCGACGAAGACGAAGGCGACGTTCTCGAAGGCGACCATGAGAACCCTACTGGACTCCGACGCATAACAATTATCATTTTTCTGATTGTTTTTGGTCGGCCTAGAGCTGCGTACTACCTGTCAGAGCGCAATCGAGTCTACGGTACGGTACACCGGACCGTCGTCCCGCAGGACGCTCTCCGTGAGACGGAGTTCCTCGACCGGCAGTCGGCCCACGTCAGGGTCGTCGTGCTCGACGACGCGGCGGACCTGCGCTTTCCCGCCGGCGTGGTCCAGCCGGGCAATGGTGGCGTGGGGCGTGAACTCGTGTTCCTCGGCCTCGAACCCCATCGCCGTGGTTCGGTCCTCGACGGTCTCGTGGAGCGCCGTCAGTTCCCGGTCACCGTGGTCCTCCCGGACGCCGACCCAGACGACGCTGATGTAGTCGAGCGACGGGAAGACGCCGAGCCCTCCGAAGTGGGCCTCGAACGGGTCGACACCGCTGTCCTCGACGGCCGTTTCGAGCGCGTCCACGAGGTCGTCGACGCGCTCCGGGTCGGTGTCACCGAGGAATTTGAGGGTGACGTGGGCCTGCTCCGGGTCGGTCAGTCGCAGGCCAGCGGTGTCCTCGAACCGCTGTTGTACGTCGGCTACGGCGTGGGCCAGACCGTCGAGGTCGACGCTGACGAACAGTCGTTTGCTCATACCGTGGGTCCGCTTGCCACGCACTTGGAACTGACTGAGCCGGGGACGCAGCCCTTAACCCGCCTGACCGCCAACCGTGGGGCAATGACAGACCGAGAGCCCGAGGACCACCAGTTCTCAGAGGGACAGGGGTTCGACGACCCCTACGAGGGGTTCGACCTCGAACCCCCGGAGTTCGAAGTCGACCCCGACAAGGTCGATCCCGTCGACTCCCGTGTCCTGACTGACATGCTGGACCGGCGCAACGTCACGTCCGACGCCGTCGACCCCGGAAAGCTGCTCGACGTTGGGCTGGAGTACATGCATATCAACCGCCACGAACAGGCCGCCGAGACGTTCGAGCGGGTCGCCCAGTTCACCGACGACGAGCGACTGAAACAGGAAGCGTGGACGAACAAGGGCGCGGCCCACGCGCAACTGGAGGAGTGGGACGCCGCCATCGGCGCCTACAAAGAGGCGCTCAACTTCGACGACGAGTCCGACCACGCGGCGACGGCCGAGACGAACCTCGCGTACGCGCTGTGGGAGTCGGGCCGCACCGAGCAGGCGCTCGAACACGCCGAGCGAGCCGTCGAGATCGACCCGCGCTTTGGCGAAGCGTGGTACAACCGCGGTTTCTTCCTGCTCGAACGCGGGCTCGCCGAGGACGCCCTCGACGCGTTCGACAACGCCATCCGCCTGAGCTTCCGGAACGCCGACGTGCTAGAGGAGAAAGCCCGCGCCCTGGAAGAGCTGGGCGAGTACGACCGCGCCGAGGAGCTCGCAGAAGAGGTAGACGAGATGCGCGAAGACGCCGAACAGCAGCTGCTGGAATGATACTCAACGAGCGCGACACCGACGAGGGGCTGCTCGTCTCCGTCTGTGACCCCGATGTCGTCGGCGAGACGTTCGAAGACGGGCCCGTCTCGCTGACCGTCACCGAGGAGTTCTACGGCGGCGAGACTGTCTCCGAATCGGAGGTCGTCGACAGCCTCGCGCGCTGTTCGGTCGCGAACATCGTCGGCACGGAGAGCGTCGACGTGGCCGTCGAGCACGGGTTCGTCGACGAGGAGAACGTCCTCGACGTGGACGGGACCCGCCACGCCCAGTTGCTCTGGCTCTGAGTGTCGTCGCCGTCGAAAACCCCCGGCTATCCTACTCGGGCGAGCGCGTGGCCTGCGCGCACGTCGTTTCGATCGGGACGCTAGCGGAACTCCAGTTGCTTTAGCTTCCAGCCGCCCTCGAACACGACGAGGCGAACGGTGTGGATGCCCCGCGGCAGGTCAACCGCGGTCGTGACCTCTTTCCAGTCGTACCAGCCGCCAGTCGACCCGAACTCGAACCGTCGGAGCGGGTCGTCGTCGACGACGACACCGAGGTCGCCGCCGCCGAAGCTGTCGGCCGCGGCGACGTGGATGGTCAGTTCGTACGTCCCGGCCTCCTGGATGTAGACGTCGTAGGCGAGCCACTCGTCGCTCGCGAGCCAGTCGATTTCGCCGTCGCCGCTGAGCGGGGTATCGACCGCGTTCCACCGGTCGGCGTGGTGGTACTGGTGGTAGGCACCCACGCTGATGGTCCCGGGGACCTCGTGGCGCTCGATACCGGGCTGTTCGTGCGCCCCGTGGACCCGCCGGTCGCGGCCGCGACGCTCGCCGCCGCGCTGAACTACGCCGCCGTCAGGCTGTCTCGTCACTTCGGAGCGGCGGTCGTCTGGGTCCCCCATCGCTGAACTGTACATACAGCCACTACCATAAAATATTTGTCACTATTTCAGCTATTGATAAATAGACCTCGTATCTGCCCTAATTTATCAGTAGCCGGGTCGAAATTGAGCTGCGTGGCTATCTCCGGCGATAACGACGGCGGGCGGAGTCCGGCAGCGCGGGGACGACCCGTTTCGGTCGAGACGAATCGTGGTTTTGGTGAACCAAAAGAAAGTTCACTGCCCGACCCTTCGATATAGCCAATGGGACAAACCGATATCGAACACCTCGACGTGGCGGCCATCAGGGAGGAGTACCCCATCCTCCAGCGGGAGTTCGGTGGCGAGCAACTCGTCTATCTCGACAACGCGGCGACGACGCAGACGCCCGACCGAGTCGTCGACACCATCGCGGACTACTACCGACACACCAACGCCAACGTCCACCGCGGCCTCCACCAGCTGAGCCAGGAGGCCTCCGTCGCCTACGAGGACGCCCACGACCGCGTCGCCGACTTTATCGGCGCCTCCGGCGGGCGTGAGGAGATCGTCTTCACGAAGAACACCACCGAGAGCGAGAACCTCGTCGCCTACGCCTGGGGCCTGAACGAACTCGGCCCGGAGGACGAGGTCGTCCTCACCGAGATGGAACACCACGCCTCGCTCGTGACGTGGCAGCAAATCTGCAAGAAGACCGGCGCCACCTGCCGCTACATCGAGGTTCAGGACGACGGCACGCTCGATATGGACCACGCCCACGAGCTCATCGGCGACGACACCGCCATGGTCAGCGTCGTCCACGTCTCGAACACGCTGGGGACGGTGAACCCCGTCTCCGAACTCGCGGACATCGCCCACGACCACGACGCCTACATCTTCGTCGACGGCGCCCAGTCGGTGCCGAACCGACCCGTCGACGTGGAGGCCATCGACGCCGACTTCCTCGCGTTCTCCGGCCACAAGATGGCCGGACCGACCGGTATCGGCGTCCTCTACGGCAAGAAACACATCTTGGAGGAGATGGAGCCGTATCTGTTCGGCGGGATGATGATAAACAAGGTCACCTTCGAGGACTCGACGTGGCACGAGCTCCCGTGGAAGTTCGAGGCCGGCACGCCCGTCATCTGTCAGGGCATCGCGCTGGCGGAGGCCTGTGACTACCTCGACGATATCGGCATGGATGCGATTCGCCGCCACGAGAACGAACTCGCCCAGTACGCCATCGAACAGCTGGAGGGCGAGGGCGACATCGACATCCTCGGCCCGCCCGCCGGCGTCGAACGGGGCGGTCTGGTCTCTTTCAACCTGAACTCCGTCCACGCCCACGACCTCTCCTCGATTCTGAACGACTCGGCCGTGGCCATCAGAGCGGGCGACCACTGTACCCAGCCGCTGCACGACAAGCTCGGCGTCCCGGCCTCCGCGCGAGCGTCCTTCTACGTCTACAACACGAAAGAGGAAGTCGACAAGCTCGTGGAAGCGATAGACGACGCTCGGCAGCTGTTCGCGTAAGGCGAGGGACGCGACTGTACGGAGCGGCCCTCGAAAGGAGCGGTGGAACCGCGAGCAGGGAGTGTCGTCGCCCATCGACGACGTTCTCGGTGAACGGAGTGAGCCGAGAGCCAGCGAGACGAGTGAAACGAGTCTCGCCAGGCTCGGCAGCCGTTCGCGTCGCCGTCTGCAGTCGTCATTGGCCTGAGAGACCGTAACTCACCGAACGAACACGGTGTACATCTTGTACGTGTCCGGACAGCCGCCGAGCCACGTCGTCCCAGCGTCGACCGATTTCCTGAACACCTGTCGGGTGCCGTCGTCGGTACCGATGGAGTCGCCGGTGTCGGTCCAGTCGTCGAGCCACGCCGGCCTCGACTCGGCGTCGTAGGCGACGAACACGTCGGCCGGCTCGGCGAGGTCGAGCCGGTAGCCCGACGGCCGCTCGATGCCGTTGTCCCCCTTCTCCGGGCGGAGGTAGGTGAGCCCGGTGTACTTGCCGGGCACGGCCCTGAACCGGGCGTCGTCGTAGACGTAGAGCCGTTCGCCCTGGTCGAGGGTCCCGAATTCGTAGACGGAGCCCTCGGCCGACTCGACCGCGCGGAGCGGGCCCTCCGTCTCGGTGCTGCCCGAACTGCCGCCGGCGAAGCCACCGACCACGTCCGACCGACGGCCCGCGTCGTCGGGCAGCGGTTGCCCCTCGACGGCGAGGCCGAACTCGTTCGACAGCTCGCGGTTCGATTTCCCGACGAACTCGGCCGGCGAGGCCTCCGTCAGGTCGCCCATGGCGTCCGTCCCGGCGTCACCGAGGTCGGCCTCGGTCGGATACGGGACGACGTCGGGGCGCTGGCTGTCGAAGTAAAGGGGCGTGCCGTCGAGTTCGACGCCGCCCGCCGGCGAGAAGACGCCGTAAATGTCGTCGTCAAGGTTCGTCCGCATGAACACCGAGGCGCGGCCGCCCTCGCCGAAGGTCACGTCCTCGATACGGACGTGCTGGGCGGGCGTCCAGCGGCGGTCCGTGCCGCCGCCGATGACGTGGACGTCGACGTCGTTGTCGAGCCGGCCGCCGGTGATGGGGCTCTCCCCGCGCGGTGGCGCGCGGATGCCGGTGAACCACCCCTCGATATCGGGGTTCTCGACACGGAGGTTCTGCGGGGCGTGGTTGCGGTTGATGCCGACGCCGCGGTGGCCGCCGGCGCCGTCGACGAGCGTCGGGTTCCGGACGACGACGTTTGCGCTGTACCGTATCGAGATACCGTTCTGGCCGCCCTGCGCGCCCCGGCCGTTGGGCACCCGGCGGCTGTCCCACGGGCTGTAGTGGGCGCCGACGTTGAACGCGGTGAACTCGTCGACGACGCTGTAGTGCTCGACCTCGTCGTGGGCGTCGGCGAAGCGGTGCCGGGAGATGTCTACGCCGCCGCCCGAGGCGAACGCGGTGTTGCCCGAGAACGAGCGGAGCTTCACCAGCGTGGAGGGGACCGCGCCGTCGGTGACCGCGTCGGACTGCAGCAGGCGGTCCTGCCCCGAGACGTTCTCGACGGGGAAGTTCGCGAAGTCGACGGTGATGCCCGAGAACCGTTCGGGCGCCATCTGCTCGTCAGGTTTCGGTCGGGTCCACCAGACGAAGCCGTGGTGGCGGTGGCCGGCGGCGACGTTGTCGTCGACGGCGACGCCCGGGCTCTGGAGCCAGAAGCCGTAGCCGCCGTGGCCGAAGTCGTCGGTGGCGCCCTCGCGGCCCTCGTGGAACTGCCGGCCGTCGGGGACGCCGCCGGTGCCGGTCGAGCGCAGCGCGAAGTTGCGCTCGAAGGAGCCTATCTCGTTGCCGACTTCGGCGACGAAGCCCGCGCCGAACACGTCGTGAGAGACGTTGTCGCGGAAGGCGACGTTGCTATGGTGGTTGACGTAGCCCCAGCCCGGGCTGCCGTCGACGACGCAGCCCTCGACGACGCGGGGCGCAGTGCTCGCATCGATGCCCGTCCGGTGGAAGTGACAGGCGTAGCGGGCCTTCGGGTTCGGCGTGTCGGGCTCCGGTGGCGTGCCGTTTTCCGGGTTCGTCACCGGGCGGGACTTGTCGGTCCGGCCCAGCGAGTCGAAGGCGGCGTGCTGGACCCGCACGTCCGTCGTCATGAACATCACGTGGCCGCGCCGTTTCGTCGCCTCCGAGGCCGACCGGAGGGTCACGTTGCGGTCCATCGCGGCGACGTAGGCGTCGAACTCCTCGCGCGGCGGCACGTGGTCGTGGGTCAGCGCCCCGTCGAGGTCGACCGTCGAACCCGAGACGCCGGCGACGGTCACCGACTCGTCACGGTTCTCGTCGGGCGTGACACCGGCGACCACGAGCGAATCGCCCTCGGCCCAGTCGGTCGGGCGCTCGGCGAGCGTTAGCGAGCTATCGCCGGCCGACGGCGGTGTCGCCCGCGCCCACGGCGTCCGTTCGGCGCCGGCGATTCGCACCGTCGACCCGGGGAGCGCGAGCAGGCCGCGGCTCACCCGTTCGGGGTCCCACGCTTCGTCGATCGCGCCGTCGTCGGTGAACTCGACGACGGCGCCGGCGCCGCGCTGGACCGGCTGCTCCGGCGTCCCGAGTTCGAGCGTCCCGGTCCCGGCGACGACCATCGTATCGACCAGCAGTCGCGTCGGCGCCGACGGGTCGACCCGCAGCCGGCCGTCGACCCGGACGGTCTTGAGCGCGGCGTCGAGCTCGCCCGCGAGTGTGACGGTCGTCCCCTCCGGAATCAGGACGCGGGCGCCGTCGCCCGGCACCGACGCGTTCCAGCTCCCGCCCTCGGCCCAGTTGCCGCCGGTCGCGCGGTGGGTGACCTGGTCGTCGGAAACGAGCCGTGCGATGTGGTCGTGGTCCGACAGTGAGTTCGCGCCAGCGCCCAGTAGCCGCTCTCGCTGCGTGTACGCTCCGCCCGCGAGCGTGACGCCGACGCCGCCGGCCGCAGCGCCTTTCAGAAACGTCCGTCTGGACGACCCCTTCTCCGACATTCTGTTCGCCCAATCCACGGACGGAAAGATAAGTGTGTGGGCCGGCGGCAGCGCTGTCCAGACGCGTCCGACAGAGTGGTTCCAGCGCTATCCAGACACGTCCGACAGAGTGGTGGCCGGGAGCGGCCGACATGGCCGCGACCCGGGGAAGGGCAGGG
This sequence comes from Halomicroarcula saliterrae, assembly GCF_031624395.1. NCBI lineage: Archaea > Methanobacteriati > Methanobacteriota > Halobacteria > Halobacteriales > Haloarculaceae > Haloarcula > Haloarcula saliterrae. Next base: position 570,094 of record NZ_JAMQON010000002.1, read on the forward strand.
TAACAGTGACCAGCATACTGCGCTTCACGCGCAGTTTCCACGGCCGCGAACGCGATGGGCGGCCGCCTCTATCGCCCGCGTTTTTGCCGCCAGGGTGCCCGCAGCGAGCCTACGGCTCGCGAGCGCACCCGACGAAGGGAAAGGTGGAAGCGAACGCTTTTCAGCGTCTGCGCCGTATGATGGTTCAACAATGGGTATCGGAGGCTCCGACATGTACCGGCAGCAGATTCTCGAGCACTACAAGAACCCCCGCAACACCGGGGAGATCGAGAATCCGACGTTCACCCACGTGGGCGAGAACCCGATGTGCGGTGACGAAATCCGGATGGACGTGGTGTTGAGCGAGGACGAGGAGACCATCGAGCGGGTCGCCTTCCGCGGGGACGGCTGTGCCATCTCCCAGGCCTCGGCGTCGATGCTCAGCGAGCGGCTCCACGGGATGGGCGTCGAGGAGCTGCGGGCGCTGGACCGCGACGACATCGTCGACATGCTCGGGGTCGACATCTCGCCGATGCGTATCAAGTGCGCAGTCCTGGCGGAGAAGGTCGCCCAGGACGGCGCGGACATCTACTTCGACGAGTTGGACATCGACCGGACGACCACCGAAGACGACGACTGAGACGACATCACATACCCGCGATAGCTTTTACAGCCACTCGCTCCTCGCTGCACGCATGCCCGACAACGAGTGGGACGCCGACGACTACGACGACGGCCACGGCTTCGTCGCCGAGTACGGCGAGGACGTCGTGGGACTGCTCGACCCCCAGCCGGGCGAGCGGATTCTCGACCTCGGCTGTGGCACGGGTACGCTGACAGCCGAGATAGCCGGCAGCGGGGCCGACGTGGTCGGTATCGACGCCGCCGAGCCGATGGTCGCGCAGGCCCGCGAGGCCTACCCCGACCTGACGTTCGCGGTGGCCGACGCCCGCGAGTACACTCCCGAGGGCACGTTCGACGCCGTCTTCTCGAACGCCGCGCTCCACTGGATACCCGGTCCCGACCACGACGCCGTCCTCGCGACGGTCGCGGACGCGCTGGCCGAGGACGGCCGGTTCGTCGCGGAGTTCGGCGGCCGCGGCAACGTCTCGCGGGTCGAGACAGCGGTGCGGGCCGAGCTGGCCGAGCGCGGCTACGACACCGACCACTCGTGGTACTTCCCGAGCGTCGGTGAGTACGCGCCCCGGCTCGAATCACACGGGCTCGAAGTGACCAGCGCGTGGCTGTTCGACCGCCCGACCGAACTCGACGGCGGCGAGGCGGGGCTGCGCGAGTGGGTCGGGATGTTCGGCGACGAGCTGCTGGCCCCCGTCTCCGAGACGGACCGCGAAGCCGTCGTCAGGGGCGTCGAGGAGCGACTGCGCCCGGCGCTGTTCGACCCGGAGACGGAGACGTGGACGGCCGACTACCGGCGCGTTCGGTTCGTCGCCCGACGGTAATCAATCCTCGACGGTGAGCGGCGCATGCTCGCCCAGCGACACCTCGAACCGAGCGCCGCCCGCGTGGCTCTCCGCCACCGATATTGACCAGCCGTGGGCATCGACGACGCGCTCGACGATGGCCAGCCCGAAGCCGGTGCCATCGGCGTCGGTGGTCATCCCGAGGTCGAAGACGGTATCGCGTTCGGCTTCGGGAATCCCCGGGCCGTCGTCCGCGATGGCGAACCCGTCCTCGGTGTCGGTGACCGTGATGGTCACGCCGGTGCCCCCGTGGTCCAGTGCGTTCCGAAAGAGGTTCTCGAACACCTGCTGGAGCCGCGATGCGTCCGCGACGAGGGTCCGGTCGGTCTCGACGGTAAGCGCGGCGTCGGGCGCCGCTATCGAGGCCCACGCGTCGGCCACGCAGTCCGCGAGGGCCACCTCGTTCGTCTCGTCGAGGACCCGCCCCTCCCGGGCGAGGTCGAGGAGATCGTCGAGCAGCGTCTCCATCCGCTGTGTCGCCTCGCTCGCGTCGTCCAGATGGGAGAGGTCGCCGGTCTGTCGGGCCAGTTCGATGCGGCTGTCGATGACCTGCAGGGGGTTGCGGAGGTCGTGGCTCACGACGCCGGTGAACTCCTCTAAGCGCTCGTTTTGCGTCTCCAGCGCGCGTTTGCGCTCCTCCTGTTCGGTGATGTCCCGCAGGACGACGGCGTGGCCCCTGACGACGCCGTAGCGGTCCGGAATCGCCGTCGTTCGGACGTCGAACGTGACACGCTCCGGTCGGCCGTTCCGGGTGGCGGTCGTCGTGACCGTCGGGGTGGGGGACTCGGCGCCGCCGTCCGTGGACGCGAGCGCGGCCGAGAGCTCCGGATGTCCGATGTCGTCGATAGCGGGATACGCGTCGTCGGTGTCGATGTGCGCCGCAGCCGCGCGGTTCCAGTCGGCGATTCGGCCGTCGGTGTTGACCACGAACACCGGGTCTTCCATCTCCGCGAGGAGCGTGTGTGCGGCCATCGGCGAGACGTCGAGGAAGTCGTACCGGTACAGCGCGATGCCGATGCCTACCGCCTGAACGACCAGGAAGACAGGCGTCAGGACGAGCTGTGGGTGGAGGCTGAAGCCGGCGACGTAGAAGACCGTCGAGAGCGTCACTACGATAGTCGCGCCGAATATCAGCGCGGCCTGCTTACGGTAGAGGTTCCGAGTCCGGAGCAGGAACCGCCCCAGCAGGCCGAACGTGACCGCCAGCAGGACGTAGGTGAACAGCGTGTAGCCGAGCAAGACCGGGCCGGGCTCCGGATAGGGGAGCCGGAGGAGCCCGTAGCGGCCGACACCGCTCGCCGCGTGGACGACGCCGCCGGGGTTGAGTGCGAACAGCGTCACGTACAGCGCGGCGAGGCCGAACAGCGCTCGTTCGACGGCGACAGGAATCCACTCGCTGTCGGCGGTGTATCTGGTGACAAAGATGAACCAGGCAACGGTGCCAAACGACGAGGCGGCGGTCGTCGGCACCGGCCACAGCAGGGCGATGGCGTCCGTCGGGCTGATGTAGCCCAGAAAGCTAAACAGCGCCCAGAGCCCGTCCGCGAGCATCAGCAGGGCGAACGTCTCGGAGATAGGGTGGTCGGCTCGGAACCAGGAGTACCAGACGAACACGAAGCTCACACCGGCAGCGGTGACCATCAGGAGGGCGATGATTACACTTGTTCCGGCCGCGTCGACCATTATCCTAGCTAGCGAGACGACAGTGAAAACCGTTGTTGATAACAACCGTCGGTGGCCAGAGACCGCGCTCCGGTCGCTCGCGTCAGGCCAGGAACACGTGGCGCGGTCGGTCTGCCAGCACGTCCCGACCCCAGCTGACGGTGTCGGAGAAGGCGTCCGACCGGAAGAACGCCATCGCGTCCTCCTTGCTGTCCCACTGGCTGGCGATGAACATGTCGTTCTCGTCGTCGCGGTTAGCCAGCAACGCGGTCTCGCGGTGGCCGTCCATATCGGCCAGCAGGCCGCCGACGGTGTCGAACTTCTCGACGAACTCCTCGCGGTGTTCCGGTTTGACCGTGTAGAACATCCCCATCGTCCCGAAGCCGTCGCCCTCGCCCTGCCGGCGGACGATGCCCGGGAGGTCGGTGAGGTAGTCGCTCGCGGTGCCGGCGGCGTCCTCGGTGTCCCACAGCGAGGCGACGGCGGTGGTCGCCGAGTCCGGGTCCCGATAGATAGTCGTCCGGACGTGCGTGTCGTAGCGGTCGAAGGCGCTCCGGAGGTCGGCTACGTCGTCGGCCAGCGTCTCTGTGTCCGCCTCCGAGTAGACGACCAGGGCGTACACGTCCTCGCCGTGTGGCTGGCCGGCGTAGACGCCTTCGGCGTCCAGTTCCTCGCGGATGGACTGGGAGGAGGCGGCGGTCTGTTCGCCGCTGCTGTCCGCCTCGTCCTCGCTCGGTTCGCCCAGCTGCCCGCCGACGCGCTCCTCGATACCATCGAGGTCCCCGAGGAAGCCGGCGGCGGTCTCGGCGGCCTCCTTGGCGGTCCAGATGCTGACGACGTAGCTCTGGCCGCTCTGTGCGCGGACCGTCGTGGCGACGTGGCGGTCGTAGTGGTCGAAGCTCTCGGCGAGTTCGCCGACCGCCTCGACCAGATCCTCGGCGTCGGCCGATGAGTGGAAGACGAGCGCGTAGTCGCCCGCGTCGTAGGCCTCGCCCGCCTGGAGCCCGAGCCGGCCGAGCCGGCCGGCGGCGTCTTCGACCTCCTCGAAGTCGCCCGAAACGTCCGGCCGGCCGCCGCTGTGACCCGACGAACTGTCCTCGTCGGTGTGGTCCGAGCCGTCGGTGTCCCGTCCCGTCGGGTGGTCGGCGTCGGCGGTCTCCTCGGTGTGAGGGTGGTCACCCTCGCCGGGGCGTCCGGGGTGGGCGTTCCCGTGGCCGTCGGCGTCGCCCGCGTGGCCGCTCCCGTGGTCGGTGCCGGCCTCCGTCGCGGTCGCGTGGGCCGACGCCTCGTGGCCGCCGGCCGTCGACTCGGTCGGGACCCGGTGGCCGGAAAGCACCGCGGGCAGGTCGGCCGGGTCGAACCGGCGGCCGACGTAGAACTGACCGAACTCCGCGAACTTCGAGGTCGAGGGGTCGAATCGCATCTCCGTCAGCAGCTCCTTGATATGTGTCATCTGGTCGCTCCACAGCGTGATACCCCACTCCCAGTCGTCGAAGCCGATGGAGCCGCCGATCATCTGGTTCACCTTGCCGCCGTACCCCCGGCCGATGTCGCCGTGGCGCTTGATGTGGGCGGCCCGTTCCTCGAAGCTAGTGTCGTACCAGTTCTGGTCGGGCTCGCGGCGCTTGCTCATCGGGTAGAAACAGACGAACTCCGCGTCGGGCACGTCGGGGTGGAGCCGCGACTGGATGTACTGTGCCAGGCCGGAGTCGTCGTCGACGTCGCCCTCGAAGTACTCCCGTGCCTTCTCGGTGTAGCCCGACGCCTCCGTGACCGAGACGTACGAGTAAGCCCGTTCGGTGAAGGCCGCGAACTCGGTCTGCTCGAAGTGGCGCTCGGCGGCGTCGAGGTCGGCCATCGTCGGCCGGAGATGGAGAATCATGATGTCGGCCTTGTGGCCCATAACGGTGTAAACGGCCGTCTGACCCGCCTCGGAATCCGCCAGCGATTCGTATCCCTCGAGGAAGTCGATACCCTCGGAGAGCGCCCGGTCCCGCGTCCGGTCGGGGGCATCGCGCCAGGCGTCCCAGTCGATGCGCCGACAGTCGTGGAGCACGTACCAGCCCTCCTCGGTCTGGGGCGGCGTCCGTTGGTCCATGGCCGCGGGTTATGCGTCGAACGTAACGAACTTTCCCATGTCCGTCGCTGCGTTGCACCGGTGGGTATCTGCCAACAAGATAGCCATTAGATTCATATACTTTTATTATCCAGACGTGTAACCGGGGAAACGTAGGCGATATGAATAACCCAATTGATAACTATGTGGCGACTGCCTTGCAGTCGTACACAGTCCTCGCGATCGTCGCCCTCCTCATCGGCGCGGCCGTAGCGCCGTACGCGGTGACATTCGCGGAAAGCAACGAACAGCACGTCGCTGTCGTCAGTGTCGACGAACCAATATCCGGCTCCTCCGCCGAAGATACGGTCAGAGAACTCCGCTCGCTGCGGAACAACGACTCCGTCAAAGCCGTCGTTCTCAACGTCAACAGCCCCGGCGGTGGCGTCGCGGCGAGTGAGTCGATGTACATGGCGGTCAAGCGGCTGGCGAACGAGAAGCCGGTCGTCACGAGCGTCACGGGAACCGCCGCATCGGGTGCGTACTACACGGCCATCCCCAGTGACCGCATCTTCGTCACACCGGGCAGCGTCGTCGGCAGTGTGGGTGTCAGAGCGAGCGCCCCCGCCGGTGGCCTGCCCAGCACCACGACCACCGGCCCCGACAAGGCCTCCGGGCTGACTCAGGACGAGTACTACGCCGCCGTCGAGTCGATGAAACGGTCTTTCGTCGGCTCCGTGATGCAGGAACGCGGTGAGAACCTCACAGTCTCCCGGGAGACGGTCGCAGAGGCGACCCTCTACTTCGGCGGCCGAGCGGTCAACAACGGCTACGCCGACGAAATCGGTGATACTGAAGACGCCATCTCGGCAGCCGCCGAGTCCGCCGGCGTCTCGAACTATCAGGTGACGTACCGTGACCCCGCACAGCAGCAGGGACTCAGTCTGCTGGGTGTGAACGGGGCTGCTGCGAACGACACAGGCGCCGAACAGGTAGCGGCGGACTCCGACGGCGTCCAGCGAGTCAGATTCCTCATGTTGTACGGCACACTCGAAAACGAGCGAGTCATTGTCAACAGCACCGACAAGGGAGGTGTTCAGGATGAGTAGCGCTGTGAAACGAGTCGGCGTCTTCCTCGGCGCGCTCGTGCTCGCGATCGCCGTCGGGTCGCTGTTCCTGGGCGTCGGGGGCCAGTCGGCCCCGACGGTCAACGAGGCGAACGCCTCGGCGTTCAACGCCGACGACAGTGTCGCGAGCGTCCCCGAAGAGACCGGTGAGCTCTCGATGTCGGCCAACGGAGACGGCAAAGTCGTCGTCATCGATACGGCCCGCAGCTCGAGTGTCACGCCCGAGACGGTCGCACCCATGGCAGCCGAACTGACCGAGAGCGGTGCGACGGTCAAGTACAACACCGGTTCGTCCAGCTTCGGAAGTAGTGGCCTGAACGCCACGCTGCAGGAGGCCGATGCCTACATCGTCTTCGGCACCCAGCAGGAGTACACCGACTCGGATATCGCCGGCATACAGGCGTTCAGCGACGCCGGTGGCCGCGTCATCCTGATGAACGAGCCACAGGGACAGGTGGCCGGCCTCGGCGGCCTGTTCGGCGGTGGTTCGATAGGTGCTCCGAGTCCGCTGCTCCCGCTGACCAGCCAGTACGGGTTCACCTACGACAACGGCTACCTGTACAACATGGCGGACAACTCCAACAACTACCGGAACATCTACGCGACGCCGTCGGGCGACTCGACGCTCACCGACGGTGTCAACCGGGTCGTCCTCCACGAGGCGGTCAGCATCAACGGTGGCGAGTCGGCCCTGACCGCGACCGAGGGGACGACGCTGTCCTCGACCCGACGGGCCGAAACGTACGGCGTGCTCGTCCGTGAGGGCAACGTCGTCGCCGTCGGCGACACGAGCATCATGGACCAGGAGTACGTCTACCGGGCTGACAACGAGGTGCTGGTCAGCAACCTGCTCGACTTCATGGTCTCCGGCGACAAGTCGCCCGAAGACGTCCCCCGGACGAGCGGCGGCTTCGGTGGCGGTGGCGGTGGCGGCGGCTTCGGCGGTGGTGAGTTCGGGAACACGACGCCCGACAGTCCGACCAACGACACGGAACCGATTCCGTAACCACCGGCCGACGCGGTTTTTTTAGGCCTCGACGCCGAAGATGTCGTGCAGTTCGGTCTCGAGCTGTTCGACGTACTCCGAGAGCACCACGTCGAGTTTCTCGTCGTCGACGATGACCGCCGTGAGCCGCTCGCTCGGTGAGTCGGGGAGTTCGACGTAGAAGCCCGTCTCGTCGTCGTAGAACGGTTCTGACTCGTTGAGCACCTGCTGGTCGATGGCGTGGACCAGTTCCGAGTCGTACCGGTCGTTCATCACCTCGAAGGCTTGCTGGTACGCTTTCTGCAGTTCCGGGAAGTAGTTAGCGTACTTGTCCTCGAACTGTTCGGGGTCGAAATCAGTCATTGGGCGGGACGAGGGCGGCCGGGAATAAAGGTGGTGCGGAGTCGTCGGCGCGGCGCTCACGGCCGGATTGTCCGGGCGTCTCGCTGTGGCAGGTACACGACGAGATAGCCGACGAAGACGATGCCAAAGAGGCCGGAGAGGACGAGATAGACCCGGACGTCCAGCGTCGATAGGATCGTCAGAATCTCCCGAATCGTCGCTCGCGGGTCCGCGAAGCCGAAGGTCTCGGTGTAGGCCAGCAGCCCCCCGACGACGACCAGCGCGAGGTCGAACAGTTCACGCGAGTCCATTCGCCCGGGTATCGGATATGCGAGCGTATAGCTCTTTTTGCCGACCACGCTAGCCCAGCTGGTCGGCGACGATGTCGTCCGCCGCGGCGACGAAGGCGTCCTCTTTGCCGGCCGGGACGGTCGCGCCGGCGGCGATATCGTGGCCGCCGCCGTCGCCCCCGACCGAGCGGGCCGCCTCGCCCATCACCACCGAGAGGTCGACGCCCCGTCCCACGAGCGGGGCCGTCGCCCGCGCCGAGACCTTCGTCTCGCCGTCGGCGTCGGCGAAGGCGATGATGGGCTTGTCGGCGTCGACGCCGGCAGTCCCCAGCGCCATCCCGGCGACGATACCGACGATGGTCTCGCGGATGGCGTCGCCGGCGTCGAAATACTGGACGTGGTCGGCGTGGGAGATGCCGCGCTCTTTCACCAGGTCCAGCCCCTGTGAGAGGTTCCGGCGGTGGTTCGCCAGCAGCTTTCGGGCCTGCTGTAGGGGCGCCTCGCGGTCGCCCAGACAGACCGCGAGTCCCACGTCGGCCCGCTCGTAGCGCGCCGTCGCGTTCAGCAGCGTCGAGAACTCGCTGGCGTCGCGGAGCTCCGTCCCCGTTGGCTCGGCGGTCAGCGTGTAGGTCGTGCCCACGAGCGTCTCTATCTTCCCGGCCGGGACGCCGCGTTTGACGGCCCGCTGGACCAGCGCGCTGGCGACCGTCCGGCGTTCGTCGTCGGAGAGGTCCGCCCAGGTGCGCCACTCGCCCTGTCTTTTCAGGTCCAGCCCCAGCTCTTCCAGAAAACGTGTCGCCCCGGCCTGGTCGTTCGAGATGCCCGGGATGGGGACCTCGGTCGCGTACTCCAGCAGTTTCGGGAGCGGCCGCGTCTGCTTGCCGTACAGCGAGAGGTCGGTCCCCTCGGTCAGCACCTCGGCGGCGACCCCCTCCTCGACGATTCCGCTGTTTGCCCCCATCAGTTCGCCGCCGACGGCCTGCATGTCGCCGACGGCGCCGACGACGGCCAGCGCGGCCAGGTCGCGGTTGTCGCCGCCGTCGGGTTCGAGGGCCCGGGCGAGGACGTACGCCGCCCCGGCCCCCGACAGCTCCGAGGCCCCGTTTATCCCCACGAGCAGCGGGTTACAGTGGTAGTCGAAGTCGGCGTAGCCGTCGGTGTCGACCACGGCGTCGCCGTGGCAGTCCTCGGGGGCCGACGGCTGGTGGTGATCGGCGACGACGGCGTCGAAATCGCCCGCCGCGACGTGTTCGGAGATGACGTCGAGCTGTCCGGAGCCGAAGTCGGTGAAAAACACCGTCTCCTCGTCTCTGGCGGCGATGCTCGCTATCTCGTCGGCGTCGAGTTGCTTCTTGAACACCGTCTCGACGGGGATGCCCGCCCGCGAGAGCGCCGAGGTGGCGATTGCGGCGCTCGTCAGGCCGTCGGCGTCGATGTGGGAGGCGAGCAGGACGCGGTCGGCCGCTCGGAGCCGGTCGGCACACGCGCTCGCGCGGTCGGCCAGCGCGGGGACGGGGGAACTCATCGTGCCGAGGTAGGAGCGCCCCCGGATAAAAACTTTCAGACGCGTCAGCCGACCTGCTGTCGGTCGGTGACTGTCACGTTGTTCTCCTCGCTCTCGACGGTCGTGCGTATCGTCACCCAGCCGTCGGCCTCACGGATGGCGAGGGCCGCATCGAGGGAGAGTTCCACCTGCCGGGTCGCGACGTAGGTCTCGCCGGGGCCGAGCGTTCCCACCTGCTCGGTCCGGCGCCAGCGAACGTCGCCGTCCGTGTCGTTACCGGCGTAGAGCCGCGTCTGAATCGTCACGTTCGTGGCCGTCACGGACTGTTCGTTGGTCACCGTCGAGGTCACGTTCCGACAGAGCATCCCGCACTCTTCTACGTCGCGGGTCGCGAGGCTGAACGCCGGCCCGTCGGTCGTCGGTGTCTCGGGGGTCGCCGTACCGTTCGGCGTCGTCGGCTCGGCGCTCGTCGATTCCGTCGGGGCCTCCGTCGCGCCGGTTCCGAAGACCCCGGTGGCGCCGGTGAGCGCCAGTCCCGCCGTGACCAGCAGCAGGACACTTATCACGCCGAGAAAGCCGACGACCGGTAGGTCCTCGGGCATCAGTCCTCGTGGGTTCCGCCGCTGTCAGTTACCGACGCTGCCGTCTCCTCACCGAGCGAACGTGCGCGGGCCGATAGACGTTCGACGGCCGCTGGGAGTCGTACCATCCGTGGCCGACTGTTCTCTCGTCTATCATATCAAACAACGGAGATTGACAAGAACCACGCATATATCCTGAATGTGAATAGTACGTTATTTGTCCTGAAGTGGTTTACCGGCCGTTTTATCGTCGACTGCGTTTAGCGATACCGCAGTCAGTCACAGCACCCGATGGCATTATCTTGTTGTCAATCCTACAGTGTCGTATGTATCTCCACTGGGTCGCGGGCCGGCACGGCAGGGTGATGGGCCGATGAGCCTGCTGGGCCGACTCGCCTTCACGATCCGTGCGAAGCTCTCGGCGCTGTTGAACCGGAGCTCGGACCCGTCGAGCGAACTCGACTACTCGTACGAGCAGCTCCGTGACGAGCTCCGGAACGTCACGCGCGGCATCGCGGACGTGACCACGCAGAAGAAACGACTGGAGATTCACCGTCGACGGCTCCGCGAGAACGTCGAGAAGTACGACGCACAGGCCCGCGAGGCGATGCGTCAGGACCGCGAGGAGCTCGCCCGGCGCGCGCTGGAGAAGAAACAGGCTCACGTCTCACAGATCTCCGAGCTCACCGGGCAGATATCGACGCTGCAGGGGACACAGGACAGTCTGGTCGGCAAGCGCGCCGAGCTCAGCAGTCAGATAGAACAGTTTCGCACGCACAAGGAGACGGTCAAGGCCCGCTACGAGGCCGCCCAGGCCTCGGCACGCGTCTCGGAGGCGTTCACCGGCGTCGGCGAGACGATGGCGGACGTGGGCCGGACCATCGAGCGGGCGACCGAGCGCACCGAGCGGATGGAGGCCCGCGCCGCGGCCCTCGAAGAGCTCGAGGAGACCGGCCAGCTTGAGAACGTCCTCGACGAGGGCGACGATATCGACCGCGAACTGAACCGGCTGTCGACAGAGCGCTCTATCGAGCACGAACTCGACTCGCTGCGGGCGGAAGTAGACGGCGAGCAGGCGACGGAGCGGGCGGACTGAGGCCGTCGCTCGTGGCGGGACTACTCGTGGTGGGTGGGTCCAGCGGCTTCGACGACCTCGCAAGCAAGCGCCTCGAAGTCGGCCCGTTCGGGGACGATATCGACGCTGATGCCGGTGCTCTCGGCTGTTTCCTTCGTAGGCGTTCCGATGGCGCCGACCGTCGCGTCACACAGCCCGTCGCGGGCGGCGTCGCGGACGCCGCGCTCCTCGGCCGCCGCGAGGAAGTGCTCGACGGTAAGCGAGGAGGTAAACAGCGCGGCGTCGAGTTCGCCCGCGGCAGCGAGTTCGGTCGACTCCCCGGCCTCGGGCGGTCTGACGAGTCGGTAGAGCACGGTCTCGTGGACGTACGCGCCGGCGGCTTCGAGACCGTCGGTCAGCACGGCCGACCCGTGGTCCGAGCGGGCGACCTCGACGCGGGCGCCGGCCACCTCGGCGCCCAGCGCCTCGACCAGCCCCGTCGAGGAGAACTCCTCGGGGACGACGTCGACGGCGTAGCCCGCGTCGCGGAGGGCGGCGGCGGTCGACTCGCCGATGGCGCACACGGTCGCCTCGCCGGGGTCCCAGCCCGAACCGGCGGCCAGTTCGACACCGGTCTTGCTCGTCAGGATACTGTAGGTCGAATCCCCGCGGGGCGTCGCTCCCGTGGGCTCGACCGCGAGCATCGGGTCCGGGACGGGGTCGGCGCCCAGCGATTCGAGGAGCGCGACCGCGTCGGCGAGTCGCTCGTCGTCGGGTCGGAACGCCGCGACCCGGAGCCGCGGTGCCTCCCGCATCAGGCCCCCTCCAGGAACTCGACCACCCGCTCGCGCTCGCCGGCGACCTCGCCGATGACGGTGATGGCGGGCGGTTCGATACCCTCGCTGTCCCGGACGTCGACGATGGTGTCGAGCGTGCCGGTGGCGACGCGCTGGTCGGGCCACGTCGCGCGCTCGATGAGCGCGACGGGGGTCTCGGGGTCCATGCCGTATTTCAGCAGTTCACCGGTGTAGCCGGGCAGTTTGCCGACGCCCATCAGAACGACGATGGTGCCGCCGGTGTTCGCCAAGGCCTCCCAGTCGACCGCCGACTCGTCTTTCGTGGGGTCCTCGTGGCCCGTGACGAAGGAGACGGAGGAGACGTAGTCGCGGTGGGTGACGGGGATGCCCGCCACCTCCGGCCCGGCGATGGCGCTCGTGATACCGGGGACGACCTCGAACGGAATCCCGCTCTCCGCGAGGTGGACCATCTCCTCGCCGCCGCGGCCGAACACCGTCGGGTCGCCGCCCTTGAGCCGCACGACCGTGTTCCCCTGCCGGGCGAGTTCGACCAGTCGGTTGTTGGTGTACTCCTGGGGCGTCCACTCGCCGCCCGCCCGCTTGCCCACGTCCTCGCGTTTCGCCTCGGGAATCATCCCCAGAATCTCGGGGCCCGGGAGCTTGTCGTGGAGCACCACCTCGGCCGATTCGATGAGGCGTTTTGCCTTCACCGTCAGCAGGTCCGGGTCGCCCGGTCCGGAGCCGACGAGATACACCTTCCCGACCGTCGACTCCTTCTTGCCTTCGTGTGAGTCGTCGCTCATTCGTCTTCCTCCCGGGCCGTCGCGGCGTCCTCGTCGGCGCCCTCGCTGTCGCGCCGCGCGGACTGGATGAGCTCTCGGGCCCCCCGGTCGGCCAGCTCCGCGGCGAGCTCCCGGGCCGCGTCGATGTGGCGTTCGGCCGGGAGGTCACGGGAGACCTGTATCGTCTCGGTGCCGTCCTGTGAGAGCACCCGGACGACGGTGCGGACCACGCCGCCCGCGAGCGTCGCGTAGATGCCGATGGGGGCGACACAGCCGCCGCCCAGTTCGGCCAGGATAGTCCGCTCGACGGTGGTCTCGACGCGGGCCCGGCGGTCGTCGAGACGCTCGTTGATGGTCGCGGCCACCTCGCCGTCGACGGCAGTGATCGCCAGCGCGCCCTGGCCCGGCGCCGGGACGAACTGCTCGGGGTCGAGTTCCACGGTGCCGACGTGGTGGGTCAGCCCGGCGCGGTCCAGCCCGGCCCTCGCCAGCACGATGGCGTCGTACTCGGTGTCGGGCTCGCGTTCGAGGGCGCGCCGTTCCAGCTCCGCGAGCCCGTTGAACCACGCCTCGACGTCCTGGTCGTAGGGGAACTCGTAGTCGTCGTCGTCCACGTGCTCCTTTCGCTCCTGCTCGGCCTCGTGGCGCTCCTGGTGTCGTTCCTGCAGCGACGGCGCCAACAGCTTCTCCAGACGGGTGTCGACGTTGCCCCGTAGCGGCTCGACGGTCAGGTCGGGTCGCTCGGCGAGCAGCTGGGCCTTCCGGCGCAGGCTCGACGTGCCGACGACGCTCCCCTCGGGCAGCTCGTCGAGTTCGGCGCCGTCGGGGGTCACGAGCACGTCCACGGCCGCCGCGCGCTCGGGGACCCCGGCGACGACGAGCTCCTCGGGTCGCTCGGTCGGCATGTCCTTCATCGAGTGGACGGCGGCGTCCAGTTCGCCGGCCAGCACCTTCTCGTCCAGACTGTGGACGAACGCGCCGGTCTTGCCCAGCCGGTGGATGAGCTCGTCGGTGAGCTCGTCGCCGGTCGTGGTTACGGTTTCGAGTTCGACCGCCAGCCGTCGGCTCGCGAGGCTGTCCCGAACCGTCGCGGCCTGTCGCATGGCGAGGTCGGAGCCGCGTGTCGCGAGTCGCAGCGTCTCCGCGGAAGTAGTCATACCCCTCTTTGGAGGGGGCGCTGTGAAAAGCACATCACTTCGGACAGTGCTTACCAGGGCTCGTCTTTCAGCCCGAGCAGGTAGGCGACGACGTTCGTCACGACGTGCAAGAGCGGGGTCAACACCAGCACGGCGAGGAGTACCGGCGTCGTGAACGTCGCCGCGGTCCACTCGGGCGCCAGCACCCACACGCAGGCCAGCGCGCCGACGACGAAGTCGAGCTGGTCCAGTCCGGGGAAGGCCGCGCCGCGCTCGCGGCCGGTGCGGCGTTTGAGGAAGGAGGCCGCGATGTCACCCAGCATCGCGCCGAAGGCCAGTCCGAGCCCGGCGACCACCGGGAACTCGGGGAGCCCGACGCCGACGAGGTCGCTCACGGCCGGCGCGAGCGCCGACAGCCCGACCGCCAGCGCGAGACCGGCCGCCGTCCCGACGACGGTCCCGCGCCAGGTCTTCCCGTCGCCGAGAATCCGGCGACCGCCCATCGTCCGACCGCCGTCTATCGGTTTTCCGCCACCAGCCAGCACGGCCGCGTTGTTGGGCACGTACGCGGGCAACATCGCCCAGACGGCTGTCACGACGACCCCGACTATGTCCATGTGCCCGGCCTCACGTGGCGCTGTCTTAATCGATGTGGCTTTCGCCCGCCGAACCGTCCGGACGACAACACTCTTGGCCTCTGGGCGGCAAATATTACCTATGTTGCCGCCAGTCGCGAGCCGGTTCGTGGCCGGGGAATCGGCCGCCGCCGTTCTGGAACACGCCCGACGGGAGAACGACCGCGGCGTCGGCGTCATCTGTAACCACCTCGGTGAACACTACCACGAGCGGGCGCCCGCGGACGCCGACACCGTGGCCTACGAACGGCTCATCCGGGACATCGGGGCGAGCGAGCTCCGGGCGTGTGTCTCGGTCAAGCCCTCCCAGCTCGGCCTGTCCGTCGACGAGTCGGTGTTCCGGGAGAACCTCGCCCGGGTCGTCGCGGCCGGCGCGGAACACGGCGTCTTCGTCTGGGTCGATATGGAAGACCACACGACGGTCGATGCGACGCTCGACACCTTCGAGGAGTACGCGAGAGGGCCGCGGGGTGCTGTCCACCACGGGACCAGCGAGCGGCGGGGCCGCGAGCAGGGCGGGATGGGCCTGTGTCTGCAGTCGAACCTCCGGCGGACGGCCGACGACCTGCGACGGCTGGCCGACTGTCCCGGGAAGGTCCGACTCGTCAAGGGCGCCTACGACCCGCCGGCAGAGGTGGCCTACACCGAGAAATCGCAGGTGAACGAGGCCTATCGCGAGGACCTCGAATACATGTTCCGCGAGTTCGATGACGGCATCGCGGTCGGGAGCCACGACCCGGCGATGTTGACACGCGCGGCGGACCTCCACGCGGACTACGGCACCCCCTACGAGGTCCAGATGCTGATGGGCGTCCGGGAACGGGCCCAGAACGACCTCGCCCGCACGTGTGATGTCTGGCAGTACGCCCCCTACGGCACCTCGTGGCCAGCGTACTTCCGGCGGCGGCTGCTCGAACGCAAGGAGAACGCGCTGTTTGCGCTACGGGCGATAGCGAGCGGGTAGAAAGGAAAGGGCTCATAATCTATCGCCGTAAGATGGGGGTATGGCAACAGGTTCGTCGTGGAAGCGGGATTTCGCCAGCGGTCTCATCATCCTGCTGCCGATACTCGTCACGACGTACGTCATCGTCTACCTCTACAGCATCCTCGCCGGCGCGTCCGTCCTGTTCCCCTCTATCGACCGGTCACTGCTGATTTCGGTCGGGTTCCCCGAGGGGACCGCCACGCCGACCGCGGTCGAGTTCGTCCGCGTCTCCGTCGCGATGATGCTTTTCGTCCTCATCGTCTTCTCCGTCGGCTATCTGATGCGGACGGCGTTTGGCGACTTCGTCGAACAGGCTCTCGACGACGCGATGAATCAGGTCCCGGGGTTGCGGGTGGTGTACAACGCCTCGAAGATGGCGGTCGAAACGGCCGTCGGGGGGACCGACGAACTCCAGGCGCCGGTGAAACTCGAAGTGTGGGACGGGATGCGGATGACGGCGTTCAAAACCGGGCAGACGACCGACGACGGCCGCGACGTGCTCTTCTTGCCGACCGCGCCGAACATCACCACGGGCTACGTCATCGAGGTGGAGTCCGACCAGTACGAGGAGACCGACGAGCGCGTCGAGGACGCGCTGACACGCATCCTGTCGGCCGGCTTCGGCGATACGAACGACAGGCAACAGACGATTCCGATACCGGGCGAAGACGACTAGAGGTAACGGAACCACTCCTCGCGGTCGCCCGACTCCACGAGGTCGAAAAAGGCCGTCTGGATGTCGTCGGTGACCGGTCCCTTGGTGCCCGCACCGATCTCGTTGTCGTCGACGCTCCGGATGGGCGTGACCTCCGCGGCGGTCCCGGTGAAAAACAGCTCGTCGGCGGTGTAGAGCTCGCCACGCGAGATAGTCGCCTCGTCGTGGACGGTGTACCCCATCTCCTCGGCGAGTTCGATGGCCGTCTGGCGCGTGATACCGTCGAGGATGGACTCGGCGAGCCCCGTCGTGTATATCTCGCCGTCGCGGACGAGGAAGATGTTCTCGCCGGGGCCTTCGGCGACGTTGCCCTCCTTGTTGAGAACGATGGCCTCCGCGTAGCCGTTGGCCTTTGCCTCCTGAGAAGCGAGGACGCTGTTGACGTAGGTGCCCGTTGTCTTGGCGTTGGTCGGGATCTGGCTGGAGGCGTACTTGCGCCAGGAGGAGACGGCCACGTCGACGCCGTCTTCGAGCGCCTCGTCGCCCAGATAGGCGCCCCACGGCCAGACGGCGAGGGCGACCTGCACCGGCGACTTGCCCGGGTTCAGCCCCAGCGGCCCGTAGCCGTAGAACGCGATGGGACGGATGTAACAGGAGTTCAGCTCCTCCCGGCGGATGAGCTCCTCCGTGGCCTCGGTGAGTTCGGCCTTCGAGAACGGGATGTCGATGTCGTACACCTCGCCGGAGTCGTAGAAGCGGTCGAGATGTTCCTCCCACCGGAAGATGGCCGGCCCCGCCTCGGTGCCGTAGCATCGGACGCCCTCGAAAACGCCGGTGCCGTAGTGGAGCGCGTGGGTGAGGACGTGAATCTGTGCGTCCTCGAAGTCGACGAACTCCCCGTCGAGCCAGATTTCCTCGACCCCCTCGAACATCTCCGGGCGGTCGCTCATGCTGGCCGCCCCCACGTCCCTCGATGACTGCCCTCGGTACCGGCGAACGGGTCGTCGTGTGTCATATCTACCCCATTGAAGTCCTCGGTTAAGAGTGTTGACGGTCCGTGCCGTCAGTTCACGCCCGCGGCTGGGGGCAGGTGAGCGAAAAAAGTGCAGCTACGACAGTCGCGTCCTCAGTTGGGCGTCGCCTCGTCCGGCGTGTCGTCTTCCGGCGTCGCCTCGTCCGGCGTCTCCTCGTCCGGCGTGTCATCGTCCGGCGTCTCCTCGTCCGGCGTATCTTCGTCCGGCGTTTCGGTGTCGGTATCGTCCGTGACGTTACCGTCCGTCTCGTCCGTCTCGTTACCGTCCGTCTCGTCAGTCTCGTTACCGATCGTGATTTCGGCGTCGTCGGTCACCGCTTCGCCGTTGTCGGTGTACGGGACGTCGTCGGTGCCGTTACTGCTGACGAAGTCGTAGGTCTCGTCGCCGGTCGTCTCCTCGTGGGGCATCGCGATGAGCGTCTGGTTCTCCGTCAGCTCCGACTCGTTGAACTCGGCCCCCGGCACGTCGAACAGGTCGACGGTGAGATTGTCGTACTCACCGGCTTCGAGGTAGTCACTGACGCCGACGACACTGCCGACCGCGTCGCCGTCGAGCAGGCTCTCGTTGTGGATGGTGACGTAGCCGCCACGCGGCACCGTCGCGTTCTGGACGATGACGCTCGTGCCGTCGGACGTCTGGTCATCGAAGGAGACCGTCGCGGTCTCGTTCGTCGCAGTGTCGTTGTCGGTCGTGTCGTTGTTCGCAGTCTGGGTAGCGTCGTTGCCCCCCGCCGGCACCAGCACGTTATCGAAGTCGGTGTCGAGGCCCGACTCGTTATCGTCGGCCACGGTCGTCTCGTTACCGATGGTGACGTTGGCGTCGTCAATCACCGCTTCGCCGTTGTCGGTGTACGGGACGTCGTCGGTGCCGTTACTGCTGACGAAGTCGTAGGTCTCGTCGCCGGTCGTCTCCTCGTGGGGCATCGCGATGAGCGTCTGGTTCTCCGTCAGCTCCGACTCGTTGAACTCGGCTCCCGGCACGTCGAACAGGTCGACGGTGAGGTTGTCGTACTCGCCCGCTTCGAGGTAGTCGCTGACGCCGACGACGCTGCCGACCGCGTCGCCGTCGAGCAGGCTCTCGTTGTGGATGGTGACGTAGCCGCCACGCGGCACCGTCGCGTTCTGGACGATGACGCTCGTGCCGTCGGACGTCTGGTTCTCGAAGGAGACCGTCGCGGTCTCGTTCGTCGCAGTGTCGTTGTCGTCGGCCGCGTCACCGGCGACATCCCCGCAGGTGCCGGCCGCTAGCTGCAGGGACTGGTTCAGTTCGAGGTCGGTCCGGTTGACGTCGTCCGTCTCGTTCGAGAGCACCTGCCACTGCTGGACAGTGCCGCTGGTGGTGTTGGTTCCGTTGGTGGTGTTAGCGAGCGCCGACGCCTCGTTGAACGCCGGGTCGATGGTCACGTTCGTGTCGTTGTCGAGGCCGGTGAAGGCGCCGCCGTCCGTCGCGGCCTCGCCCCACAGCCAGTCGACGACAGTCTCGGTCTCGCTGACGTTCCAGTTGTCCTCGTTCGTGGCGCCCTCGTAGTCGTCGTCACGGACCTCCCACTCGCCGTCTTCGGGCAGGTTCGTGATGGTGAACGTGGCCGTGCCACCGTCGGAGGAGTCGTCGGCCTCCGCGCCGTGGACGAGCACGAGACTCGTGTCGTCGTCGCTGGTCTCGTTCGTCCCCTGGGTGTCAGTGTACAGGAAGACGATGCTCGTGTTGGGCTCCTGGAGCTCCGTCGTCCCCTCCGAGCCGAACGCCTCGCCCGTCGCGTTGACGTACGGGTTGTCAGCGAACTCTTCGGGGAGCCGGTAGTCGTAGAACTCGCGCGCGGACTCCTCGCCCGTGAACGACGTTATCGGGACACACTCGCCGTTCTGTACGGCGACGTAGGACTGGTTTCCTGCCTCACCGGCCGTCTGCGCGGCTCCGAGCCCGGTCAGCGGAACCAGGGCGAGAGTTACGACCACAAGTAATGTACTGATGCGACGATACGCCGAACCGCGTTGTCTGGAATCCGTTTCCATACGGACCACCCAACCCCTAAATACGGTTTGTTATTGCCGCCGTAGCGAACGGTAAGCTCGTGCCAGCGCTGACTCGTCGGCCGAAAGTGAATTATATCTGATATTTCTGGGTCGGTGCTGTGACAGTGTAGAGCCACCGAGCCGGTCGACTGGACGCTGTGAGTTCAGTACGGACAGGCTAGAACACGTCGGGGGTACCGGTCTCGGACTCGCCGAGGGCGTCGTCGGTGTAAGTCCCCGTTACCCGCCCTGCGACGGGACCGGTCGGTGGCAGGGACGACCTCCGATGCGGTGCCCGGGTCGTAGTTCCGGGGGCGGTCACGACGTCTCCGTGGCCGCGAGCGTCTGTATCGACGTCTGGTCTCCCGCCGCTGGGACAGCCAGCGAGACCCCACAGCAGCCGGACCGAGCGGTTCCAGCACGTGGCGACGGGAGTATCTACGCGTGCTATGGCCGCTCACAGACGGTAGCGAAGAGATATCCCACGTGTATCGAACACGAGCCTAACGGCCCGTACAGCCCCGGACACATGTCTTTCGGGCCGTTCTTCGCCCGGTATTTCCAGTAAATTGAAGTATTGGGGCGAGTAGGAACCAACTGTGAAACACATAGAGCGACGGAAACTACTCCGCACCGCCGCGGGACTGGCGTCCGTGGCTGCGGTCGGTAGTACAGCGGGCTGTCTCGATTCGGCGCCCTCCACCGCTGAGTCGTCCGATGTGCTCGACGCTATCCCCGCAGGTGCTGACGCAGTCGCCTACGCGAACGTCGATACTATCCGACAGGACGAAGGCGTGAAAACGCTGACCAACACCCACCTCG
Organism: Halomicroarcula saliterrae; assembly: GCF_031624395.1. Lineage (NCBI taxonomy): Archaea > Methanobacteriati > Methanobacteriota > Halobacteria > Halobacteriales > Haloarculaceae > Haloarcula > Haloarcula saliterrae. The sequence goes on from NZ_JAMQON010000002.1 coordinate 590,013, forward strand.
AACAGCGGTCGCAGTACGAATACTACGACGGCCCCGAGGACTTCGACGGGCTACTCGGCCATATCGAGGACGAGTGGGAGACCGACCCGTCGAACGTCCACGAGGCGACGGTTTTCAGCGAGTTCGGCGGGACGGACGACGAACTGTTCGCCGAGTACGGCGGCGTCGTGCTTCGAGCGGACCTGGAAGCCGAGGACGTCAAACGCGGCCTCGAGAACGTCGAGAACATCGACTTCAGCGAGGTCGAACACTCCGGGTCGGTCGTCTACGAACCCGAGTCGGCGGACGGTCGGTGGGTCGGGTCGCTCTCGACGGACCGAGTCGTCGTCGGGACCGAAGACGCCGTCTACGACGCTATCGACGTGCAGAACGGCGATAGCGACACTATCGATTCGGAGGTCGAGAACGCCTACACCGAGACCCGGGACGCGCCCGTCCGATTCGCCGGTCGGATGCCGAGTCCCAGCGACAACCCGGCGGTCCCCGAGTCGGTAGCCAAACGCAGCGACGAGCCGATCGACCTCACCCCGCTCGACGACGTCGACACCCTCAGGGGGTCCGTGTACCGCGACGACGACGTCCGGGGGCTGGAGACGACGCTGGCTGCGAGCGACCGCGACGCCGCCGCCGACGCGACGGACGTGGTCACGGAGCTGCGGGACCGCGCTCAGTCGTCGATTCCATACGGCTCGGTCGCCGACCTCGTCGGCGATATCTCCGTCGAGCAAGACGGGTCGAGCGTGAAGGCCTCGCTCAGAAAGACGGTGTCGGAACTCGATTCGGTGCTCGAAGACACCTACGGCGGATAGCGCGGCCCCGCCGGTGTCCGTTTTTCGGACGTGACTCCTCACTGCGCCGTCACGGCAGCGCGTCGACGAGCGACCGCCCCTCGACGTAGGGGAAGCCGTGCTCGGCCGCGTACGCCCGGGCGTCGGCGGGCGAGAGCGCGCCACCGGTCTCGCCGTCGAGCATCTCGCAGACGACGACGGCCGGTGGCTGGTCGGCGGCCGCCGCCAGCGCGATGCCCAGTTCGGTGTGGCCCTCGCGGTCGGCGAGCAGCTCCGGGGCGGCCCGGAGCAGGTGGACGTGCCCCGGCGACCGGAACGACGCGGCGAAGACGTCGGCGTCCGGGTCGGCCGCGAGCCCGGCCAGTTCACGGATGGTCAGCGAGCGGTCCTCGTCGGTGATACCGGTGAAGGTGTCCCGGTGGTTCACGGTCAGCGAGAACGAGGAGCGCTCGTCGTAGGCGAGGTCGTGGGCGGCGGCGGTGGGGTGGTCGAGCACCTCCTGCATGAAAGGGAGTTCGAGCGCCGCGGCGACCGAATCGGAGAGCGCGACACAGACCAGCCCGCCGGCGTCGTTGCGGAGGCGGGCGACGGCCGCCGGGGTGACCGACCCCGCCGGATAGACGATGTCGGTCTCGCCCTCCCGGTCGGCGGCGTCGTGAATCAACACGGGCTCGCCGCCGGCGAAGGCGGCCACCGCGTCGGCGGCGCTGTCGGCGTCCACGCGCTCACTCCGAGACATGGACGGTCACCTCGTCGCCGTCTGCCAGCTCCAGCACGTCGCGGAGCTTCTCCGGCGCGATAAGCTCCACCTTCTCCTCGCCGTGGTGGGTCCGCTCGGGCGCGATGATGTGGGCCGGCTCGTACTCGCCGTCGCCGCTCTCGACGGAGACGGGGTAGCAGTAGGCCGGGCCGTAAGTGCGCTCGTCGTCTTCCCATCCCTCGATGGTGACCGGCTCCAGCGCGCTCAGACGGGCGCGCTTGCGGACGCTGTCGTCGGTGAGTTCGAGGTTCAGCGTCCCGGCGAACGGCTCGTAGTCCAGCCGCTCGATGAACTGTTTCATGTAGCCCGGGAGGGTGATGTAGTGGCGCCCCTCGCCCATGCCCGAGGTGACGATACCGTTCAGGTGGACGCTGGCGTCGGCCTCGAAGATGCGCCGGTAATCCGCGTATTCGGACTGGAGCCGGCGCTCGCCCGTGCTCGTGACGTGCACTTCCTGCCCGTCACCGAGGATGTCCCGGTCGAGCAGGTCGGCGTCCTCCAGACGCTGGAGGCGCCGTGAGGCCGTCTGGTTCGAGGCGTCGAGGCGCCCCGCCAGGTCCGCACAGGAGACCTTCGTCGGCTCGTCCAGCGCGCCTTCGAGCGCGAGCAGCTTCAGCGTCGCGAGTTCGTCGCGCCCGACGGCCTGTCCCGATGGTTCAGCCATGACCAAAGGTACGGACTAGATTCGGATAAGCATATCGAACGTGATACCGATTCCAGATGTGGAACAGTTCGCGTGCGCCAGAAGCTATTTGTTCCGACTTCGCGGTGTACAGGCCAGTGGGACGCACTGACACGCCGGTTCGCGGCGGGACCGGAGTCTCGGAACGAGGCCCCCGCGTGCACCGCGGAGCTGAGACGGCGTGAGCGGCTCACGCCGAGCGCTCCTGGCTGCGGTCGGGAGCGCCGCGGCCGGTCTCGCCGGCTGTGCCGGAGACGACCGGGACGAGACGCCGACCGCGGCGCGGCTCGGAGAGTGTGCCCGTCGGTGGCGGACCGGGACCGGTGGCGCAGTGGCCTCGTCGCCGGTGGGCCTCGACGACCGCCTCTACGTCGCGAGCGACGACGGGACGCTGTACAGTTTGCACGCCGACACCGGCGCCGTCGACTGGGAGTTCGAGATCGGGGCCAAACTCCCGTTCAATCCGGTCGTGGACGGCGAGACGATATACGTCGGGAGCTGGGACACCGCTCTGTACGCCGTCGACACCGACGGGACCGAACAGTGGCGCTTCGAGACCGGGGACAAACTCGGCCGGGGCGCGACGGTCGCCGACGGAACCGTCTACTTCGGGAGCGAGGACGGCCACGTCTACGCGGCCGACGCCGCGACCGGGGCGGAACGGTGGCGGTACCGGACGGGCGCCGGCGTCGTCGCGACCCCGGTAATCGCCGACGAGAGGGTCTACGTCGGCTCCCGAGACCGGACGTTCTACGCTCTCGACGCAGTCGCTGGCACCCCCGACTGGACGGTGTCGACGGACGCGAGCATCGTCGGCGGCGCACGCGTCGGCGGCGACCGCGTGTATTTCGGGAGTTCTTACGAGAGCCCGTTCTACGCGCTGCACCGAGACGACGGGACGACCGCGTGGACGATTACGAACGACACCGGGTTCTCGATGCGGCCGACGCTCGTCGACGGGACGCTGTACTACGGCGACAACGAGTCGCGAATCCAGGCGGTCGACGCGGCCACCGGCACCGTCCGCTGGCGGACAGACCTCGGATACGGTACCATCCTGTCTGCCCCTGCGGTCGCGAACGGGCTGGTGTACTTCGGGAACGCGGGCTTCAGAGACCCGAGTGGCATGAACGCCGTCGACCGGGAGACGGGGGCGGTGCGCTGGCGGTACATCCGCGACGACTACGTCCACTCGAACCCGCTCGTGTCCGGCGACACCGTCTACTTCGGCTGTTACGACACGTACGTCTACGCCATCGACGCGACGCCGGACGGATGATCGGGGCGCGACGAGTCCCCTCGTCGCAGGTGGTCAGTACTCCGCCAGCGGGTCGTCGGCCCAGAAATCGCTGTCTTTCTGCAGTTTGGGCACCCAGGTATCGGCGTCCCGGGCCAGCATCGCCACGCGAGAGGGTTCGACCTCTTTGATGGTGCCGTGCTCCGGGAGGAACTGCTGCATCTCCTCGGCGAACTCGACGATCTCCTCGTGGCTGGGCATCGACTCGCGGTCCAGCCGCCCCCGCGAGTGACCCACGTGCATGTACGCTTTCAGCTCCACGAAGTCGGCGTCGGCGCGGTCACACATCGCCGCGTACCACGCCGGGCGGTGCATGTTCTCCTCGCGGACCAGCGTGCTCCGGACGACGGTTCGGGTGTCGTCTTTCTCGGCCAGCACGTCCAGGGTGTCGACGAGGTTGTGCCAGGCGTCGTCCTCGACGGCTTTGACCGTCGAATCGAACGTCTTGCGGTCGGGCGCGTCGACGGAGACGTACAGCTGGGTGGGGTCACAGCGCGACAGCATCTCCGGGTCGGTGCCGTTCGAGACGAGGAACGTCGTGATATCGCGCTCGTGGAACTCCTCGATGAGTTCCGGGAGATAGGGGTAGAGGGTGGGCTCGCCGTCCAGCGAGATGGCGACGTGGCGGGGCTCCATCGCCTGCTCGAACACCTCGCGGGGCACCTCGTCGTTGCCGCCAAAGCCCGAGAGGAGCCGCCGCTGGAGTTCGACGGAGGCGTCCGCGACGGCGGCGGGGTCGTCCCACTCGACGTCGCCCAGTTCGTACGCGTGGCCGGCGTGGTCGCGCCAGCAGAAGACACAGCGCTCGTTGCACTTCACCACGGGCGTCATCTGGATACAGCGATGGGATTCGATACCGTAGAAGGCGTACTTGTAGCATTTCCCCTCCCCCCGAAGGGCGTTGGCCGTCCAGCCGCAGGTCTGGGCCGCCGTGTGGTTCCGGCTGTGGTAGTCGGGGTCCGAGACCTGCTTGGGCCCGCCCGAGTCGCTGTCGCTCATTGCTGCAATCGTTTCTCGCCGGACTGTAAGGGGCTTTCGTCCGGTCGGGGAAGCAGAGACCACCGGTTATTTATTTCACAGGTTCGAGCGCGGTGATATGTCGAACCGACGCGAGTATCTGGGTCTCGTCGCGACCGGGCTGACGGTCGCGGTGGGTGGCTGTCTCGAAAGCGGCGTCGACAACTCGGCTGCGACCGAGGACGACGAGGCGACGACCGGCACGGACGCGACGGAGACGGAGACAGGGACGGACCCGGGTACAGCCGAGGGGACCGACACCCCGCTCAGCGGGACCGTAGACATCACCGGGAGCAGTACCGTGTACCCACTCGCACAGGCCGTCGTCGAGGGGTTCAGGCAGCGACATCCCGATGTCGACTTCGCTCTCTCGATAACCGGCACCGGCGGCGGGTTCAGCGAGCGATTCTGCGAGGGCGACGCCGATTTCAACACCGCCTCGCGGCCGATCAGCGCCGCGGAGCGGGACCTGTGTGCCGGCAACGGCGTCGAGTACCACGAGCTCACGCTCGCGAGAGACGCGGTGACAGTCGTCGTCAACGCCGACAACGACTGGGTCGACTGCGTGACGACCGGCGAACTGCGCGAGCTATGGCGCGCGGACGGCGCGACCCGCTGGGCAGACGTGCGAAGCGAATGGCCCGACGAGGAGATAGCTCGGTTCGGCCCCGCGGACAGCTCCGGCACGTTCGACTACTTCGGTGAGGCGGTGCTCGGCGAGAACGCCGCGCACACCTCCGACTACCAGCCGACCGAGCGGGACAACGCCGTCCTCCGGGGCGTCCAGAACGACCGGTACGGCATCGCCTATCTCGGCTTCTCGTACTATCGGGACAACAGCGACCGCGTGAAAGCACTCGGCATCGACGCCGAGGGATGTGTCGAGCCGTCGCTCGACAGCGCCGCGAACGGCGACTATCCGCTGGCGCGGCCGCTGTACACGTACGTCAACACCGACCGACTCGGCGAGGCGTCCGTCGCCGAGTTCGCCCGGTACCTCCTCAGACGGACCACCAGCGAGACGCGCCTGACTGAGCAGGTCGGCTACGTTCCGCTGACACAGGCGGCGATGCAGGCCGAACTGGACGCGCTGAACGACGTTATCGAGCGCGTGCAGTGACTGCCGATAGGCCGGCTGGCCCCGGACGGACTGTCACGAACGTCCACGCGAACGGTATCAGTCCAAAGGTCTAAGCCTCCCCGGCCCCCAATCTCAGCCACTATGAGCACGGAGACCGAGGACGGGGACGACCTGCGCGAGCGAATCACGAACTTCCTGCGCCGGAACTTCCCACAGATCCAGATGCACGGCGGGAGCGCGGCTATCACGGACATCGACCGCGAAGAGGGGAGCGTCACCATCCAGCTCGGCGGCGCGTGTTCGGGCTGTGGCATCTCGCCGATGACCATTCAGGCCATCAAGACCCGCATGACCAAGGAGATCCCCGAGATCGACTCGGTCACCGCCCGCACCGGGATGGAAGGCGGCGAGGGCATGTCCGGCGGCGCCGACAGCGGCATGAACCCCTCCTTCCCCGGCGGCGACTCCCGTGGCGGCGACGTCGGCGGCGACGAGGGGCCGGAAGCGCCGTTCTAGGCTCGCCGTACCGCGGGCGTCGAACGCCGAGTCCGCACGGGCGGTCCGTGCGGACGGAAATCACACCGTATTAACCCAATGGCGAATTTTGACACCGTATGACTGATACGGACGGGTCCAACGTTCTCTTCGTCGTCCTGGACACGGTCCGGAAAGACCGGCTATCCGTCTACGACGAGGACCGCGAGACGACACCGCACCTCGCAGAGTTCGCCGCGGAGGCGACCGTCTTCGACGGCGCCGTCGCGCCGGCCCCGTGGACGCTGCCGGTCCACGCCTCGCTGTTTACCGGGCTCTATCCCAGCGAGCATGAGGCCACACAGGAAGACCCCTATCTGGAGGGGGCGACGACGCTCGCCGAGTCGCTGTCGGCGGCGGGCTACGAAACCGCCTGCTACTCGTCGAACGCCTGGATCACGAGCTACACGAACCTCACCGCGGGCTTTGATCACCACGACAACTTCTTCCAGATAATGCCCAGCGAGCTCCTCTCCGGGCCGCTCGCGAGCGTCTGGAAGACGATGAACGACAACGACACGCTCCGCAGCGTCGCCGACCGGATGGTCCAGCTTGGCAACAAGATACACGAGCATCTCGCCGAGGGCGGTGGCGGGGACACGAAGACGCCACAGGTCATCGACAAGACCATCGAGTTCATCGACGGGAGCGACGACTTCTTCGCGTTCATCAATCTGATGGACGCCCACCTCCCATACCACCCGCCCGAGGAGTACGCCGAACGGTTCGCGCCCGGCGTCGATTCGACGGACGTGTGCCAGAACTCGAAGGAGTTTAACTGCGGCGCCCGCGATATCGACGACGACGAGTGGGACGACATCAGAGGCCTCTACGACGCCGAACTGGCCCACATGGACGACCAGCTCGACCGGCTGTTCACCCACCTGAAAGAGACGGACCAGTGGGACGACACCACCGTCGTCGTCGCGGCTGACCACGGCGAGCTGTTCGGCGAACACGACCTGTACGGCCACGAGTTCGGCATCTACGACCCGCTCGTCAACGTCCCGCTCGTGGTCAAACACCCCGACCTCACGGCCGGCCGCGACGACGAGACGGTCGTCGAACTCGTCGACCTCTATCACACCGTCCTCGACGCGGCGGGCGCGACGGGCCAGGGCGAGGCCCTGCAGTCGACCCGCTCGCTGCTGTCGGCCGACTACCGCGAGTTCGCCGGCGAGATGGGCGGCGTCCCGCGGGGTGAGGTCGGCTTCGTCGAGTACCACCAGCCCGTCGTCGAGCTGCGCCAGCTGGAAGGGAAAGCCAGCGGGGCCGGTATCGAACTCGACGAGCAGTCCCGCTTTTACTCCCGGATGGGCGCGGCACGGACCGTCGACGAGAAGTACATCCACTGCACGCGCATCCCCGACGAGGCCTACGACGTGGGGCACGACCCGGGCGAGACCGAGAACCTGGTCGGCACCGACGCGGAGCCCGAGGCGCTCGCCGACGCCCTGTTCGAGTTCGTCGACTCGGTCGACGCCACCTGGCCCGACGAGGCCGACGGGGCCGACGGCGACGTGCTGGGCGAGATGGACGACGAGACGAAGGACCGACTGCAGGACCTCGGGTACATCGACTGACGTGAGTTCGGACAGCGCTGCCCTCGATTTCGTCGACAGGCGGACCGTCGCCCAGATACTGCTGGGTTTCGTCGTCGCGGGCGGCGTCCTCGCCCTGCTGGTCGATTTCGTCGGGACCGAGGGCGTCGTTGCGGGCCTCCGGCAGGCCGACGTGGGGTGGCTGGCGCTCGCCTGCCTCTCGACAGCGGTGTGTCTCACCGCCTGGGGGAAGGCCTGGCAGATCGTGCTGGGCGTCGCGGGCATCGAGGAGTCCTTCTCGCGACTCGTCGTCACCTACTACGCCGCCACCTTCGCGAACTACGTCACCCCGCTGGGCCAGGCCGGCGGCGAGCCCTTCATCGCCTACGTGCTCTCGCGGGACACGGAGGCCAGTTACCAGGACAGCCTCGCCAGCGTCGTCACCGCCGACCTGCTCAATCTCTTCCCCTTTGTCACCTTCTCCGGGGTCGGCTTCGCGGCGCTGCTGTACGGGAGCGAACTCCCCGACGCCATCGAGCCACTGGCCGGCGGGCTGGTCGTCCTCTCGGTCGGTGTGCCCCTGCTTACCGCTATCGGCTGGCGCTTTCGCGACCGGCTCCGGGCCGCGATACTCCGGTTCTCCGCGCCGCTCGTCCGGCGCGTACCGGTGTTCAGCCTCGACGGCCTCCGGGACCGAATCCACGAGACAGAGGCGGCCTTCGAGCGTATCGCCCGCGACCGCCGCGCGCTGGCGAAGGCGCTCTCGGTCTCTTACGTCGGCTGGGTGTTCTTCGCGCTCCCGCTGTACTTCTCCGCACAGGCCATCGGCGCCGACCTGACGCTGCTGCTCGTCTTCTTCATCGTCCCGGCCTCGACGCTGGCCGGGCTGGTCCCCTCCCCCGGTGGCTCGGGGGCCGTCGAGACAGCGCTCGTCGTGCTCGTCGTCGCGCTCACCGCCATCGGCCGGACCGACGCCGCGGTCATCGCCATCCTCTATCGCGTCGCAAGCTACGTGTTCGCGCTGGTTCTGGGCGGTGTCGCGGCGCTGTACGTCGTGAAGCGGAACTAGGAACGACGCCAGCCGCTCGGAGCACCGCAAAATCCGGATTCGACGCTGCCTAGGCGGTGTTGTGCTCGACGAAGGTGGGCCGCCAGTTGTCCATCACGCGAATGTCCCGGCCGGCGACGCGCCAGGAGCCGTCGGGTGGAATCGGCGAGACGACCAGTTTCGTCGGCGTCGCCACGGGACTGAAGGGGAGCGCCCGGTCGCTGTGGAATCCGAGACCGGTCAGGAGCCCGTCGGGGACGGACTGGCCCCGGACCGCGATGACGTCGGCGTCGTCGTGGTCGGCCACGAGCCGGTCGAAGATAGCCGGGAGGGCCCGGTCGCGTTCGGCGTCGCCGACCAGCGGAACCACGTCGGCGACGTTGGTGACGGTATGGTGCTCTTTCTCCCCCGTCCCGGTGACGACACCGGCGACGGGACGGCCGCCGATGCGGGCGGTGTAGGCGGTGTAGCTCCAGTTCGGGTTGCCAAACCGGTACCGGAAGAACTGCTCGTCGCGGAGGGCGTGAATCTCGGTCGGCGGCCGGCGCCGGTAGAGACTGGCCAGCGTCTCGGCGGGGATATCGGTGTGGCGGGTGACACTCACCTCGGACGGGGGGTCGAACCGCTGTTCCCGCGTGGCGAGGTAGGTACGGGCGGCCTGCGTGCCCGCCGTCTCCGCCAGCCGACTGTCGATGCCGGCGTACGCGGCGGGGTTCTGTATCCGGTAGTACGTGGTGTGTTCGCCGGCGATGTCACAGCCGAGCTTCGAGAGGCCCGCCGTCGTCTTCTGGTTCGGGTTGTTGAACGTGAACGCGGGCTGGCCCTCTGCGTAGTCGGCAAAGAGGCGCTCGCTCATGCGACTGAACAGGCCCTGCCGGCGGTGGGCCTCGTCGACCATGGTGTCACAGGACTGCAACGCCGTGTGGTAGGTGTCGCCGGCGCGCATCTGGAACGCCAGGTTGGGCCGGGCGCCGACGATGTCCCCGTCGTGTTCGGTGACGACGATGGGCACCTCCGGGAGATAGGGGTTGTCGAGGAACTTCCACTCGAACCACGCTTCCGAGCCGTCCGGAAAGGTGTCCCGGTGTAGCTCCATGAACCCCTCGCGGTCGGCCTCGCGGAACCAGCGGATGTCGTAGTCGTCCGCGTCGGTCCGGGCAGTCGTCGTGACCGTCTCAGTCGGCATCCTGGAGCTCCAGCCCGGGGACGAGCTGGTCAGCGTCGAGATGGTGGCGCTGGAACACCGCACAGTCGTCTTCGTGGTCGAACTCGTGGCGGTCGTTACAGAGGTCGGCCTCCATCGGGGAGACGAAAGACTCCTGGAGCTGACAGTAAGCGCGCTCGTGGTCGAACTCCTGCTCGCCGTCGGAGTCGCGGTATTCGAGGTACGGACAGGTCATCGACGCTAACGGAAACCGTGTTCGGGCTTGGTTATTCAGACGTTTCCGGGGATACGCTGGGAGTAACCCCAACGGGGGGGCGATAGCTGTGTCATACCCAAGTAGCGAACGCCGCGAGTCGGAGTAGTGCCATACGACGACTACCACCGGCAAAAGAAGGTCATCATCACGGTGGCCACCACCGGCGCGATCCACGGTAAAGACGTGAATCCGAACTTACCCGAGCAGCCCGAGGAAATCGCACAGCAGGTGGCCGCCTGCGAGGAAGTCGGGGCGTCAATCGCGCACGTCCACGGCCGCAACGAACACGGCGAGAACGACGCCAGCCGACTGCAGGCGGTCAACGACGCTATCCGCGAGGCCTGTGACGACATCATCATCCAGAACACCACCGGCGGCCAGGCCCAGTACGAGAGCCGCATCGCGGGCATCCGGACGGACCCCCCGCCGGAGATGGCGTCGCTCGACATGGGGCCGTTCAAGCGGGACAAACACATCATCACGAACCACACCCGCAACAACATCGAGCGCTTGGCCGTCGAAATGCAGGCCAAGGGCATCAAACCCGAGATGGAGGTGTTCAACTCCGGCCAGCTCGCGGAGGTCCGCCGGCTCATCGACGAGGGGCTGGTCGAGGAGCCGCCGTACATCAACCTCATCTTCGGCGGGTCCTTTACCCCGGCCACCCCGCGGAACCTCCTCACGATGGTCGACAACATCCCCGAGGGCGCCGAGTTCAACGTCCTCGCGGTCGGCCCCCACCAGCTCCCGCTGACGACGATGGCCGTCCTGCTGGGCGGACACGTCCGCGTCGGGATGGAGGACAACCTCTACTACCGGCGCGGGGAGAAAGCGGAGAGCAACCAGCAGCTGGTCGAGCGCACCGCGGAGATAATCGAGCGGCTCGACCGCGACATCGCGACCCCCGACGAGGCCCGGGAGATGCTCGGGATGGCGACCCAGTCGGTCGAAGCGGCGGCCGACGGCGGCAAGGACGCCGACTGACTAGCACCGTTCCTGTTCCGTTTCCCACGTCCGGACCAGCCGCGACAGCGTCGTGTTGACGGGCACTGGCTCCGCAGCGACGCGCACGACGTAGCCGTTGATGGCGTCTATCTCAGTCTCGCGACCGGCTTCGACGTCCCCCAGCATCGACGAGCGGTTCGCGGCGGTGTCACGCACGACCTGCCGAGTGCGTTCGACGGCCCGCTCGTCGGGCAGGTCGACGCCCTGCTCGCGGGCGACGCGGGCCGTCTCGCGGGCGGCGTCGGCGGCGAGGGACCGACCGGGTCCATCGACGAGCGCGCCGTTCTCGACGCGAGCCAGCGCCGTCGCGGCGTTGACGGCGGTGTTGACCGCCAGCTTCTCCCAGAGGCGACGGGGCATATCCGTCGCGACGGTGGTCTCCACGCCGGCGGCGGTGAACGCAGCGCCGACCCGGTCGGCCGTCTCGGACGGCCCGCCCTCGCGGGCGCCCAGCACCACGTCACCGCGGCCGGTAAAGGCAACAGTGCCGGGCTCCGCCAGCCGTGCGCCGTAGGTGCAAGTCCCTGCGAGCACCGGACAGGAGAGGGCCTCGGCCAGCCGTGACTCGTTGCCCATCCCGTTCTGGACCGAGAGGCAGGCGCCGAGGTCGCAGTCGGCCAACTGGGCAGCGACGGCGGCGGTGTCGTAGCTCTTGACCGCGACGACGGCGAGGTCGGCTTCCGCAGGGGGGTCGGTACGGGCCGCAGGCGAAACGTCGAACTGCTCGACGCCGGTCACGGTCAGCCCGTCGCGGTCGACAGCCGAGACGTGTGGGTCCCGGCCGACCAGCGTCACGTCGTGCTCGCGGGCCAGCAGCCCGCCCAGCAGGCTCCCGAGGCTGCCCGCGCCGACGACGGCGATATCCATGGGTCGGAGGAGGGCAGCGGGCTACAAAAGCCACCGGTCACGTGACCGATTCAGGGACGTCCGCGGGGTCGAAGTCGTCGGCGTAGTCGTCTACGACGCGCTCGGAGGCGTCCGAGACCACGAGTTCCGGGACGGAGTCGTCGTGGGACCGTACTGCGCGCGGAGGACGCCGGCGACAACGCCCAGCGCGACTCCGACGCACCTCGGACTGGCGGACCGTCGACAAAACAGTACTTGTGGGCCGTCAGTGGCCACGTGATAGCGGATAGATAGTACGGGTGGCACAGCTTTCGAGGTCCTATCGAGACGCTCAGCCCGCGCTCCGAAGAGACCTCGGCGAGCGGTACCACCACCCAAGTGACGGCGTGGGAACCACCAGCCACAACAGCGCCGACCTCGAACGATGCGTATGACCGACACTGTGCCCGCCTGGCCCGACGACGAGCCGGCGTACCGCCTGCGTCCCCCGGCCGCCGACGAAGGCGCCGGCCTCGACGCGCTGGCGGCCGTGCTGGACGCGACGCCACGCGGCCCGTCGACCGCCGTCGTTCGGCTGGCCGTCGGACGCCGGACGGACGTCGTGGGACCGCGCCGAAGGGCGCTGGAGACACTGTCCGGCGTCTCGGCAGTGACCGTCCACGACGACCGGACCACCGGGATAGCGCCGCTCACGGGCGAGTGTTTCGAGGCCATCGCCACGCTGTTTACCGACGTCGACCGCCTGCTGGTGCGGGACGACGAGGACGTCGCTATCGCGGAGTGGCGCGACGAGACGCTCCGGTTCGCGCTTCCGGACGCGGCCGTCGAGGCGCTGCAGTCAGACCTCGACGGGGCACTCGTCGACCGAATCGAGCCCCTAGAGTAGTCGGCTCACGAGGACGAATCCGCGCTTCGCGGCTGAAACCGCTCACTGGGCGGATTAGTCTCCACGAGGACGAATCCGCGCTTCGCGGCTGCAACCGCTCACTGGGCGGATTAGTCCTCGGTCCAGTAGTAGATGTCCTCCTTCGGTGCGCCACAGTCGGGACACTCCTCGGGGATATCGTCGTCGATGTTGCCCATCGCGCCACACTCCCAGCAGCGCCACATCAGTTCGGCCTCGCCGGCGGCACCCGTGCTCCGGTGGTCGTCGGTCAGCGACTGGATGCCCTCCTCGACCGTGACGTAGAAGCCGTGCTGGTCGAACCCGCGGATGGTGCCGAGTTCGGTGCCGTCGTCGTCGTAGACGGTCTGTCCGAACTCCAGGTTCTCCTCGTCGGCGCTCGTGAACATATCACTCATACATATTTATAGAGGAACCAACCTATGATAAGTGCTAGCGTGAGAAGAGACTCGTGTGGACCGGGGCGAAATCCGAGGAGTCGTCCACCGTCTCCTCGGTGTCGGAGATGGCGCTTCCGTCGAGTCCCACCTCCAGGAAGTCCGCGAGCGGCGGTCCGACGCTGTCGGGCTCGACGAGGAACGCGTCGTGACCGTAGTCGGAGTCGACGACGTGGTGGGCGACCGGCGTGTCGCTTCCGCGCAGCGCGTCGGCCAGGGCCTCGCTCTGCTCGCTGGTGAAGTGCCAGTCCCCGGTGAACGACATGACGAGGGCGTCCCCGTCGAAGGCCGCCAGCGCGTCGGCGTCGGACTCGAAGCCGCTGGCGAGGTCGTAGTTGTCCATCGCCCGCGTGAGATAGAGGTAGCTGTTGGCGTCGAAGCGCTCGACGAACTTCGAGGCGTTGTAATCGAGGTAGGACTCCACGTCCCGGTACGGGAAAAAGCGGCCGGCGGGGTCCGTGGGGAAGGCCCGCTCGGCCTCGCGGGTCGCGGCCCGGCGGCCGAACCGCCGCTCCATGCTCGACTTCGAGAAGTACATCACGTGGCCGATTTCGCGGGCGAGTGCCAGCCCCTGGTCGGGGTGGTCGCCCCCGTAGTAGTGCCCGCCCTGCCAGTTCTCGTCGGTGGTGATGGCCCGGCGGGCGATACCATCGAGGGCGAGACACTGCGGGTCGAGGCGGCCGGCGGCGGCGATGGGGACGATCTTCTCGACGTGGTCGGGGTGGCGCTTGGCCCATTCGAGGACGTTCATGCCGCCGACGCTGCCGCCGACGACGGCGTACAGCGCGGGCACCCCCAGTTCGTCGAGGAGTCGCCGCTGGGCCTCCGTCCAGTCGGCGACCGTGACGGGCGGGAAGTCGGGGCCGTAGGGCTCGCCGCTCTCGGGGTTCTCGCTCGCGGGGCCGCTCGTCCCGTAGCAGGAGCCGGGGACGTTCACACAGATCACGAAGTACTCCGTGGTGTCGATGGCCTTGCCCGGCCCGACGATGTCGTCCCACCAGGCGTAGGCCTGGTCGCCCTCCTCGAAGCGGCCACGCGAGGCGACGTGAGCGCTCCCGGTCAGGGCGTGACAGACCAGCACGGCGTTGTCGCCCTCGAACTCGCCGTACGTTTCGTAGGCCAGCTCCAGGTTCTCGATGGTCTCGCCGCACTGGAACTCGAACTCGCCGACGGAGACGGTACTGGAGTCCATCTCAGCTCACCCGGGACACGGCGTCGTCGATGTCTTCGATGATATCCTCGGGGTCCTCGATGCCGACGCTCATGCGGACGAGGTCCGGGCTGACGCCGCTCGCGCGCTGTTCTTCCTCGGAGAGCTGTGCGTGGGTGGTGCTGGCTGGGTGGATGACCAGCGTCTTCGCGTCGCCGATGTTGGCCAGGAACTGTGCGAGCTCGGTCTCCTCGCAGAAACGCTTGCTCGCCTCGTAGCCGCCCGAGAGCCCGAACGTGACGACGCCGCCGTACCCGCCCTCCAAGTACTCCTGTGCGAGCCCATGGGTCTCGTGGTCGGAGAGCCCGGGGTAAGTGACCCACGCGACCTCGGGATGGTCCCGGAGGTGTTCGGCCACCGTCAGGGCGTTCGAGCAGTGCCGCTCCATCCGAAGCGAGAGGGTCTCGGTCCCCTGCAGCGTCACCCAGGCGTCGAAGGGCTTCTGGCCGTCGCCCAGCGCGCGCAGGCCGCGCTGGCGGGCCGCCACGGCGAAGGCGCGGTCGCCGAAGCGCTCGGCGAAGCTGAACCCGAAACCGGGGTTCTCCCCGCCGATTTCGGGGTACTTTTCCGGGTGTTCGCCCCACGGGAACGAGCCGCCGTCCGCGAGCACGCCACCGACGGTCGAGCCGGAGCCGTGAATCCACTTGGTCGTCGACTCCCAGACGATGTCGGCGCCGTGGTCGAGCGGGCGACAGAGCGCGGGCGTCCCGAAGGTGTTGTCGACGAAGAGGGGGACGCCGTGGTCGTGGGCCACGTCCGCGATCTCCTGGAGGGGCGGGACCACGAGTGACGGATTGCCGATGGTCTCGCAGTGGACGTAGGCAGTGTCGTCGTCGATAGCCTCGGCGTAGGACTGCGGGTCGAGCGTGTCGACGAAGCGCGTCTCGATACCGCGCTGACTCGCGGTGGTAGCCAGATAGGAGTGGGTGCCACCGTAGATAGAAGAGGCCGAGACCACGTTGTCGCCCGCGCTCGCGAGCACGGTCGTCGCGGCGTCCAGCGCGGCCATTCCGGAGCCTGTGGCGACGGCGTCGACGGCGCCTTCGAGCGACGCCAGACGCGTTTCCAGCATCCGCACGGTCGGGTTGTCGAACCGCGAGTAGACGTTGCCGTCGTCCTCCAGCGCGTACCGGTCGGCCGCAGTCTCCGCGTCCTCGAAGACGTACGAGGAGGTCTGATAGATCGGGGGCGCTCGCGCCCCTGTAGCGGGGTCCGGCTCCTCCTGGCCGGCGTGGACACAGCGTGTCCCGAATCCGTAGTGGTCAGTCATGTGTGGTGTGCATATATCTCCACGCATCTATAACCACGAGTTACGGCAAAACTCTCCCCCATACCTGCGACGGTGTGACAGCCCACGTTTCACCGCGGTCCGGGCCCACCGTGTGCAACTGCGACAGCAGCGGGATATTTCATGCAGGCACACTATCCCGGAATATGGACCACACCGCTGTCGGCGACGCGTGCGACCGCGTCCTCGACACCGTCGGAACCGCGGTCATCGCCGACGAAACGTTCTTGCAGACGGTTCTGAGCGGGGTTCTGGCCCGCGGCCACGTCCTGCTGGAGGACGTGCCCGGCACGGGGAAGACACTCACCGCGCAGTCTTTCGCTACCGCGCTCGGCCTCTCGTTCAACAGAATTCAGTTCACTCCCGACCTGTTGCCGGCCGACATCACCGGGTCGAACGTGTTCGACGAGGCCGCGGGCACCTTCGAGTTCCAGCCCGGCCCCGTCTTCGCCAACGTCGTCCTCGCCGACGAGATAAACCGCGCACCGCCCAAGACGCAGGCGGCGCTGCTCGAAGCGATGGGCGAAAAGCAGGTGACCGTCGACGGTGACACCCACGAGCTCCCGGAGCCGTTTTTCGTCATCGCGACGCAGAACCCGGTCGAACAGGAGGGGACCTTCGGGCTGCCGGAGGCCCAGCGGGACCGCTTCATCGTCAAGACGGAGATGGGCTACCCCGAGTTCGACGGCGAACGCGAGCTGCTGGACCGCCGGGCCGACCGAACGGCACAGGCGCCGACGGTGTCGGCGGTCATCGACGGCGAACGCGTCACGGCGCTGCAAGGGGCCGTCGAGGCCGTGACCGTCGACGGGAAGCTGCGGGACTACATCGTCGAACTCGCTCGCGCCACGCGCGAAGACGACCGGGTCAGCGTCGGCGTCTCGCCGCGCGGTATCCAGCGCCTCTTCGAGGTGAGCCGCGCGGCCGCCGTCATAGAGCACCGGGAGTACGTGGTGCCCGACGACATCAAACGGGTCGTCGAGCAGGTGTTCGCCCACCGCCTCGTGCTGACGGCCGACGCCAGCGTCCGCGGCGTCGACCGGGCGACGGTCGTCCGGGAGGTCGTCGACAGCGTCGAGGTACCGGCGGTCACCGCGTAGCTCACCGCAGCGACACGACCAGTGCGACGGCGGCACACAGCGCGACCAGCAGGGTGAGGTAGCCGGTGTCGGGCGCCGGCGATATCGACCCACGGGCGACCCCGAGGACGGCGACCGTCAGCGCCACGCCCACGCCGCCGACCGCGACCGTCCCACCGGTGTGTGTCAGTTCCGTCCGGCGGGTCGCCGCGACTGTCCCGACCTCGCGGCGGAGCCGCGTCCCGAAGGCCCCGGCGTCCCAGACGACGACGCTCCCGACGAGCCCCGCGAGGACGACCGGGGTCGACGCACCGAGCGTCGCCGCGAAGGTGCTCGCGGCGAACAGCCCGGCCGCCGCGACGTGGACGCCGGCGTACTGCTCGTCGATGTACCGGACGACCAGCGCGAGCCAGAGGCCGCTGGTGAGGGTGCCGGCGACGCTGAGAACGGCGAGAGACGCGAACAGGAGAACCGGCCCGGCGCCGTAGCTCGCTACCAGCGGCGTCAGCTGCTGGTCGAACAGCAGACGGACCGGGGTCGGCGCGCCCGACTGGACGAGCGTCTGCACCCGCCCGACGGCGGGCCCGGCGATAGCGAAGAGTCCGACGGCGAGCACGCTGCCCCCGACGTACGGCGCCGCGGCAGTGCCGACTCGCTCGGTCGAACTCCGGGCGGTCCGCTGGACGACCCAGACCGCCAGCCGCGTCACGGCGCTGGCGACGAACAGCGTCCACATCGCCGTCCGGAGTCCCGGCGAGCCCGTGAGTGCCACCAGCAGGTCGTACGCCGTCGGCGCCAGCGCGCCGGCGATTTCCGGCTGCCCGAAGCGGAGTTCGACCGCGGCGGCCACGACGCTCGCCCCGACCAGCACGAGCGCGGTCCAGCGGAGTCGCCGGGCGACCGCTTCCACTGTGGCTCCCAAGTCGGGGGAGTCGGGCGTCTCCGGCACCAATTCGGTGAGCGGCAGCGCCGTCACCGCCCGCTCGAACGCGAGCGTGACGACGGCGAGACACAGACAGAACACGGCGAGGTGGGTGTCTCCCGGCGTCGGGGCAAACAGCGGGTCGACGACCGGCGCGAGCACCGCCCCGACTGCGGTCCGCGAGCCGTCGCCGCCGTCGGTCGCAGACAGCGAGACGATACTGTTGGCGATGGCGACCCCGGCGACCACCGCGAGCGCCAGCCCCGTCCGGCCGACGACACCGAGATAGGTGGCGCTCCGGTCGCGGTCGTAGGCCCCCCGCGTCGAGATGGCCGCCCCGAAGACGGCGAGGACACAGCCGCCGGTCACTACCAGCGCCGCCAGTGTGCCGGGGCCGCCCGTGACCGAGGACTCGCCGAGCGCCGCGGCGACGGTGCCCGCAGCGACCGCCACCAGTCCCGCGGCGATGGGGGCCACGAGGAGGCTGGCGAGGAGTCGACCGGCGGGCGTCCACTGGTCACAGCCGACCAGCCACATCGAGAGCGCGAGCACCAGCCCGACCCCGACCACAGATGCCAGTAGCGGCGCGGTGGCGACCGTCGAGAGGAGGACGGCGACCAGTAGCCCCGTCAGGCCGAGCACGACGGCTCGGCTGGTCCCGGGCAGTCCCGTCGGGTCGTCGCTAGTATCAGTCATGGTCAGCCACTGAAGAGGTCCACAAAGGACGCGCGCAGCGCCACGTCGATGGGGCTGTCGAGGTCCCAGTCGACGACGCTCGTCCCGGTCAGTTCCGCCCGCCGGAGGCGGGCCGCGCGGTCGAGGGCGAACACCGACGTGCCGACGGTGTCCCGACGGGCGACGTCGGGCGCGACCAGCGTCGTCAAGTAGTCCCGCAGGGTGAGCGACTCGGCGAGTGCTACGGGCCAGTCGTCGGTCAGCGGCGAGAAGACGACGACCTGGGCCGTCGGCGGGAGCCGGGCGCGTATCGCTCGCGCGTCGTCGCACCCGCCGTCGGTCGTCGGGACGCTCGGCGGGACGGTTTCGGACGCATCGCCGGCCTCGCCTCCGACGGTCGTCGCGTCCCGGGCCGCGGCGGCCCCGACACCGTCGAAGAGACGGGCCACACGGGCGGCTGTGTGCTCGTCGGCGTCGTCGACCCAGGCGAGCCCGTCCGGACCGAGGCCGCCGGGCACGTCGGCGTCGTCGAGGCCGACGGCGGCGACGCTGACGACGGCGTTCGCGGCCGAGAGCGCGTCGAACAGCCGCTCGGCGGCGTAGGCCGAGAGCTCGGCGCCCGTCGGGTAGCCCGCCGCCGGCGTCAGCCGGGCCGCCGGGCGGGCGTCGACGAGCAGCACCGTCCGGACCGCCTGCTCCTCGCGGTAGTCGATAGTCGTCAGCTCGCTGGTCTTGGCGTACCGGCGCCAGTCGAGGCGGTTGACGGGGTCGCCGCGCTGGTAGCTCCGGGTCGAGTGAAACTCCAGCCCGTCGCCGCCGCTGTCGGTCGGGAGCGTCCCCACACGCGGGAGCGTCGCGTCCGTCAGCGGGGCCTCGGAGACGGTGTTGGCACAGGTGAGCGTCCCGTCGCCGTCGGCCGACAGCTCGACGGTCACCTCGTCGCTGGCCGAGAGCGTCCGAACCCTGACGGCGGCGGTGTCGAAGTCGTGGGACCCGCGCTTGGCCATCACCGAGTACGTCAGCGTCGCCGCCTCGCCCGAGCGCAGCGACATGCAATCCCGCGGGCTCCCGTCGACGACGGCGAGTTCCGCCGGGACGCCGTCGATGACCCGCACGTCCGTTAGCGCGGCCGGCCCGGTGTTCTCGACCGTCAGCTCGACGCGCACCGGCTCGCCGGGAGTCGGCTCGCCGTCGGTGACAGTGCGGGTGAGTTCGAGCGCGGCGTCGGCCGGAACCCGGGAGAGCGAGCCGTAGACGACGTAAGTCAGCGGGACGACGACGGCCGCGAGGAGGGCGGCGTTACCCCACAGCAGCCCCACACAGACCAGCAAGAGCGTGCCGGCCATGCCGCCGCTCCAGCGGTGTACGCGCCGCCGCATCACCGCCCCTCCCCGAGCCTCTCGATGGCACGGACTGTCCGTCTGAGACGGCGTTCGCGCTCGCTCTCGGGGTCCAGCCACAGCCGGAGCCGCGCCGGCAGCGGCTGTGCGGTGTCGGGGTCGAACATCGCCGTCGCGACGGCGTCGCCGGTCCACGCACCGGACTCGATGGCTCGCTCGGCCGCTTCGCGGGAGCACTCGGCGTCTATCGCGTACGCGGTCACCGCCGTCGCCCGGAGCCGGTCGACCATCGCCGTCATCGCGTTCGGGTCCCCGGCGACCGCCTCGTCGAACATCGTATCGAGGGGCGCCCCGGTCAGCGGTGTCTCCGCTGTGGTCACCGACTCCGGCGGCGTCGACACGGCGTCGTCGAACGCGGTCTGTCCCCGATCCGACTCCGTCATCTGCCACCCGACGAAGACGCCCAGAAGGCCGATGGCGGCGACGAGCCAGGTCGGCCGAATCTGTCCGCTGAGCCGCTGCAGCAGCGGCAACACGCCGGCGAAGGCGTCCGGAGCGACGGCGAGCGCCGCGGCGGCGGCGGTGCCCAGAACGCCGAGAAAGCCGAAGCCGAACAGCTTGAGTTCGCGGAGGGTCACGGCGCACCGCCCTCGTCGGCCGCGTCCGTGTCGCCGGCCGTCCGCTCGATCGTCCGGATAGCCCCCTCGACGGCCGAGACGTGGTCCTGTGGGTCGTACTGGCCGTACTCGACGGCCCGGTAGGCCTCCCGGAGCGTCCCGACGGCCTCCGGCGGGATGTCGTCTTCCTCGATAGCGTGGGCCGCGATTTCACCCGGGGTCGCGGTCCGCACGTCGCGAAGCGAGACGCAACCGAGGAACCGGCCCCACGCCGCGCGGACGGTCGCTCGGTCGTCGGCCGGGTCGGTGTCGGTTCGCGGGTCGGCCGCCGTCGCCGCCGAGTCGGCCGTCGCCCTCGCCGCGGCGAGGCGAGTCCGGACCCACCCACGCAGCGCCGCCCATAGCTCGGGCAGCGTCCGCCGGCGGGCGAGAGCGGCCCGGAGGGCAGCGACTGTCAGCTCGAACCGCGTTCGCAGTCGCCCGATGGCGGTGTCGACGGCGGCCACGAGCCACAGCAGGGCGGTCACGAGCAGTTGCCCCGCCCGCCGGAACCACACCGAGAGGGTCCGCCCGGAGACGCCGCGGCGTCGCAACAGGTATCCGACCCCGCCCGCGAGCGCGAGGGCGGTCACGAGAACGGCCGCGAGGTTCCGCAGGAGGCCGTCGACGGCAGTCTCCCTGAGCTGCCCGTACTTCCTGACGGTCACGGTGACGCTGCCGGCCAGTGGCAGTCCCGCCGTCGCGGTACCGTTGGGACCGGTCTGAGCGACCGCGTCACCGCCCAGTGCGACCGTCGCGTTCGGGACCGCTTCGCCGCCCGCTGTGACGGTCACCGCGAGCCCAGTCCCCGGCAGCGCGAGCGGGAGCGACGGGCTGGTCTCGACCGCGAGGCCCGCGAGCGACACCGTTCGCTCCCCGCTGGCCGAACCGCGCACGACGCCGAGAGTGTAGTTCCCGGGGTCGGTCGGCAGGGTCACGCTGGCGCGACCGGCGTCGTCGGTCGTCGCGATCTGCTCGCCGCCGACGGTCACCGCCGCGTCGCGAACGGGCACGTCGTCGACTGTCGCGGTGAGCGTGACGGTGCCATCGGTCACGAGCGGGCCCGACAGCGCCAGTGTCACGTTGGTGTCCACTGTGAACGTCTCGTTCGACACCTGCCGGAGCCCGGGGCCGGCGACGGCGAAGAGCCGGTCGCCACCGCGGGGCGGCGCGAGCGACGCCCGTGTCGAGGCGTCGATCGTGACGTTGAGCCGCGACTCGTAGGGCACCCGCCCAGTGACGGTCCCCGCGTCGTCCGTCGTCCCGATAGAGTCACCGTTGAACGAGACCCGCACCCCCGCCGCCGGCGTCCCGCCGTCGGTCACAGTCACCTCGACTACCGCCCCGGCGGTGGCGGACCGGTTCAGCGAGACGGTGTAGTCGTCCGCCGCGTCGGCCGACTCGGTCTCGTTGCTGGTCTGATTGGCGTTCGACTGGTTGCCGACTGTCCGGTCGTCGGTCTGTTCGCTCGGCCCGTCGTCGCTCGGCTGTTCACCAGTCTGGTCACCGCTCGGCTGCTCGCCCGTCCGGTCACCGCTCGATGATTCACCCGTCCGGTCACCGCTCGGCTGCTCGCTCGGCCCGTCGTCGCTCAATGAGTCACCGCTCGATGGCTCACCCGTTTGGTCACCGCTCGGCTGCTCGCCCGTCCGGTCACCGCTCGATGATTCACCCGTTTGGCCACCGCTCGGCTGCTCGCTCGGTCCGTCGTCGCTCAATGAGTCACCGCTCGATGGCTCACCCGTTTGGTCACCGCTCGATGGCTCACCCGTTTGGTCACCGCTCGATGGCTCACCCGTCCGGTCACCGCTCGGCTGTTCACCAGTCCGGTCACCGCTCGGCTGCTCACCCGTCCGGTCACCGCTCGGCTGTTCACCAGTCCGGTCACCCGTCGGCCGGTCGCCGGCCGTCCGCTCACCGGGCATCCGCTCGCTCGTCGGTCGCTCGCCTGATGGCTGCGCCGTCGTTACCTCGCTCGTCGACTGCCCGCCGGGGGCCCTGTCGCTGCCGGAGTCGGCCGGAAAGAGTCCCGTACCGTCCCCGCCCGGACCGCTCGGGCCCGCCAGTGTCAGACCCGGGAGCGCCGCCGCCGCGACGACGACGGCGAGAATGCAGACGACGGCGAGAAACGCCCTGAGATACTCGCGTTTCGTGGACGTGTCGGCCAGAGAGTCAGTGTCGGGCATACAGAGAACGACGGATATATTCAGAACCTGAATTATCTAGGATAATAAATCTACTGTCACGTTCGGCCGGGGACCGCACCGCAAACCCCTTTCGACCGCCGGCTGTACCCGCAACCCATGACTGACTCCGAGGAGACGGTGCGGTGCTGGCTGGTCGAACGGTCGAGTTTCGGGGACGAGCGGATGGTGACGCTCGTCTACGCCCCACCCGAGGGCGACCGCCACCTCACCAAACAGCTGTCGACGAATCTCCTGCTTCGCAAGCGCGTGACGGCGGCCATGGACGTCGAACCCGAACGGCTGGTTCCGGTCGACGACACCGAGACCCGCGAGCGCTACGCCGCCGAGGCGGCCCGGATGGCCGACACGCACGAGCCCGACGAAGAAGTCTGACCGCGTCCTCCCCGAACTCCCGGTCGTGTCGCCTGACAATATGAAAGACTATACCCGAGGGTGGACCAACCGACGCATATGACCGCCATCGAACTGGACGGCCTCCGCAAGGAGTACGCTGACGTCGTCGCGCTGGACGGCGTCGACCTCACCGTCGAGGAGGGTGAGGTGTTCGGCTTTCTGGGTCCCAACGGGGCCGGGAAGTCGACGACCATCAACGTGCTGCTCGATTTCGTCCGCCCGACGGCCGGGTCAGCGAAGGTACTGGGTCACGACGTTCGCGAGGAGTCGGAAGCCATCCGCGAGCGCATCGGCGTCCTCCCGGAGGGGTACGACGTGTACGAGCGCCTCACCGGCCGCGAACACATGGAGTTCGTCATCGAGTCGAAAGACGCGGACGACGACCCCGAGGAACTCCTGGAGCGGGTCGGTGTCGCCGACGCCATCGACCGCCGGGCCGGCGGCTACTCCAAGGGGATGAAACAGCGGCTCGTGCTGGCGATGGCGCTGGTCGACGAGCCCGACCTCCTCATCCTCGACGAGCCGACCACGGGTCTGGACCCCAACGGCGCCCGCCAGATGCGGGACCTCATCCGCGAGGAGAGCGAGCGCGGCGCGACCGTCTTCTTCTCCTCGCACATCCTCAGCCAGGTCGACGCCGTCTGTGACACCGTCGGCATCCTCCAGAACGGACAGCTCATCGCGAAAGACACCGTCGAGGGCCTTCGCGACGCCCAGGGCGACATGACGCTCGTCGTCACCGTCGCAAACACCGACGGCATCGAGGACGCGCTCGACGAGGTGCGCAAGCTCTCTTCCGTCTCGGGCGCACAGCTCGACACCGACCGGGTGACCGTCAGCTGTGAGAGCGGCGCGAAGATGTCCGTGCTCAACACCTTCGAGGACAACGGCGTCGCCGTCGAGGACTTCGACACGCAGGAGGCGTCGCTGGAGGACCTCTTCTCCAGCTACACCGAACAGGAGGTCGAAGCATGAGCACCGAGGCCGGCGCGCTGGCCAACTTCGACCGCGCGATGCGACGGACCTTCAGCTGGTACACCGTCTCGAAAAAGGAGTTCAAAGACGCCATCCGCTCGAAGGGGCTGTGGCTGCTCGGCGTCATCTTCACCCTGCTGTTCGTCAGCCCCGTCGCCGGGGCGCTGTATCTGGACTTCGGGGCCGGCACCAGCCAGCAGGCCCAGGCCATCCAGCAACAGGGGATGCAGTTCCTGCTGTCGAGCCTCTACACCAACACAGTGACCATTCTGGTTCCGATAATCGCCATCTTCGTCGGCTACGCGGCCATCTCCAAGGAGCGGACCTCCGGGTCGATGAAGATTCTGCTGTCGCTGCCCCACAGCCGCCGTGACGTGCTCGTCGGCAAGGTCATCGGCCGCTGTGCAGTGCTCGGCGTCCCGCTCGTCGTCTCGCTCGCCGTCACCGCCGCCTTCCTGATGGCGTCGGAGCTCGCCTTCAAGCCGGAGCTGTTCGCGCTGTTCTCGCTGTTCTCGGTCCTGTACGCCCTCGTCTTCGTCGCGATTACCGTCTCCATCTCGGGGGCGTTCAAGAAGACCCTCTGGTCCGGGGCCGCGAGCTTCATGGTCTACTTCTACTCCACGTTCCTCTGGAACGCGACCGTCAACAGCTTCGGCCAGCTGCTCCAGCAGCGACTGGGCGTCACCGGGGCCATCCGCTGGCATCTCGTCTTGCTCCTGAAACTCGCCAACCCGAACCAGGCCTACAAGACGCTCACGACCTCGATGCTGAACACCGGTGACACGCCCGTGCTACGGGCCCGCCTCTCCATGTTCGGCGGGAACGCGGACACACAGACCATCTGCACCGAGGTCCTCAACGGCACCTGGACGAGCCGCGCAGTGCAGTTCGGCGGCCAGACGGTCCAGGTCCCGACGTGTAACGGCGGCGGGACGCCAGTGCCGTTCTTCTACTCCGACCCCGTCGTGGCCGTGTTCATGGTCGCGTGGATCGGCATCGCCGCGACGGTCAGCTACTACACGTTCAGCCTGGCCGACCTGTAGGTCGGCCGCGACCCGTTTTACAGCGCGCCTCGCTCCGCGAGCAACGCCTCGAACTCGCTTTCGGAGAGCTCCTCGACGTCGTTCTCGTCGGCGTCTTCGCGCTTTCGCTGGCCCGCGTTCTCCCCGACCACCAGATAGTCGGTGTTGCCCGAGACGCTGGAGGTGGCCGAGCCGCCGGCGCGTTCGACGAGTTCCTGTGCGTCCCCGCGGGTGTACTCGTCGAGCGACCCGGTGAAGACGAAGGTGAGCCCCGCCAGGGCGTCGCCCGTCGACTGGTCGGCGGCCTGCGGGTCGACGTGGTCCAGCAGGCGGGAAAGCACCGCTCGGTTCCCCCCGTCCCGGAAGAAGTCGACGATGCTGCGGGCGACGACTGGACCGACGTCGGGGACCGCCTCGAACACCTCGAACGCCGCCTCGTCGTCGCCGACGGCTTCACCGAGCGTCACCTGGCCATCGGACGGTTCGTCGTCGCCCTCGGCGGCCTCGCGGATGGCCTCGAACGTGCCGAACTCGTGGGCGAGGTTCCGGGCCGTGACGCCGCCGACCTGCGGGATGCCAAGCGCCGTGAGGAACTCGTCGAGTTCGGGTTCGCGGGCGGCGTCGAGTTCGTCGACCAGGTTCCGGGCACTCGTCTCGCCCCACCCCTCCAGCTCGGCGAGGTCGTCGACGGAGAGCTCGTAGAGGTCCGCGGCGTTCTCGACGAGGTCCGCATCGAGGAGCTGCTCGACGGCCTTCTCGCCGAGCCCCTCGATGTCCAGCCCGGCCCGGCTGGCGTAGTGCTCGACTGAGCGTTCGCGCTGAGCGGGACAGGAGAGCCCGCCGGTACAGAAGGCCATGGGCCCGTCGCGTTCCACCTGACTCCCGCAGGCGGGACAGTCGTCCGGGAACTCGAAGTGGCCGTCACCGTTCCCCTCGACGACCTCGACCACGTCCGGAATCACGTCGCCGGCGCGCTTGATTCGCACGCGGTCGCCGATACCGACGCCGAGCTCTTCGATGAGCGAAGGGTTGTGCAGGGAGGCCCGCGTCACGGTGACGCCGCCGACCTCGACGGGGTCCATCAGCGCGACCGGGGTCAGCCGGCCGGTCCGGCCCACCTGCACGACGATGTCCCGGACCGTCGTCTCCTCCTTGCGGGCGGGGAACTTGTAGGCGAAGGCCCACCGCGGGGCGCGGCTGGTCGCGCCCAGTCGGTCGCAGGCGTCGCCGTCGTCGACCTTGAGGACGACGCCGTCTATCTCGTAGCCGAGGGCGTCGCGGGCGTCGAGTTGCTCGTTCCGGTAGTCGATGGCCGCCTCGATGTCGTCGACGACGCGGGTGCGGTCACAGACGCGCAACCCCCACTCCGGGAGGCGCTCGTGGATGCCCGCGTGGCTCCCGAAGTCGACGCTGGCATCGAGAACGCCGAAGAAGAACACCGCGAGCGGCCGCTCGGCGGTAATCGTGGGGTCCAGTTGCCGGAGCGTCCCCGCGGCGGCGTTGCGAGGGTTGGCGAAGGGGTCTTCCCCCGACTCGACGCGCTCGCGGTTGTACGCGGTGAAGGCCTCGCGGGGCATGTACACCTCGCCCCGCACCGCGAGAAAGTCGGGATACTCCCCGCGGAGGCGCTGGGGGACGCTGCTGATGGTCCGGACGTTTTCGGTGACGTCTTCGCCGACCTCGCCGTCGCCCCGCGTGGCCGCCCGGACGAACTCGCCGTCCTCGTAGACGACCTCGACGGAGAGGCCGTCGAACTTCGGCTCACAGAAGTACTGGACAGCGCCGTCGTAGTCGGTCTCCCGGAGGCCGCGACGCACTCGCTCGTCGAACTCGCGGACGTCCTCGACCTCCCCGCTCTGGTCGATAGAACCCATCGGCGCGACGTGTTCGACGTCTTCGAGCTCGTCCAGCGGTTCGCCGCCGACCCGCTGGGTGGGACTCCCCTCTGTGTCGAGGTCGAACTCGTCTTCGAGCTCCTGCAGTCGGGAGAAGAGCGCGTCGTAGGCCCGGTCGCCGATGACCGGGTCGGCCTCGACGTAGTAACGGTAGTCGTGGTAGCGGATGGCCTCGCGCAGCTGGTCGGCCTGCTCGCGGGCGGTCGCCTCGTCCAGTTCCTCGACGGGGGCGAAGTCCGTGTCCGGCGACTCGACGTGTGGGTTTGCCGATGGCCGCGACGGGTCGGCTGTCATTGTCCACAGTGGTAAACGCACCCTCTTTGAACGTTCGGTGCGCCGCCGATATCAATCACAAGACACTTATCCGACATGGGAGTCCCCGCACCCATGCAGTTCGCCCGCGGAAGCCTCCGATACGCCGCGGTTCCCGCCCTCCTGGCCGCACCGGCGGTGCTCCTGACGCCACTCGCCAGCGCTGCCTGTCTGCTGGCTGGCGCAGGGGTACTGTTCTTCCACCGCGACCCGGAGCGGTCGACGCCGCCGACGGGCGTGGTCTCACCGGCCGACGGACACGTCGCTGTCGTTCGCGAAGAGGACGACCGAGTACGGTTGGGCATCTACATGCGGGGCCGCGACGTCCACGTCAACCGCGCACCGATGGCCGGCGTCGTCGAGTCCGTCGACCACGTTCCCGGCGCGAACAAACTCGCCTTCCGCAAGGAGTCGGAACGCAACGAGCGCCTGCGGTTCACGTTCGAGGACTACGACGCGGAGATGATAGCCGGCGCGTTCGCCCGCCGGACCCGGTCGTACGTCGAGCCGGGCGAGTTCGTCGAACGCGGGCAACGCATCGGCCACATCTCCTTCTCCAGTCGCTTCGACGTCGTCCTGCCGCCGGAATACGATATCGGGGATCTCACCGTCGCCGAGGGGAACCGCGTGCTGGCCGGCGAAACGGTCGTCGCACGGCCGAGCGAGGCCGTGACCGTCGATGACTCGGCGGTCGCCGAAAAGTAGTCGGGTTACAGCCCAGCGACGTCTTCGATGGCGTCGGTGAGCGCCTCGATGGACTCGACGGTGTGTTCGCCCATGTGACCGATGCGGAACGACTCCTCGCTCAGGTCGCCGTAGCCGCTGGAAAACACCATGTCGTACTCCTCGGAGACGGCCTCGACCGTCGCGGCCACGTCGATGTCCTGCGTGTTCTCGACGCAGGTCACCGTCTGGGACTCGTACCCCTCCTCGGCGAACAGGCCGAAGTGCTCTCTGGCCCACTCGTGGGTGTACTCCTTCATGTCCTGGTGGCGCTGGTCGCGGGCCTCGTGGCCCTCTTCGAGCATGTGTTTCATCTGCTTGCGGTAGGCCAGCATGATGGGGATAGCAGGAGTAGAATGGGTCTGGCCCTTCCGGTCGTAGTAGTCCAGACAGCGCTGGAAACCGCCGTACCACGAGGCGGAGTCTTTCTCCAGTTCGCGCTCGTAGGCGGCGTCGCTGACGGTACACACCGCGAGGCCGGGCGGCATCGCGAAGGCCTTCTGGGTCGAGGTGAAGATGGCGTCGATGTTGTGGGCCTCGATGTCGATGTAGTCGCCGCCCAGACAGGAGATGGCGTCGACGACGAAGTACGTGTCCGGGTAGTCGCCGAGCAGGTCACCGATCTCCTCGACGGGGTTGCGCACGCCCGTGGAGGTCTCGTTCATCACGACGCCGACAGCGTCGTACCCCTCGTCGCTCGACTCCAGCGCGTCACGGATGTCCTCGGGCTTGACCGCCGTGCCCCAGTCGTACTCGACGCGGTCGACCGATTTGCCGAGTCGCTCCGCGACGTTGGCCTGACGTTCGCTGAAGCTCCCGGAGGTCCCAACCAGCATGTTGTCCTCGACGAGGTTCAGGGTCGTCGCCTCCCAGAACTCGGTGCCGGAGGCCGACAGGACGATGACGTTGTCGTCGGTGTCGAGGAACTCCTTCGTGTCCTCGACGATGGTCGTATAGAGGTCGGTCATCCGGTCCATCCGGTGGCCGAACATCGGCTGGGCCATCTCCTGAACGACGTCGTCACGAACTTCGGTCGGGCCGGGGAGATACAGCGTCTTCTCGGGATAATCGCCTGTGTATTCCTGTTTCTTGGTCACGTGAGCCACCTAGTACCGGCACTTTCGCGTGCGGTGGCATGGTAGTTTTGATACGGTGGCGCCCGCGTCAGCCGACGGCCCGGGCGACCGACGAGACCACGATAGCGTACGCGAGCGGTCCCAAGAGCGAGCCCAGCGAGAGCTGACCGGTACCCGGGAGGACCAGCGCGAGCGACCAGAGCGCCAGCGGCGCCACGGCGAGTGCGGAGCCACCACGGGAGAACGCCTCGCCCAGCGAGGGTTGTCTGGCGGCAAAGAGGCCGGCGGCGAGGGCGGCGACGGCGGCCAGAACCAGCGTGTTCGGCGGGGCGACGAAGGGCAGTGTCACCAGACCGAAGACGGCCACGAGGAAGCCGACCGTCGTGGCGTCGCTGCTCCCGTCGTCGACCGACTCATCGTAGTCCGCCTGCTGGTCGGCACGGTCCTGAACGGGGCGCCCGCTGTCCGCGTCGATAGCGCTCGGAAAGTCCACACCGCAGTGCATACACCACGTCGCCGTCGAGCTGACCTTCCCGGCACACTCCGGGCAGCGGGGGTCAGAAACCATACCGCATATCGGTACGGTGCCGTGTTAGCCGTTGGGGTCGGGGCTAGATTCATACCTGAAGACCGGACAAGGTACGCTATGGACTGGGTCGCGCAGGCCGAACAGCTCCTGTACGACGGCGAGTCGATACGAGAGACGGTCCCGGTCGGAGCCAGCGGCGTCGTCGTGACGAGCCACCGCCTGCTGGCCTTTACCCCCGACCGAGAGGGTGCGAACTTCCGCCAGGTCGACCGGCCAAACGTCGAGGGAGCGACGTACCGGACCAGCGGCGAGTTCCGGTTCCTTCAGCAGGCGGTGAAGGCGCTCGTCGTGGGCGCGGTGCTGGTCGTCGCCGGAACGACCGTCAGTCTCGACGGGATGGTCTCCGGTATCTCGCTGGACAGCGGGGGCGCGGCGGGCGCCGTCGGTATCGGCGGTATGCTGGGACTGCTCCAGTCGATGCTGTCCCTGCTGGCGCAACTGGACGACCTGCTGCGGTTGTTCGGCGGACTCGCGCTGGCGTTCGGGGTGGTCGTGCTGGCGGTGTACGTCTGGAGCCGCGAGCGACTGCTCGTCATCGCCGTCGCCGGCGGCGACGACATCGAACTGACCGCGCCCGACGACGAGGGCGCCGTCGAGCAGTTGCGGGCCGCGGTGGTCCCGGGCGACGAGGGAGCGGCGCCGCCGTCGCCCCCTGCCGACGACCCGCTGGCGTGACGTTCAACACCGCCGAGCGCCTACCGGCCCCTGATGGACGCAGACGGCGTTCGCGAGCGGGCGAGTGCGCTCCCCGACGAGCCCGGCATCTACCAGTTCGAGGACGGCGACGGGCGCGTCCTCTACGTCGGCAAGGCCGTCTCGCTGCGTGAGCGGGTTCGTTCGTACGCCGACCCGCGCAGCCACCGTATCGCGAAGATGGTCCAGCGGGCGGCGGCCATCGACTTCGCGGTCACCGACACCGAGACGCAGGCGCTCCTGCTGGAAGCCAACCTTATAAAACGCCACCGGCCGCCGTACAACGTCCGGCTGAAAGACGACAAGTCCTACCCGCTGGTCCAGTTCACCGACCACGCAGTCCCGCGCATCGAGGTGACCCGGGACCCCGACGAAGGGGCGACCGTCTACGGTCCGTTCACCGACAAGGGCCGCGTGGAGACGGTCGTGAAGGCCCTGCGGGAGACCTACGGGCTGCGGGGCTGTTCGGACCACAAGTACAGCAACCGCGACCGGCCGTGTCTCGACTACGAGATGGGTATCTGCACCGCGCCCTGTACCGGCGAGATCTCCCGGAGCGACTACGCCGCCGACGTCGAGAGCGCCAGACGCTTCTTCGAGGGCGAGGTGGGCGCGCTCGCTGACCCGCTCCGACGGGAGATGGAGCACGCCGCTCAGGACCGGGAGTTCGAGCGGGCCGCGAACCTGCGGGACAAACTGGGCGCCGTCGAGGCGCTCCACGGCGAGAGCGACACCGCCGTCAGCGACGCGGGCAGCGGGGCCGCGACCGACGTGCTGGGCGCCGTCGTCGAGGGCGACAGGGCGGTCGTCGCACGGCTCCACGCCGAGGGCGGGAAACTGGTCGAACGCGACCGGTACACGCTCGATGCCCCCGACGGCGAGGGGCCGGCCGGCGTCTACCGGGCGTTCATCCCGCAGTTCTACGCCGAGCGGGAGCTCCCCAGCCGAATCCTCTGTGGGGAGGACCCGGCCGACGCGGACATCGAGCGGTGGCTCGACGGCGAAGGCGTCTCCCTGCGGGTTCCCGGGGCCGGCCGGGAGGCGACGCTCGTGGACCTGGCGCTGAAGAACGCCCAGCAGCGCGGCGGGCGCGACGACGGCGTGGCCGCGCTGGCCGACGCGCTGGGTATCGACCGCCCGACGCGCATCGAGGGGTTCGACGTGAGTCACGCACAGGGGAAAAGCGCCGTCGGGTCGAACGTCCTCGCCGTCGACGGCGACCCCGACACGAGCGGCTACCGGCGCAAGAAGCTCACCGAGCGCAACGACGACTACGCCAACATGCGCGAGCTCGTCCGCTGGCGGGCGGCGCGTGCCGTCGAAGGCAGGGACGACCGCCCGGACCCCGACCTGCTGCTCATCGACGGCGGCGACGGGCAACTCGGAGCCGCCCGGGACGCGCTGGCCGAGACCGGCTGGGACGTACCCGCTATCGCGCTCGCGAAGGACGAGGAACTGGTCGTCACGCCGGAGCGGGCGTACGACTGGGCCGACGACGCCCCCCACCTGCATCTCCTCCAGCGGGTCCGGGACGAGGCCCACCGATTTGCCGTCCAGTACCACCAGACGCTGCGGGACGAGGTATCGACACCGCTCGACGACCTCCCGGGCATCGGTCCCGCGACCCGCAAGGCCCTGCTCCGGCGCTTTGGCAGCGTCGAGCGCATCCGTGCGGCCGACAGCGAGGAGCTGACCACCGTCGACGGCGTCGGGAGCGCCACAGCGGAGACGATTCGGACGCGGCTGTGAGTCCGCTGTCGCCGTGGCCGACCTCTTTCGGGCCGGAGGAAGGCTCAGACACTCGTAATTCTGGTTGAGAACCAGCAGCGCGGCGGTCAGCAGTCGACCGCATCGCTGACCGAGCCACGGGGAGCGGGGCCGCATAAACGTCTATGTGCGATATCAAACGGCGGCAGAGAGCGGTCACCGGGGAGTCGGGCGGTGGCCTGCAACCGCCACAGCACTGCTTCGCCGCTCGTTCGGGTCCATCAAATTTTCCGAGATATACCACCGATTGTGTGATCTGTATCCGTATTCTAATTGAATATCTCAGTTTATCCCGATTGTAATGAGATGAATGACATTTGCCATGGTGTGCCAACGTCAGGACTTACCCGTATGTCAATATAATGGTATTCCATGACGGAAAATTCGACGTTGGCCGGGGCGGACAAGCTCGGTCCCGCACTGGAGGTTCTCGCAAACAGGTACCGACGGGAGTTGCTGCTGGCACTCCTGATAGAGAACCCACAGAACGACGACGACCGCGACCCGCTCGACATCATCGACCCCCCACAGGAACCCGAACTGCTCGAAACCGAGCTGTTTCACAAACACCTGCCGAAGCTCGAGGCGATGGGGTTCATCGAGTGGGACCGAGACAGCGGGAAGGTAGTGAAAGGACCCGACTGGGACGATATCGAACCCGTGCTCTCGCTTATCTACCATCACCAGGACGAGCTGCCGTCCGGCTGGCTCTCCAGTGGCGATTGAAACGGTTCACTCACCGCTGTCGTGCGGTCGGTCTGCGTCGATTTTCGGCGGCTACTACAGCTCCCGTCCCGACGGGTCGAACTCATCCTGGGCCTCTATCGCCGCGACCAGCGAGTTGTCCACGAGCGCGACGATAGCGCGCCGGAGGCGCTCGGTCACCGCCTGGTCGGAGATGCCGAACTCGTCGGCCAGGTCCTGCGTAGACAGCTCCCGGGGCAGCGAGTAGTACCCCCCTTGCACCGCCCGCACCAGCGTGTCGCGCTGGCGCTGTGTCAGCCCGTAGAACGGGCCGCTCTCCGGTCGCGTCGGGTTGTAGATGCGACCGACTTCGAGCGTGATGTTCGCGTCCGAGCAGTACGCCTTGAACGAACCCAGCGACTCGTGAGAGTGGAATCGGAGCTCGATCTCCCACGTCTGTGGCCCGCCGGTGGCGCTGAGCAGGTTGGCGTTCGTCTCGTGGATGCCCCGGAACAGGCGGTCTTCGGTGACGTCCCAGTCGAGGGCGAACAGCGTCCGGTCGTCGTGTGAGCTCACCTCCTGGATATCACGCACGGAGGGGTGGTCCTGTACCGCCTCCCTGAACGCCTGACTCTCGTCCGTGCCGAAAATAGAGAAGAAAGGGACAGCCTGCTCCCCGAGTGGCACCAAGTTCTCGAGGACGATGCTGCTCCCGCTGGAGATGTCCAGAATCCGTCCCAACTCAAACGAGTTGGCATGGACACGCAGATGCGCGATAACGCTCATTTCGTAAGCGTTGCGCCGTCGTGTGTAAATATCGGCGGCATGGCACACCAACCTGCCACCACAACATGGTGTACCATGTTTGTCGGCAGGCCTTTGTAGGTGGCACTCCTCGTAACATCCGGATAAACGCCCTTCGCGGAGAGCTTCCTCACAGTAGTCCTGCGGCGCACTGAGTCGGACCACAGCTTCGGGTCGCGGCCGAGTACCACATCTAATGAAAGACGACTACAAATCCGCGGTCACGATCACAAATCCGGACGAATTCGAGGCCGCGCTGGCCGCGATTATCGAGATAGCCATCGAAGACGACGTCGACGTCCGCGGCGCCTGGGAGTTCCGGACAGACGGCTCGACCCGCGACTGGGATGTCAACATCACCGAGCTGGCAAAGCGATTCGAGGGCGACGACCGTAGTACCGATTGAAACGGGTTCCGCACCGACCGAACCGTCCTCAGAAATCGAAGATTTCTGATGGGCTGCACGAGAGCTTCGCTCTCGTGAACGGCTGTCGTGCGGTCGGGTGTGCATCGATGCTCGATGGCTACTGTAGTTCCGGAGGGCGCCACTCCGCGTGGGACACGGACGAACCGGACGGGTGGCTCCGACCCAAGGGATTTCTCCGTGCCGGGACTACCGAACGACATGAATCCGGGGCGGCGATTCGTGCTGGCGACGGTAGGCCTCGGTTCGCTGGTGGTGTATCTCCTCGTCGGCGTCGTGGCCTACCGGTTCCTCCTCCTTGTGTGGGCCCAGCGCCCGCCGACGGCGGTCGTCGTCGCAACCGTCCTCGGCACGGCGCTGCTCTTTGGCGTCGTCAGCTACTGGACGGGGACGGCACGGCTCAAGCGGTCGCTGGACGCGGTTCTCTTGCCCCGGTCGCGGGCGCCGGCGCTGTACCGACGATACGACCGGCTGACCGACCGGATGCGCGCCGGCGAGCCGTCGCTGCTGGTCGCTCGGCTCCCGGTGCCCAACGCCTTCGCCGTCGGTGGGCCGGGCGGGGCCATCGTCGTCGACCGGCGGCTCTTTGCCCTGCTGTCGCTCGACGAGATGGAGACGCTGCTGGCCCACGAGCTCGCACACTTCGAGCGCCGGGACGCGCTGGTCCAGACGCTCGGCTACAGCCTCACCCAGAGCCTCGTCGGGCTCGTCGGCATCGCGCTGTTCCCGGTCATCGTGGTGACGGGCGGCATCGCCCGGGCGCTCGCACTGCTCCGGGGGAACCCCGAGTCGTGGTCCCGGTCGTGGCTCGGACGGGCCCAGCGCGGGGCGCTGGGCGCCGTCGCCCTGCTCGGCTTCGCCGTGACACTGCTGGTGCTCTCGTACTCCAGACGCCGGGAGTGGGCGGCCGACGACCGGGCGGCGACGGTCACCGGGAACCCGCTGGCGCTCGCCCGGGCGCTCCGCAAGATAGAGCGCGCTTCGACGCCGGACATGGGACCGTTGACACCCCTGTACGTCCACGGAACCGAGGACAACCCCCTGTCGAAGCTGCTGTCGACGCATCCGCCGATGGGCGACCGCGTGGCCCGCCTCAAACAGATGGCGGGCCTGGAGGTCTAGTCGGAATCGGCGGCGAGGAGGGTCGCGAGCGTTCCCCGTAACTCACCGGTCGTCGGGCTCTGGGGGACCTGTGTGAGCAGGTCGTCCCGGAGCGCGGCGAGCGCCCCGTCGACGCCGAGTCGCTCCACGCGGTGGCCGTGTTTCAGCGCGATACGAGGAGAGACATCGAACAGCAGGTCCTGCTTCCCGATGACCGAGTGCGTGATGACCAGTGCTTCGGCCGCGCTGTCGACGAAGGCCGCTCGCTCGGGGTCGGTCCCGACACTATCGAGGGCGGCCGAGAGCAGCGTTTCGAGGCGGTCGGTCCGGTCAGCCAGCGCGGGCGGTGCCGGGAGCGTCGTCGTGCCGTCGGGGTGCTCCGGGGTCATGCTGTCCCGGGGCGCATAGGAGAGCGTGGCCCCGCTGACCGGCGCTGTCGCGTCCGGCAGTGGCGACGTCAGCCGCTTCGAGGGCCGCGTGTCGGTGAACACGACGACGACGTTGGCCGGCTCGCCGGTGACTGGCTCGTCTGAACCCCCGGGAGCGTACTCGTACCCCCGCCAGAGGGCCTCTCGGAGCGTCCCCGGAACCGGGCCGGTGTCGCCGCGGAGTTCGACGTGGAGAACGACGGGGCCGTCGGCGCTCCGGTCGAGGATAGCCCACAGCGAATCGACCGCGTCCCGCGCCAGCGGCGAGAGCCGATAGCAGGGACAGTCGCGCTCGGCCGCGAGCAGCCGCGCGAGCGCCAGTCCCCGCCAGCCGGTCAGGTCGGCGACGTACAGCCAGGGAAGCGCCTGGACCGGCCCGAGAGTCGGGTCGCCTGCCGTCGGGTCGATGCGGTCGGACACCAAGTCGAGGTATGACGCGACCGTCTCACGTTCCGGCCGGAAGTAGTCCGCGACCGCCGGCGGGAGCGCCGTCTCGACAGTACAGTGAGGTGGGACCGATGGCATGTGGCCGACGTTCGACCGTCGAGCGGAAAATACTGCCGAGGCGCGACACCGTCGATAGGGGCGCGGACGCGAGCGGTATCCAGAAAAACTGTTCAGAAAGCGGCTAGCGAGGCGTCGTCGCCGTGGTCGGTTCGCGGACCCGGCGGCGCTTCATCCAGCCACCGATTGCGCCGGCGACGCCGCCGGGTATCGCCTGCACGAACAGGGCGAGCACGGCGACCGAGGCGCCGGCGACGGCGGGGACGACCCCGACGAACAGGGCGGCGCCGATAGTCAGAGCGACGAGGAGGACCAGCGCACCGACGATGGTGGCCAGTGCACCGTGTATCGCCCCGTTGCCGACGCCCGACACCATGTAGCCGGCGACGAAGCCGCCGACGAGTCCGGGCAGCGCGAGGAGGTAGACGGAGCTCTCCGTGAGCGAGCCCGCCCACGAGACGAACGCTCCGAGAGCGATCGCGACGACGAATCCGGTCAGTACTGCACGCCAGTTGATGTTCATAATCACCTCACCATTGGGACCACTCGGGCATAGTGTGGCGTGCGCTATCCGAGCGGTAAGCTATGAGGCTGGGGCCGGACAGGCGTCAGATGCACTCCTGTCGCTTCCCGACGGGACACGTCACCTGAGCGATGTCGAGGGACCGACGATACTGATTCGATATAGCGCAATGTGATTTATACTCGGAACATCACCGCACGCACCGGACACCGACAGAACTGCCAACGATGGCCTCAGCCGGCCGAAATCGCCGACTCGACGTGTTCTGCGACCGCCGCCGGATTCTCTCTGGGTGCCCAGTGAGCGCAGTCGCCGAGTACCGTCAGCTCCGCGCCGGGAATCCGGTCGACGGCCCGCCGCGCCCACGCCACCGGGAACAGGTCGTCGTGAGCGCCGTGGAGCACGTGTGTCGGCACGGAGAACTCGGTGAATCGGTCGGTAAACGTCGTCCGGTACCCCCCGCGTGTGACCTCGGCGTCGCGGAACCGTCGAAACGCCACACCGGCGGTGGGCCGCTGGACCTCCCGGTAGACGGCGTCGACGGCCGCCGCGGGCAAGCTGTCGAGATCGTGGACGATACCACCGAGACTCGCGCGCGTGAGCCGCCGACTCCGGCGGAAGGCGGCGACAGCGATCTCGTTGCCCAGCTGGACGCGGGCGAGCGCGTACGAGAGCAGGCCGTTCGGGAGTTCACGGCCGAGTCCGTACGAGTCGATGGGGACCAGTCGCGCGACGAGGTCGGGCCGGTCCAGCGCGACCTGCATCGCGACACCGCCGCCCACGGAGACCCCGACGAGCGTCACTGGCCCCAGGTCGAGTTCGTCGAGCACGCCCGCGACCACCGCGGCGTGTCGCTGGATGGAGTAGGACCCCGGAGGCACCTCGCTCTCGCCGTAGCCGAGCAGGTCCGGGGCGACGACCCGATAGTCCGGCGTGAGCCGGTCGATGACGGGCGGCCACGAGACATGAGCGGCGTCGATGATGCCGCCGTGGAGCAAGACGACGGTCGGCCCGGAGCCTCCCTCGCGGTAGTGGATGCGATTGCCCTCGGCCGTGACGGCGCCGTCAGTGACCATACCGACAGTCCGCGCGCCAGCCACTGAAGGATGTCGCCGCGGACAGGAGCTCCCCGCGGCCGAATCTGTGTCCCGTAGCTCGGCCGCCATAAATCGTTGAGCGCTATATCAAATACTCTGACAGCCGCGGCCTGCATGCAGCGAGAGTAGCCAGTTCGTCGGCCGGACGCCCCGAAGCGGCTACGGCCGACCGCCGGGCGGAGATGTGACGGTGAATTTATACGTCGTCCGGCCTGTGTTCGTCACAGAGAATGCGGAATAAACCGACCAGACGGCGGCTGCTGACAGCCGGCGGGCTCGCGGGACTGCTGGGGCTCTCCGGGTGCCTCCGACTGTCCGCCGGCGAGGACGGCGAAACGCCGACGGGGACGAGAGCCCCCACAGCGGGGCCGGCCGGTGGGAGGACCGGCGCCACACCGACGGAGTCGGTCGACGGCGATGCGACGGCGGTGGTCGACGGGTTCGAAGACGGGGGCCTCCCGGACCACTGGTCCGTCACGGACCCCGACGACAGCGCCAGCGTGGCGGTCACGACGGAACGGGCCTACGCCGGGAACGGATCGCTCCGGGTCAGCGCCGGCGATCCCCTGGCCATCGAGACCGACCTCGACGGGGTCACGCTACAGGACGGCGACGAGTTCCACGCCTGGGTGTACACCGAGTCGCCGGAGGCGTCTGTCACACTCCGGCTCGCCGGTGGACCGGCCGGGTCCCCGGCTATCCGTTTGACCCGTTTCGGCACCGTCGTGTACGACACGACCGGAAGCGAGCGGACGGCGCTCGGCAGCGACGACGGCGTCGGGGGATGGCACCGCCTCGGGCTGCGGGTCTACCCGTCCGTTGAGGAGGTACAGTTCTCCGTGCGCCAGCCCGACGGAACCACGGTGCTGTCTGACCGAGTCGAGTCGCCCGGGGGCCACGAGTCGTTCGTGATTCGGGGTGGCGGCGGCCGGCAGGGCGACGAGTTCTACCTCGACGAGGTCACGGCCGGGCCAGTCCGTCGGTGACCGGCTCAGGCGGAGCGCCTGCCGGCCACGAAGGCCAGCGCGACCGCCGTGACGAACGTGACCGCAACGACGAGCATGGCCGGCCCGCTCGAACCCGAGCCCGACCCGTCGGTGGTGTCAGTAGACGTGAGACCGGTGCGAGCCGTGTCCGTCGCCGTCCGGCTGGCTGTCACGGTTATCCGTCCGGGCGACGGCGTCGCTGTCGGCGTCTCGGTCCCACTGTCCGTGACTTCGGGCGACGGCGTCGCTGTCGGCGTCTCGGTCCCGCCGTCCGTAACCTCAGGGGACGGCGCCGCTGTCGGCGTCTCAGTCCCACCGTCCGTGACTTCTGGCGACGGGTCGGGCTCGACGACGACGGTCGCAGTGGCGTTGTCGCGAGCACCGGCCGTGTCGACGGCAGTCAGTCGGACGGTCACGCGCGTCGTCGTGTTCACTTCGGACGGTGGCTGGTAGCGGCCGAGACTGACGGCGCCGGGCCCATCGACGACCGTCCAGGAGAGCCGGCGCAGTCGGCTGTCCGGGTCCGTCGACGCAGTGGCGTTCAGCCTGACGGCGTCGCCCGCGGTCGTGGTGTAGTTGCCGCCGGCGTCGGCGGTCGGCGGGAGGTTCGAGTCCTCGACACGGACCGTCAGATTTCGCCGGGTCGTCTCCCCCCGTCTGTCGCTGGCGGTGAACTGGACGGTCGCGGCGTCACCGTCGGTCACGGCGGACGGGGCCCGATACGTGTCCCCCGACAGCGTGCCGACGCCATCGAGCAGCTCCCAGCGGGTGGTGGTGACGTAGCCGTCCGGGTCCCGGACCCGGTCGGCCGCCAGCGTGACGACCGCACCGGTCGAAACGGTGACGTTGTCGGGCAGCACCACCGTCGGGGCGGCGTTGTCGTTGTCGATGAGAATCGTCGCCCTGTCGGTCGCCGCGGCCCCGTCGTCGTCACGAACGGTCAGTTCGACGGTGACTGTGGTGCCGTTGCTGACACTGCTCGGGGCCTCGTACTCCCCGTCGGAGATAGAGCCGGGACCATCGGCCACCCACCAGGAGGTCGAGTCGACGGCCCCGTCAGGGTCGCTCGACCCCTGGGAGAAGAGCGACACCGTTCCGCCCTCTCCGACCTCGTAGGGCCCGTTGGCCTCCGCGGTCGGTGGCTCGTTTGTCGACTCGTTCTCGGCCAGCGCGGCCCGTTTGGCGGGTGTCACACCGATCGACGCCGCTGACTCGTCGCTCACCGTGGCACCCGCGGTCGCGAACCCGGTCAGGAGGAGGGCGACTGCGACCAGCGCCGGCAGTTTAATTCCGTACGCCATCGTCCGGATTGAAACGGCCGTCCGGGTAATAGAAGTTGTGAACCGGTCAGCGAGCCGAACGGATGCCACACCGAGACGCGGTCGGTCACGGGGCGCTGTTCCCCGACGTGAGATGCAGTTAACACGACTGCCGACAAACGTTCGTTAGAGGTGACACGATATGGCTAACTCGGATATAGAACTCTCCGCACCGGAACTGACCGAGGGTGACTTCCTCCGAATCGACGACCCGCAGTTCGGGACCGAAAACGTCGCCGTCGTCACGGGCGCGGCCTCCGGCATCGGCCGGGCGACGGCGGTCGGGCTCGCGGCCAACGGGCTGACCGTGATCGGCGCAGATATCGACGCCGAGGGTCTGGACGAGACGGCCGACATCGCCGAGGGGTTCGACGCACCGGGGACCGTCCACGGCGTCGAGACCGACCTGACCGACGACGGCGACGTCGAGGCCGTCGTCGAAGCCGCGGCCGACGAGGGCGCGCTCAGATACGTCGCTAACATCGCCGGCATGCAACACATCGCCAGCATTGCCGAGTTCCCGATGGAGAAGTACGACCTACTGCTCGACATCATGCTCCGGTCGCCGTTCAAGATGGCCCAGGAGGCCATCCCGCACATCGAGGCCACCGACGACGGCGTCGGTGCCATCGCCAACATGTCCTCGGTCCACGGCCACTACGCGACCAAGGACAAGGCGGCCTACATCACCGCGAAACACGGGTTAGCTGGACTCACTCGTTCGATTGCCGTCGAGGGTAGCGGCACCCTCCGGGGGTTCTCGGTCAGCGTCGGTTACGTGTTGACGCCGCTGATGGTGAACCAGATAGAAGACACCGCCGAGGAACGGGACATCTCGAAGCGCGAGGTCGTCGAGAACGTGATGCTCGGGCAGGCCCGCACGAAAGAGATGATGACGCCGGCGGAGGTCGCGAACCTCTTCGTCTTTGGCTTCTCTTCGCACGCGAAACACCTCAACGGCGGCGACCTGCTGTTCGACGGCGGGTACACCCACACGTACGAGTGAGTGCCCGATTCGCTGGGCGCGACGACCTCGTATCGGTGTACCACTCTTCGTTCGCGGACACAAAAGAGGTCGCTGAGAATCTACCGCGCCGTATCGCGGACCCCGGGTACCGATGTCAAACACCCGGAGAAGAGCCTCTGTGTCGAATATCGCTCCTGTCAGCGAGCGGCGTTCGGGGGGAGCGGCGCCTGTGACGACGGACGGGCAGTATCGGTTTCGATGTACCGGACCTCGACGGTCACGTCGTGGCCGGTCTCCGCTCGGACGCGCCGCTGCACCCGGTCGGCGAGCTGTGGGTACGGTCGGTCGGACGGCGTCGCGACGGTGACGACGACTCGCCGCGGTCGATGTACGGGGACCACCTCGGACAGCACCGCCCGGGGGAGCGCGAGTGACGGACCGGCGTAGTCGACGGTGAATTCGACGAGTTCGAGGCCGTCGTAGGCCGGACGAGTGAGCGTCTCGTCGGTCGCCGTCCTGACGCTCCGCTCGAACTGGGCGTCCTGGACCGAGGCGAACGTGATACCCCCCAGGAAGACCGACAACACCGAGATGAGGACGAGCAAGACGGCGGCGCGCTTGAGCGTCGTGCTCCGTGAGTGTTCCCGCTTCGCCGAGTCCCGGGGCTGATACCCGAGATACCGGAGCGTTACGAGCGCAGAGAGGTTGATGGCGAGGACGTTCACGAGCACGAGCACCCCGGCGCTGAACGCCGCGAAGGGCTCTCCCCAGGCGACGGCGATGCCCGCTGCAGCGGCGGGCGGAATGAGCGCGGCGGCTATCATCACTCCGACGAGCACCGCCGACGCCCCCGAGGAGAGGCTGAAAATCCCGGCGACGCCCGCGCCGAGCGCGATGACGAGCGAGAGGAAATCAGGCGCGAGGCGCCCGCCGATTTCCGCGATGCGCGTGATATCCTGCCCCGGGGGAAACAGCGGTATCAGCCGAAGGAGCGAGGCGAACGCCCCGGCAGTCACGACCGCGAGAGAGACGCCGACGACCTGGAGCCCGACCCCGCGACGGAACATCGCCGGGTCGTCGAGCGCCGTGCCGACACTCGCGGACAGCGCCGGCCCCATGAGCGGGGCGATGACCATCGCACCGACGACGACGGCCGCCGAATCGAGCAACAGCCCCGCCGTCGCGACGAGCGAACTGGTGACCGTCAGGACGAGAAAGGTCTTGTTGCCGGGAGACAGCTCGCGCGCCCGGATGCGGAGCTCCGCGCGGGAGATGCGTATCTGCCAGCTCATCTCCGCACTGTAGCGGTCCAGCAACTGCTGGAACCGTCGCGAGAGGTCGACCTCGACGTCGCTGATGATGACGTGTGCGTCGTCGCTGAGCCCGGCGTCGCGGAGGTCGTCGATGACCGGTTCGACGGCGTTCCTGGGCAGCGGAAAGGTGACGATAGCCGCGTAGTCTTCGACCCCGCCCCGACCGCTGGTCTCCGACGTCAGATAGTAGTCGATATCCGCTGCTTCCAGTGTGTCGACGACCGCGGCTCGTTCACCGACGGGAACGCTGATTTCGACGACTCGCATAGGCAGAGTTCTACGCGAGAGAACATACTGTCTGTTGACAGTTGGCCGGTGGCCCCGGGCGGAATTTTCTCCGGAAACCGGAAATTGAACCCACTGCTCGGTCGTACACAGATGATGGCGACGTCTGAGAGCGTGTGCAGTGTTCAGTCCGCCGGGGTATCTATCGCTTCGAGATATATGACAACGGAGATTAAGTTCCCCGGACAGTGTTCGGTCGATCTCGGCAATCGCACCGCGCGGAACTGCGATGTAGGCCACCTGGCCTCGTTCAGCCCGTCGTACGTCTAGAGGATACCCTCTGCGTGTCGACACCTCCGTACTCGGTAATGTCCTTGGCTTCGACGGCGACCAGCGGCGGGTCGTGGCCAAGCTGTTCGACCGCGAGGAGTTCGGATGTAAGAGCTCGGAGCCAACGAGGTTAGAACAGTCGCTGTCGACGCGGGCGTGGTTGAACGGCGCGAGGATCTTTCGAACTGGGTGTCGGACTAGTCGTCCCCGGGGAACAGCCGCCGCTTCGCGTAGGCGAGAACGTGTGGTTCGGAGATCGAGCCTGCGGCCATAGACATGGGTTATTTATTTTGAACAGGGTGAGGAGCGGTCTAACAGCCCAGATGTTGGTTTGGTGTTAATGGGTCCTGCTAGATTGTGAACCGACTGCAGACTCGCTGTGCTCGTTTGCCAGGGTTCAAATCCTCGTGCGGCAGCTTTCGGTCGTCGCCTCCGCTCCTCGCAGATTCTGGATGGGCCCTGCCGGGGATACTCCAGAACGTGCTGGGTCGTCAGCTAGCTATACAATGAGCGTCTGTGGCCTCTGAAGAGGGTTTAGAACTGTACCAATTTCTGGAAGGAACGATGTCGGGGTAGCGATGGAGCGCATCGGTACGTCGTTCAACACCCTCATCGCCCTCGAAGGAACTCTCAGCGAAGGCCGGCGCTCTCCGCAGCGTCCGTCTCCAGCGGGTCGACCGGATCACCGTCGTCATCGAACGCGCCCTGGTTGTAGAGGTCGACGAAAGGGCTGAACCGCTCAGGGAGGACGGACAGCCCCTCCTCGTCGAGTGCGACGAGAGCCCGAATTGCGAACCGGCGTCGTTTCTCCGATCGGTTAGTCCCGACAGTCTCGACCAGTGTCTCGGTCAAGCCGTCCGGAACAGTTTCCCAGTGCTCAGCCGTCTCCTCGATTAATTGCGAGTGCTGGTAGCGAAGGGGCGGCTCCCATTCGGCACGGGCGTAGGCATCGGGAACGACGTGGGCCCCGAGGTTCGGATGGGCGTCGACGAGTGCGGACATCGTCTTCCGGACATCACTTCTTAGCAGGTTCTCCGCGAGAATTTCCGGGACACCTTCGATGGCAGCTGGGTTCCGGTCGGCCACGTCGACCACGAGGTTGCGGTAAAACCGCGAGCTGTAGTCGAGTTCACCCTCGACGAGTAGCCGATAACCCTGGCGGAGCTGGTCAGCGACGAATTCCGGGTGGTCTGGTGCGAGGAGCGCGAGCGGGTCGTTCCCGTCGGTTGCCGCCGTATCTTGGGCGATCACGGCGGCCAAGGTCTCACCGGGCGGGTCAAACGAGTGGTCGGCAACACGGACGAGCCGCGAGAGCCCGATCAGATACGGGTCGTCGCTCCGCCATCGGTCGGTCCTCGTGTTCGTGACCGTGAATCTTTGCCGGAGGTGTTCGTACACAGGGCCGACCGCGTCTTGTTCGACCAGCGCCACCCGCAGTGCGAGACGCGGGAATCGTCGGCCCATCGCTCTGGGATCGTCACGCTGGGCCGCAGTGATGACATCGTCCGCGATGTCCCCGACAGGGACAACACCCGCCGATACGAGCGTATCCAGCAGGCGAGCCGCCCACGTACGGACCCTGCGGCGCTCGTCGTGAAGGCGTGCCGCGATCGCAGTGCCATGACCAGCCAGGAGTACCGCGTCGTACTCGTCGAATCCCTGCTCAAGCGTCATGAGCGCCGCGTGACGGGCCGACGCGACTGGGCGGGTGTAAGTGCAGTATCCGTTCACCGGATCCCCGAACGTCTCGACAAGGCTTTCGACGGCGGTCCCAGGGTCGGGATGAGCGCCGAGCAGGGCCGCTCCGTGTTCGAAAAATATCTTCCCGATTCGTCGTCGGACCGCAGGATCGGGGTCGTGTAACCGCTCAACCAACGTCGCG
Source organism: Halomicroarcula saliterrae (assembly GCF_031624395.1). NCBI lineage: Archaea > Methanobacteriati > Methanobacteriota > Halobacteria > Halobacteriales > Haloarculaceae > Haloarcula > Haloarcula saliterrae. The sequence goes on from NZ_JAMQON010000002.1 coordinate 634,783, forward strand.
GCGATGTGTTCCGACGGCAGTGGTCGGAACTCGGTATCATCGAGCGCCTCCTCTATAATGTCCCCGAGTCGGTGAGTATCTGCCGCTGCCTGGCGGACGACCGGGGACTCATCGTCGAGCGCGTCGAAGGCTGCTGCCGCAAATTCGGCCCGATCGGTGATATTCTGGTCCGCATAGTACCTTTCGCCATAGACGCCGACGTGACTGGCGATAACCGCACCGACGCTCCTGACGGTGGGATCGTCGTCGCCGAGCATGGCCAAAGACTGTGTGAGGAGGGCTGGTGGAAGGTTCCCCCACGTGTTGACGTCATCAAGCAGCACCTCCTGGATTTGTATCGCGATTGCGGCCCGTTCATCCGGGTCGGCCCCGTCGAGTCGGCGAGCCAGGTCTGCGAGGCCGGTAGAGTCAGACGGCGGCATGGATCCCGTAGCGCATCCGGTAGTAGTCGAAATGTTCCCCGTACCACCAGCGGCCAGGAGTCGTGTGTAGTTCGTCGGTCTGGTCCGCCGACTCGTCGAACTGGTCGTAGTATTCGCTGACGGTGGCACCTTCACCACCCTCATGCGATGCGACCCAGACGAGTCGGTCGATATGACGGCTCACTGTACGGAGTTCCGACACTGGTGCGGTGTAGTACTCCCCGAACAAGACTACCGAATCGTCGACCTGTTGCCCACCTTGCGCCCATTCGGTGTCGAGTCCTGCGTCGAGTACCGCCTCCGGATTGCCATCCTCTGCTAATTCCGCGACGACCCAGTACTGATCTTCCGCCATAGCGAAGGGTCACAGTAATCCCACTAAATCCTGTGGGACAGTCGCATGATCGACTTCCACGACCACTGAGCGATACGTTCTAGCTTGTATGTGATCAGAGATCATGAACCCGAGAGCATTCGCGAGACAGCACGACTGGTCGGCCGTGACAAGAAGAGCGTTCACGAAGGACTGACGACACTCGAAGTGCTGGGCGTCATCCGCTTCGAGGCAGCCGGGCGGGCAAAGAAGCCGGTATTCACCTACGACGAACTCGTCGTAATGCCGCTTGCGCACGATACCGGAGCCCGGGCTACTGCCGCCCGCTATTCTAGCCACTGAGACATATTTGTGCTCGATCCACCCATCTACTCTCGTTTACTCACAACGTTTTATCAGACGATGTCAAACCAGCCGACAGGCCAGAGCCATCCCACTGATTGACGGGAATAGCCAATTCTCAATTAGCCTATTCTGAATTAGTCTATTCGAGCGTTTATTTAGACAGATCCATCGGACCGACTGCGAGGCCTATTGAAGCTACCCGCACCTATCGAGGGCGGATAAAACTACCGAGGACGGGGAGACAGAGAGTAACAACAATCACTATAATCCACACAAACTACAAGATGTTCTATCTTTAGCTACTAGATAGATGGTAGCAAGCGAGGAGTTCTACGAACTCCCTCAGGAAGATCAGCAAAGCCTAGTGGCTGACCGGCGGGTGATTCTTAATCAGTCGCCAATAAATAAGATCCCTGAATACGGAGCACCTATTCGAGTTCTCGATAAGCCGCTTGCTACAGTAATATTCGATAAGCTTCGGAGTAGCCAGTACACAATCTCTGAACTCGCCAACGAGATTGGGGTTCGGGAAAAACATGTGCGGCACATCATCAACAAGCATCGCCACCGGAGGTTCGAGGACTTGCTCGAAGAATACCAAGCAGTCTTGCGGGCAAAAGACACCAGAGGGCCTGCCGTTGTGTATTCGCTTGAGTCTGTCCCGTACTTTGCACGGGTGGTAGATCCGACACTGAGTTGTTCGCTGCTTAGGTGGACCGATGAGCTCTTAACCAGGTTTGACACCACCAGACAAATTCCCGGTGGCAAAGTCACTGAAATCGACGAGGATTACGCCTTCGTTATTGCAGATTACTGGGGTTTCGACCCCGACGACGCGTTCGACTATCTCACTGAATTCAATCGGCGGTATGTCGAAACCGCGCTCGGGCCGCTTCCCGTGGTCGAAACCGAAGAGCAATACGGAAGCGTACGGAACCGGTTCGCTGAACCTGCAACCGTGCAATCGAGACGGAAGAATATTGATGGAAACACACCGCAGCGTAAAGTCGAAATGTTCGCAGACGAGTATGACACCGGTGCATTGGGAATGAGTTTTTTCCAATGTTTCTCGTTGACCATGTTCGACCTGATGGAATATGCATGCCATCGAAACCCGGCAATCGAGGATGTAATCCAAGAACAACTTGAGAAGGCACTCGAGTGGTTAGAACCCGAATCCGAGGAGGGGGGATACGCGCCGCCGCAACCAGAGCAAGAACCCACCGTAGTTGGGGACCCGGGACAGTCCGAGACAGGGCAAACTACAGATGGGTCGGATGAAGGCCTCAACTGGAACGAGCGGGAACTACTCATTGAGCTTGTCGGGCTAACGCAGGAGTTGGGCGGTCTTCCGTCGGAGACAGATATCGACGATCAAACGCCATACTCTCATGAGGAATATGAGCAACAGTTTGGGTCACTTATGAACGCATTCAGGCTAGCAGGAATTCTCAGCGAGGGGGTCTCAACGTCACAATGAGTAGGAGGCAATAGGTTTGCAGGCCACCAACGTGCGAATCAGTTCCGAGAGTCAAGCCCCTGCCTTGTTCGACTGAGAACCTCGTCGGCTACAGGTCTATGAGTTGTTCAGTCAACGTGTTTCGGGCGAGAGTCTCTTCATCACCGAGGATTGTGACGTGCTCAGCGGCTGAAAGTAACGTGTAAAGTGTCTCGATGTTGTTCACGGGAGGACGAACGATGTTTTCGTCGTTTGCGACGGTGAGGGACACGATTGCGTTTTCAGCGATGTCGCCATCGAGGGCGTCTGGGGTGACAACTGGGATGTCGAGACCGCGTTCACTAAGTTCTGTACCGATAGCAACGGCCTGTGCCTCAAAGGGCGTAACGATAATCGAGCAGTCCTGATTGGCAGCCAGCTCAGCTGCGGCTTCTGCTTCTTGCGGATTGGAGACAAGTCGACGTGTGAAATACGGTGTTTCGGCGAGGTTGATATCAACGGTGACAACGTGCCCCGTTTCGCGATTAGGCGCAACGTCATTGTTTTCGACCTGGAAGCGGGCCTCGCCGAAGGTGTAGGTCTGGCCAACTCGGAACTCGGAAGCATCAATGGCGTTCAAGTCATCAAGTTGTGAGGCAACATAAAGTGCATCCCCACGGTCAACCGCTTCTAAGAAGATGTCTCGGGGTTGGTCGGTTTCGCCGGCTGAATGAATCCGCCGCTCGATGGTCATGTATTTTTCAGCGCGTTTTTCTTCGCCGGGTACGTGATGGAACGATGCTGATCCGCCAACACCGTTCAAGTCGGTATCAAGTGGCTCGAAGAAATCGGCGACAGGCGACGCCGCCTCTCCTTGGATAGAAATCGATGTCGCCGAATCGCTGGACATTGTGCTGAACCGTTTGTGGGCATTAACGAAGTAGGATTCTGCAAGCCCTTTCTCACGGGCATCTTCGCTCACCATTTCTGGGCCCTCTCGGTTGATATCGCCGACCGCGACTGTTCGGTCCCCAAGTTCCCGGAGGAAAACGAATTCGGGTTCAGTTAGGGTCTCCGCACCCAGGAGGACGACCGCATCAAAGAACCGGTCCGAATGTGACCGGTGTGACTCGTCGCCCTCGGTCATCGAATGGAAGACACCTTCCTGCAACGCATACTGAGCTCGCGAGAGGAGAACATTAGACTCGTCAATTGCTTGATATAGCTGGTGGGAGTTGCTGTCTGGTCCATAGGCGTTGTCTCGGTCGACGAACCCGTCGACGTGGATTACATCGTTCCCCTCGATGAGATGGTCAGCCATTGTCTGGAATTCCGAGAGCCGAGCACCTAGTACCAGAACTCGTTGGTCGGACTCGTTAATCGGGTCGCCATCAAGGGAGCTGAGTCGTGTCTGCGTGATTGTTTGGACAAGTTGTGTGAGTTTTGCTGAACGACTGACTCGAGCTGGTAAATCGATGAACACCTGCCGGTTATCGAGATAGTCTGTAATCTCGCTGATTGCGTGAGGCGCAATTCGTTGGGATTGTGTGGATATCTCTCCGGATTCTCGGAGTCGCGGGTCGAGACCGATTCGTTGGGCGTAGTCAAGTTCCGAGAGCAGGCGTCGGGGCAGTGATGTTGACTCTAGAGCTCGCTCCGCTTGATACGTGGTCGCTGACTGTTTGTACCGAGGGGCAGGTGAGCCGTCAAATTCGAAGATATGGTGGCCGTCTTGGGTGCCACAGTAGGTGGCGACGGCGTGACTATCTTCGTTTGCTGGGACAAGTCGGACAACAGTACCAGGTTCAAACTGGCGACTGCTATCCCCGGAATAGGTTAGTCGCCGTGCAGAGAGCTCCGACTCAAATGAGAGTTTCGACAGTTGCATGCCTGCGTGTTCCAAAACCTCGTCAGTCATCCGAGCCATCGTTTGGCCGGCATCCTTTCGAGCGCGTTTCTCCTCTTGGAGCGCCGAGCGCAGTTCGTTGTAATGATCTGTGACACTAGGGTTCCGATATTCGAGTCGCTGGTCGCACTCGTGGTAGAGCGGGCACTCGGTCGTCACCTCGCCCTCCGCATTCGTCTCGTGGCACGCCCATCGCCGCTCCGATTGACAATGGAATTTACAAGCGGAGGGGAGTGTCTGCCCGGTGCCGGCGCCGCTGCCAATCGTGTCCTCGTCCTTGAAGTAGCACCCGGAACAGTTTCTGTCGTACGTGGTTGGAACCGCGAACGAGTCTCGTAGCGTCGCCGCCTGGTTGCGGAGTTCCATGATATCGATGAGGTGATCATGCTCCAGTTCGACGCGCTCGTAGACGGGTGCAGACTCGGTTTCCAAGCTTGGATAAATCACCATGCCCGGCGGGAGCTCGTCTAATGCTTCGTCGATACTTGTTCCTTGATCAAGGGCTTCTAGTAACAAACCGAACATATATAATCGTAGTTGGAATCTATGCTGGCGTTGCATCCCGTCTTCGAGGAAATAGTTGGTTTTTAGATCGAGGGCGCGCCCATCAATCAAAAGATCGACGCGACCATTGAGACCATATGCGTCGGCGATAGTCCGCTCAGTTTCGAGGTTTTCAGTTCCCTGAATGAGTTGGGTGAATGTCCGATCTGTAAGCAGATTCCGAATGGCGGCCTCAGCGAATTCTTTGATGTCATTAGTGCTTACCCAAGCAAGCCGGCACAATGTCATTTCCATCGAAAAACTTTCCTCAATGACAGTGCCGAGCAATGTCTCGATATCACCGTCTGTCCATCCGGACTGGAAGTTCGTAGCGAATTCGGGGTCCTCTATCGCGCGTTCCAACGCGCGGTGAGCGATTTTACCTTTAATCGCGCCTTTCGAAATATCGTAGCGTTTTGGATTGTAGACGTTTTTTTCGTACCGCAGGTCATAGATCCGTGGGCATTCGTTTGCCGACCGCATCTCGCTTTTTCCGATCGTCATGTCGGGGTTCCGGACGAACAGCGAGGTCACGTTTAGATACCACTTGTCTTCGCGATACACAGGGATTGCCCGGACGAGTAATTCCTCACCTCGCTGGAGGGGTACCATATCTACGAGGTTTTGAATGGCCTTGTCCGTTTCTTCAAGACGGCCCCATTCTGAATCCTCGTGCCAGAATGAGAGTAGGACGTCCTCGCTGAGTCGTGCTGTTGGGTCATCGACGGGGTACAGAGTCTTTTCACCGCCGGTCATACCCGTCGACGGGATTCCGGTTACTTCGCACCGGATCGTGAGTTCCTTCTCTTGGAACGCCTGTGCAGGTTGGGACAAATCCTTAATTGCATATTGATCTTCGTTCTGAACAACATCGTGTAGGGAGACAATCATGTGTTAGTCACCTCTGGAAGAGCAGTTTGTAGCAAACGCTTGTCGAGCATTTGCGTCTGGTAGCGATACGCATACATCGAGTCCTGCCGCTCGAGACAGTCTGGACAAGCTCGAATACACTGCTTGGTAATCTCTTCGACACGGTCTGCAAGTTCACTGAGGTCTCTGCGTTGTGAACCCCGGTTTGCGAACCGTTCGTACGTGTTCCGGACCCGGGAGTCGACGAAGGTCTCTTCTTCAAGCCCGAGAACGACGTCCATCGCTGTCGGCGTGCGAGTGAGGTCGTCTGCAATCCGCTGGTATGCCTGGGCAACCGCACCATAGAAACGAGCGAGTTCTTTCGTTTCGTAGAGTGATGCGATGCGGCGATTGAAGATAGAGAGCGTTTCTTCCTCATCAGCCAGGTCAGAACGACAGATGCCGGTAGCCGTATCCACAGCGAGGTCGAAGAGATCGCGTCGAATCGCGTCGTCATCACCATCGCCCCCGGTATAAATATCATAGAGGACAGACGCATCCCGTTCTGCAAGCAGTGACAATACCAGATCCTCAGCCAGGGAGATGTGACAAGAACACTGCCTTGAGAGTGGGTGATGGATGTCGAGTTCCCCGTCTTTGAGTCGTTTGAACACTTCCTTGCTGGTGCCGGCGCCACCCTGTATCGAGTCGTAGAGAGCGATTTGGACAGCTTCAACATCTTTACTCTGGTAGTTGGCGTCGTACCAGGTTTCGAAGTCGCTGCCTCCGAGACCGGCTTTAACGGCCCAACCGGCGACGGCATTCTGCAGAGAGTGGACGAGCACTTGTTCGGCGAACTCCTGTTGGGTTGTGAGGGCTACACAGTGCTCCAGGATTTCTCGCAGTTCCTCAGTATGCTCCCTGAACAGGGTTTTGAGGTCTTCGCGCTCTTCTGTATCGTATCCTAGCAACCGGAGGCGGCTCGGCCCGGAATCGGGGATCACTTTATCAAGGACACCGCAAATCTCCTTGACTGACGACTTGAATACGGTTGCAGAACCGTCATCTACCGTCCGAAGCCAGTAATCTACGGCTTGCAGCGCTTTGAACACTGGTCCAACACTATAGACGTTCTGTATCGCTCGATCTTTGAAGAAGAGATCATCCCATAGTTCACGATATAATTGGGCGAAGCCGAGATCCCGCTGCAGTGACTCGTTCGATTCCAGTACCGTCCGTACCGAGTCTTCGACCCAGTCTCGGGGCGTATCAAATAGGAGGACCTGGCTTTTTTCCTCGCTGGTTACGAATCCGACCCGATTGTCCTTATCGTTAAAATACCGGACAACCTCCGAGAATGTACGTTGGTCTTGGCGATACAGGGTTAGTACCGTCGCATAGTAGCACTTCAGAAAGACAGATTCGTCGGAGAAGACAATCCGACTAAATAGGTCGTCGCCAACTTCAGTGTCGAAACCTTCAATATCACCGCCGAGTCGGTGGAGGTGTTTGAACCAGAGAAAATTCGATGTGGGGTCGCTCATCCCTAGGTCAATCACGTCCTCGTCCAGGGCGTCGTCGGGTTTGTAATTCAGGACGTGATTATTGACGGTGTCAAAGAAGTAACGCGGTGATTCCGGTTCTTTGACGAAAATTTCTTCTGGGATATAGAGACCGACCTCGTCGGGCGTGTATCCAAATGGTGTGTACCCTTCCGAATCCATGGATCCAATAATATCTTCGAGTGGGTAGTCGTCGCGGAATTCGAAGCCAGGTGTGATGTCAACGTAACCATCGCGTTGAGAAGCATCGAAGTCCCCGGTCCACATTTCGAAGTCCCACCGGCGTTTGTACCCGCCTGGCAAGTAGTATGACAGCATCAAGTCGAGTGGCTCCGAGTCGAGGAGGCCGCCCCCGTTGGATGTGACGGGAATGTTACCGCCAACCTGTTCAGAAATAAACGTTCCAGGGACAGTGAGTGGGCGCTCAGCTTCGGGATCGATTTCGAACAAGTCCGGGATATGGCAGTATGGTTGAACGGGACCGTACCTGGTCCGCTCGGCGAGATCATCGTAGAAACGGACGATGGATTCAATTCGTGTCTGGAGTTTTCGCTGGTTGCTCCTCTTGTCACTATCACTCATTCGGTGTCACCTCCGGCGGCGTCAAGCCCCTCCAGCATCTCGAACTGGGTCAGAAGTTTCTGCAGTTGTTCTTTTTCCCGCTCAATTTGCTTCGATTTTGTCCCGGACTCAATGCGGAGGGCTTCCCAAAACTTCTCAAAGCCCCCCGATTCCTCTAGTTGTTCGTGGGGGGCTAGTGCCATCTCAGTCAGATGGATGTAGTCAGTAAGGTCGTCAAGCACCCCTTCCAGGAAGTCGAGGTCTGACGAAGAAAATGCACCGTCGAGCCATGCAACAATTTCCTCGCGGTCGGTTTCGAGTATATTGATGAGTTCCGGCATCTCAAGTCGCCGATATATTTCATCAGAGACATCCTGATGCTGGACGTTGATGTAATCGAAAATTGCCGAGACAATATGCTGTGTTCGGACGAATTCGTTCTCTTCGTCAAGAGATATTTTCAAGTATTCATCGCTTGGATTGCTCAATAATTCTTCGTGATGGAAATAGAACGAGTCTTCTGGGAATGTACCGAGAACAACGACTGAAATCGGTTGATCACCAGGATCACGTCCGCCACGACCTTTCCGCTGGACGAATCCTGGGATGTTCATCGGCGCCCGGTACTGAAAAGTCCCGATAATACTTGGATGGTCAAATCCTACTTCGAGAGCGCTTGTTGTCACCATCATATCCCACGCGTCGTCATTGACTCCGGTGCCATCCGGGGTTTCTGTGCGGCCGCTTTTGTGGAGATAGACGTCCATCGACTCGAGGAAGTCGTCTTGTAGCGTCCACCAGCATTCCCCGGCTTCGTAGACGGGGCAAGGGTTCAGTTCGGGGTTGGGTGGCAGCGGTTCACAGACAGCTGTCTCATGGCTAGCCGCTGACCCGCGGAATAACTCTTTCGGGCAATCTGGATTTGTCTGCTCGGTATCTGGAAGGAATGCATCCGGTTTCCGAAGCGAATAGAGTCCGGCATCGTCGTTGTCGTCGGTGCCTTCGGCGTCTTGGATGTAGTCGCCCAGGCGTTTGACGGAGTCAATCGAGTCAACGAATCCAAGAATCTTGTCTTTCGCGTCGTCGTCTTCAGGGCGTTCTTTTAGGATGGTGTGGTAGAACGCGAACGCAACCTGAATCATTGTTGACAAGTTTGTCACATTTGTCTCGTCGAACTCCTCCCACTCTGAACGCGGTTTGAAAACGTCATCGCCCTGTGGGATTTGGACGGTTCGGGGTTCCGTGGATTTAACGAAGACGAGGTACTCCCACCCAATCTCCTCAAGTTCCGGTTCCAAGTCCTCGCTTCGACTATCGTCCATCTCCTCGAGGTCTTCTTTCGAATACGGCTTAATTTGCTCGGCGTCTGAAGCTTCAAAAATCCGTTTGGTGAAATCTTCCGCGTTCGAGATCGTGGCACTAGACGCCACCAGCACCGGGTCCTGTTCGTCGGCGACGGCGCTCATCGTTGCTTTCAGGCGTCGCATCAAGTTCGCAACGTGCATCCCGTACTGGTCAGTGTATACGTGAACCTCGTCCAACACGACGAATTTCGGTGGATGACCACGCTTCCAGAACTGGTTCTGGCCATACGGATCCATCAACCGGCGGTGAAGCGTATCAGGTGTCGTGATGAAGATATCCGCCTGGGATTGATTCCCTGTAGAGACGTAATCGACGACGTGGTCAGAGTCTTCTGAACACTCGAAGTCGTCTTCAGCAGACATACGACCGCCGCACTCCGGACAGTCGATTTCGACATCGTCGCTACTGCTATGCTGGAGGTTTACCGTAAACGGCAGTTCATTGAACGGAGTAGAGTCATCGGCTTCGATGAGGTCACTAATCGTGTAGAGATAGTGGACAATGCGTTCGAATTGGTTGTCACAGAGATCCGTCCGCGGGTACGCGAGTAGTGCTCGCGCCCCGTTCAGATTCGCCTGGGCTGCGGTAAGGGCATATGTCAGAAGCGGGAACAGGAACGCCTCCGTTTTCCCGCCGCCGGTGCTTGCTGTAATGACGCGGGCAGTCCCATCGTTGTCGTCGGTGACACTCTGCAGGTAGAGGCGCTGGAACGCTCGGCCTTGGTACTTCGCGAGGCCGGTCATCCCCAGTTCATGACAGAGTTCCCGAACGAGTGTTAGCGCTTCTTCCACCGCATCCTGCCAGTCACCGGTTGTGTCGAAAGCATCGGCTAGCTCGGCTGCGGGATCGGAGGTTCGGACATCCTGGTATATGTCACGGACAATGGAGTTGATGCGTTTGCCATCCTCACCCCACTTCGGTTTCTCGCGGGACTGAATGTCCATCTTCACCATTTTCGTTAGACTCGGGGTGAATTCGTAGTCTTCACCGACGAACCGCTGGCGGAGCAACGCGAAGTATCGGGTAACCTCAGCGACGCGACTTCGGACTCTTTGGCGGTCGTACACGTACAAGATCGTGTTCCGTTCTTCAAGTTCGTCGATGAGTCGCTGGAAAACTAATCGACTCGCATGATCCTCTCCGACTTTTCGAGGAACGGCATCCGTGAACCGGTTGTCGTCAGCAATTGAATCCACGAAATCTCCATAGAGGTCCTGGAGTGCGACGGTTGCATCGTAGTCTCCGGCATTGATCTGGCGTTTGCACCGCTCATTGATTCGCCGGAGAAGCCGCTGTTCGAGTTCGCGCTTGAACGAGGTCGGAAGTTCCGACCAAACTTCCTCGAGGACATCGAGGTCGCCGCGTTGCCCGGATGTGGCGCGACTCATTCTGATTTCACCAAGCGAATATCGCTGACGTCACCTTCGTTGTACAGTTGGCGGGCCCACGAGAGAGCATCATCCCAGTCGAAGTCAGTCATTTCGACGATTTCTGAGAGCGAGCCGTTGGTTTCTTCAACTGCCTGTTTGAACCTCTCTTCCGGTGTCGGGCCTTCCAACAGGTCCCGCAGTACCTGGAGTTGTTGCTCGGCTTCGGCGAAATGGCCTTGTTTGACATTCTCCCGGGTATTCTGGAATAGTTCCAGTGCCTCCGGGTCGTCTTTCTGTTTGATATCGCTCTGAATACTATCGAGGTTCGTCTGGAGTTGCTCCTGTCTCGTCGCAATTCGCTCAGTCTGGTCGGCAACATCCTCGAGGGGAGAGAATTGCTCTTGGAGATACGTCAGTGCATCATCGTATCTCGTGGCACTGTAGAGCTCGTCGTACTCATCGAAGATTTCCTCAAATTCATTTAATTTCCGGTTGAGTTCATTGTGCTGGGGATTCTCTTCGCTGATGGACGCAATGTCGCTCTCGACATCCTGTTTCAATTGCTGGGCTTCTTGATATTTTTTTACGCATCGCTGTTTCGCGCCAGCGATGTCGTCTAAATCCTGTTCGATATCGTCGAGTTCCGATTCAACTTCCGACACTCGGTCGGCAAGGTCTGAATACGCCTCGTCCGAGACTAATTCACGGAGTTCCCCGATGAGCGAGGAGAGTTCCTCTCGCCAGACACCGAAATCGTCGACGTGGACGTCTTCCTGTTCGATATCCTCGACACGCTCCTCAAGTTCTTCGGCGCGTATTGCGAGATTTTCGACCTCGCCTTCCAGTTGTTCTTGCTGGGATTCAATCTGTGACTGGAGTTCATCGCGGACAGATTCGGCATTTCCCCGCGCGTCTTTCACTCGTTTTAGGTCCCCGGAATCCGGGTTCAGCGCGCTATCGACATCATTGATCGTGGTTTCGATGTCATCGAGTTGATTGTCATAGTCGTTGAGTTCAGGGATGTTTAATTCCAGTGCTCGTTCGTACTTCTCTCGGGCCTCTTCGAGACGGCCTCTCCCCTTAGTGGCGGTCTCATCAACCTGATCGGCGACGCTGACAACATCATACGTGACGCCTTCCCCGGCCCTTCCTTGCTCCCGCTCGACATACCCCGCAATCCGGAGTCGGTCAAGATACCACTGGAGCATCTCACCTTCTTCACCGTCGTTACATCCAAGGACGAATCTCGCCTTGATTTCGTCCTTGAGCTCATCACGAGTGAGTGGTCCTTTGTCCTGTAGGATGGCGTAGACTTGGTACCATGGCGGGCGGTCATCTTCGACATCGGGGTACATCCAATGTTGGCCATTTTTTGCTACCAGGGATTGCTCGCGGTAGCCATTCATTGTCTCACTTCGGAGCTCGAACTGTTGCAGGTCTAATTCGTCTCTAAGCCCGGTGATTGTGAAATCTTTCTGTGGGTTTTGCTCCATCTTCTCCACGACACGCCGACCGATTGAATCGGGATACGGAAGGACGGTCTCCTGAATCGCATCGGTGAGTCGTTCGTTCACACTGAGCGAATCAACGAAGTCTGGGACGTCGAAGGCGTCATCTTCCAACTCGACATCAGAGTCACCGAGCCCGAGGAGTTTCCCATAGGCATACTCCTCCCGCTGTTTTTCAGTAAGGTCAATTGTTAGGACGCGGTTCCGGTAGTAGTCCTCTCGCAGTCCTTCGAGATTCTTGACATATTTGTTGAGTTCTGCGGATTCGCTTTGGCCCTGTTTGAGGAGGATTCCGAAGGATGCGCCTTTCTCTTCGATAGCATTTATGAACAGTTCCGCGAGTTGTTTGGGTAACTCCGGACCATTGTAGACTGCCACGGCGACAGTGGGTTTCCGATAGCCTTCCCCAACTTGGTATTCCACCAACCAAGCTTCGAGTTGATAATCTTCGTATTCAACCTGAACTGGGTCTGGAAATATAGTGGCGTAATCAGCTTCCCGGAGGGCGATTGCGAAGCCTCGAGTCATCGGGGCTTGATATTTGTTCTCAGCGCTAGTGGCCCGGATATCGAGATCGGCGATGAGTGTGCCCTCACCACCCGATGTCCCGAAGAGGAAGTCCTTCACCTCGTCATGGAGTTTATAACAGTATCGGCCGTGTTCGTCGATTCGTTCAAGAACTCTGAGGTCGGTATCGCTTGTGACTGAAATTGGTTGCAGCAACGCTTCGGGGTCACACGTGAACCCTTCTTGTGTAATCTGGTCGTCTTCACCGATGAGTCGGCCCCGTAGATTTTCGAAGTCATTCGCAGCATCTGAGTCGAATTCGCGGAGCGCCTGTTCGAGGTCACTGAGTGCAGTCGTCGATAAAATCTGTTCATCACGGACGAGCGAGTCAAAGCCCCGGATTGCGTAGAAGATGGCGTCGCCATTGACGGCTTCCAAATCCGCTTCAGCCGCGTATTGGAGTGCTGAGGCGTAAATCGATAGAATCTCTCGTGGGTGCCCATTGGTAAGCGACTGGACGACCTGGACAGTGTCCTCGACGATAGGGTAGAGTTCGCCCTGGTTTGTTGTGCGATGATGGTCAAGTCGGTCGACCAGCAATTCTTTCACGTCATCTTCGAGGAGATTCCCCAGTCGAATCGGGCGACGTTGCGCGAATCGTTGGAAGAGCGCATTGCCGAGGGGTTGGCCGTCTTCTTCCTCATACCCCGTAATTCGGGTTTTTGCTTTCTGTGAGAACCCGAGGAGGATGTGAATGCGTGCTGCACTGAGCTCGTTGACAACGTGGAGGAACGATCGGACGAAGTCTTTGACTTTTGATTCGTCAGCATTGACGATGTCCTCGGCTTCGTCGATGAAAATGAAGATGCTGTTATAGTCGTGCCCTGAGGTCGCTTCTTGGGACAGTTTTCGGAGGTTTGTCGCCACGTTTTTCATCAATTGTTCCATCTCGAAGGTTTCCTCAACGCTAGATTCGGGTTCGACTGGGTCGAGATCTTCTACCAAATCTTCTAGTTCCGGGGCGAAGTCAAGGGTTTCTTCGATTATTTCGTTGTATAGGGCTCGAATACTCAACCCGAGGTTCCCAACATATGCTCCGATGGCATGGTGAGTTGTTCCATTGACATTAACGCCGTTTTTCAAGCGTTCCCGTAATTGGATGAGATGATGGCTCTTGCCAGTCCCATAATCGCCGAAGACCAGTGCCCGACTCATATTCTCAGGGTGCTGCAGTGCGTCTTGCACGAAGTCGTCGAGACGCGCTTCCTGGTCTTCGCGGCCGACGATATCATAGGTGGTTGCAGTTTCTTCGTCTGCAATGGTTCGTTCGAAGGGGTTCGTATCGACGCCGAATTGGTCGTATTTACTCATGGATTCGGGCAGAGGTGAATGCGTCTTTGTCAATGGTCAGTTCGCCGTAACTGCTGGGGGTGACGAACCCAGCTCTCTCTAATCGTGAGAGGTGTTTCTCGAAGGTTGATTTCTCAACCCCATACATCAACTCCAAGCGTTCGAAGAGTTCCTGTTCCGTGACACCGTTATCATTGCCGGTGATAGCTTCGTATTCTTCGTAGAGGATGTGGGCTAGGAGCGTGATTGGGCACGTACCGTCCACGTATCCGCGGTCAGTTTTTCTGAGGACATCCGCGTCGGTGAGAAGATTGATTCCGACATCGATAGTAAAGTCATTGAGTTTGTTGCCGAAGGGATCTAGTCCAGCGAGTTGTCGCTTGATTTCGTATTTTTCGAGTGGCTTATTTCGATATACTTCTTTAGCGATGCTAAGCAGCTCTGGGTGGGCGTACGTGAGATTAGTGAGGATTCGTTCGTATGCTTCCGTGTCATCGGCTGCCTGAATTGATTCGCTTACTTCCTTTCCAGAGTATAACAACTCCGAATTGTGGGTGACATCGGCATCTGCGGTAAGCCGGATGTTGTCGTCGTCTTCGAGGAGTAGCAAGGCGTTTTGTAATTCCTTAATTACGTCCTCTGCGCCTTCCTCTGAGTCAGGTTGATTTGCACCCAGGTTCTTCCGTTCGACAAGAGCTGACCGAAGCGAGTCATTAGTATATGAGTCGTCTTCGGTGAGCAGTTTGATTGCGGCGTACAATTGATAGAATCTCGCATACTGTAATGTCACAGTTTTAGATACTCCACGGGTCCCTGATTATACGTAGACTTACTAAATAAAGGTTAACGCGGGATGGCGATTTCGTGGGGTGAATTTGAGTTAGAGATGTCATAATCGAGACCAGTCAACTCCAGAGTCACTATCATTCTTTTCCTGGGTGGAGACCTCGAGATTGATTCGGCCTTGTCCCGGAACACGAGGCGGTTCTTTACTCAATTCGATTTTGCCGTCGTTTGCGAGTCCTTCTACGTATTTGCGAGCAGATTCCGTCGCACAGATGAATTGGTCAGAGTTCCGGGTAGTCAGGCCGTTGAGTTCGTCTTGGAGGTAGGTCCAGACGGCTTTCCCGTCTTCGAAGCCCCAGCGGTCCGCTAACTGCCCGTTAGACGTTGGTTGGTGTTCGACGATGTCGACGACCCGGCGGTCACGCGTGTCGAGGTCTTCCGTCGTCGCGATGGTAAATGGTTCCCACGGGGTTGGTCCGCCAGCCCACAAGTCACCGTAGAGGCATCGATAGAAGATTTCGCCACCCTGAATGATAAGCTCTCGGAGCTGGGCATCGCTTTCGATGGTTGCATATTCGTTGAGGTCGAATAAATACAGGGCGAACGATTGGAACGCGCCGAGTGATGGGGTGCGGCGACACCGGGATTTGTGAAACGCGATGTTCTTTTTGACGCTGCGGACGTCATGGCGTTTCCGCTGGTAACTGTCTGGGATGCTTCGGAATCGTTCAGTGACACGGTCAGGGTTCGAGAGGTCCTCCACCACGGGGAGTGGTCCAAGTGTCGATGTCGCCAATCCAGGGATATCACTGAATTGTGCCCGGAGTTCATCACCCGGAATTCCCCAGTATTCGGATAGGCGGTCAACATAGTCGCCGTAAGCGTTACGACGGGATTTCGTGGCGATTTCTGGTGCGGAGATCGGGCATCGGTCGTTCGCGTCTAACAGATACCCGCTGAGCGTTGGGTCGAGATATCGAGTTTCGAACGGGAGGACCTCGATTGTGTAGACGTAGGCAGCACCGTTGGTGTCTGCCACTCTGAGGACACCATAGTGATTCGTCAGTAGTTCGAGCGGTTCGTATTTCAACCAGTGGCACTGTAGTTTCGCTAGCCGCGACAGCTACGACTGCGTTATCTCGGTAGAAAGCGAAGAGACAGATTGGTTTGACATCCGAAATCCGCCTCTTCACCCGTGTTACGGTCGCTAAGTCTAAATCAG